>JAFABC010000351.1 GCA_023426275.1 Pseudomonadota bacterium | reverse complement strand
GGGGTGACCCCCTCCCGGCCGCCGGAGGCATCTCTTCGACCGGCCTAGCGGTGGGCGGCCTTGGCCCAGGAATCCTTGAGGGCCACCGAGCGGTTGAACACCCGCTTGTCCGGGGTGGAGTCCTTATCCACGCAGAAATACCCGAGGCGTTCGAACTGGACGTTTTCGCCCACGGGCAGGCCGGCGAGGCTCGGCTCGACCCGGGCGTCCGGGATGACTTCCAGGGAGTCGGGGTTCAGGCAGTCCATGAAGTCGCCCTTGCCCCCGGAGGGATTTTCCTTGGTGAACAGGCGGTCGTAGAGGCGCACCTCGGCCGGGACGGCGTGGGCGGCCGACACCCAGTGCAGGGTGCCCTTGACCTTGCGGCCGTCCTGGGACCAGCCGCCCTTGGTGGCCGGATCGTGGGTGCAGCGCAGCTCCACCACTTCGCCCGTGGCCGGGTCCTTGATGACGTCGGTGCAGGTCACATAGTAGGCGTAGCGCAGCCGCACCTCGGCTCCCGGGGCCAGCCGGAACCACTTCTTGGCCGGGGTTTCCATGAAATCGTCGCGTTCGATGTAGAGCTCCCGGGAGAAGGGCACCTTGCGCGAGCCCAGGGAGTCGTCCTCGGGGTGGTAGGGGAAGTCGATCTCCTCCACCTGCCCTTCGGGGTAGTTCTCGATGACGACCTTGAGCGGGCGCAACACGCCCATGACCCGCTTGGCCCGGCGGTTGAGGTCTTCGCGCAGGCAGTGTTCGAGCAGGGCCATGTCCACCATGTTGTCGGCCTTGGAGATGCCGATGCGTTCGCAGAAATCGCGCACGGCCTCGGGGGTGTAGCCCCGGCGGCGGATGCCGCTGATGGTCGGCAGGCGGGGGTCGTCCCAGCCGGACACGACCTTTTCCGTGACCAACTGGATGAGCTTGCGTTTGCTCAGCACCGTGTAGGACAGGTTGAGGCGGGCGAACTCGATCTGCTGCGGATGGTGGCCGATGGGCAGGTTGTCGAGGACCCAGTCGTACAGCGGCCGGTTGTTCTCGAATTCCAGCGAGCACAGGGAATGGGTGACCCCTTCCAGGGCGTCGGAAATGCAGTGGGTGTAGTCGTACATGGGGTACACGCACCACATGTTGCCGGTGCGGTGGTGCTCCACGTGCTTGATCCGGTAGAGCACCGGGTCGCGCATGACCACGTTGGGGCTTTGCATGTCGATTTTCGCCCGCAGCACCTTGGCTCCGTCCGGGAACTCCCCGGCCCGCATCCGGTGGAACAGGTCGAGGTTTTCCCCGGGCGTGCGGTCGCGCCAGGGGCTGTTTTTGCCCGGCTCGGTCAGGGTGCCGCGATAGGCCCGGATTTCCTCCTGGGACAGGTCGTCCACGTAGGCCAGGCCCTTTTCGATGAGCACCTCGGCAAAGGCGTAGAGCTTCTCGAAATAGTTGGAGGCGTAAAACAGCCTGTCGCCCCAGTCGAATCCCAGCCAGTGCACGTCGGCCTGGATGGAGTCGACGTATTCGACTTCCTCCTTGGCCGGGTTGGTGTCGTCGAAACGCAGGTTGCACTGGCCGTCAAATTCCCTGGCCAGCCCGAAATTGAGGCAGATGGACTTGGCGTGTCCGATGTGCAGGTAGCCGTTGGGCTCCGGCGGAAAACGGGTGTGGACGCATCCGCCCCATTTGCCGGTCCTGATGTCTTCGTCGATGATCTGGCGTATGAAATCACGGCCCGCGGCGGGGCCGGATTTGTCCTTTTCGTCCGCGTCGGCTGCGGTCATGGCTGGACCTCGTTGTCTGGATATGTGGAGGCGGCCGGGGGGCCGCGAGAAATGGGAAAATTAGGCCAAAATCGGCAAGGGGTCAAATGAGGTCCGGGCGGGGACGGGAACGGCCGGCCGGGCGTCGCGCGCGCCGGCCGGCCGGAGGATGACCGCGCTTTTCTGCGCGCTTAGAAGATATTGTTGGTGTTGACCCAGCCGTAAAGGTTGAGGCTCGGCACATGGACCAGGGCCCAGCCTTCGCGGTCGTTGAGCAGGATGTCGACCTGGGTGCCGATGGGCATCTTGGCCAGGACGCCGCAGTACAGGCCTTCGCAGTTGCGAAGCGGCAGGCCGGTGAAGCCGGCCCGGGCCGTGCTCTGGGGCGTCAGGGTCCAGGTTTCGGCCAGAATGGCCTGCTGCTGCGAGCTCATCATGGGCTCGGCCGGTTGCATCCCCTGCGCCTGGGCGGTGCCGGCGAAGGTGAGGAACAGGACGGACAAGAAAGCGAAGGCAAACATCGCAACGATGCGTCGGGTTTTCATGACGGCCTCCTTTCTGTTTTTGCCGCGCCGACGTGAACGCGGCGATGCGGCCTCCTTCCTCTAAAGGAGGTCCCCACATTATTTTCACTATACCCCAGGATTTTCGTCCGTCAACGACGCATTTCCGTTTTTTTCCGCTGCCGGACCGCCGGCCGGTTTCGGCCGGCCAACCCGTCGCGATTGTTGACAAAAAAGTAATATTTTCGAAACGGCTTTTCGTTTGTCCAGGCATTCCAGCATGTTGACAATTTATTGCCTATGCTGCAAGCATCGGACATCTTCCCCTGAGGCGACAGTACCTATGGTCATGCATTCCCAGGGTCCCTTCCCCGACGTTCCCGACAACGCCTTCCGCCGTGTCTTCCTTTGTTCTCCCAACGCCGCCGTGCTGCGCGATGCCGACGGTGTCGTGCTGGCCGTCAACAGCGCCTTTGAAGCGCTGTTCGGGGTGGACGCGATCGAGGTGGTGGGCGCGGATCTGCGCGACGTGGTCCGCCCGGTGGAAAGCCGCGCCGACGAGGACGGCGCGGGCGGCGAGGTCTGGAGTCTGGTCGGGGCGGCCTTCCTGCGCCAGACCCGCTGGAGCGCCGGCGAGGGCGACGTGGTCGATGTGAGCGTGTCCCAGTTCACCGTGGGCGCCGTGGCCGGCCGGCCGGTCTCCTGCGTGCTGTTTCGCGACATCTCCACCCGGCGCCGGGCCGAGGAAAACCTGGAGGCCGCCGAGCGCAAGTACCGCTCCATTTTTGAAAACGCCGTGGAGGGCATTTTCCAGACCACGCCCGAAGGCCGCTACCTGGAAGTCAACAGCACCCTGGCCCGCATTTACGGTTTCGATTCCGTGGCCGAGATGACCGAGTATTTCCGGGATATTAAAAACCAGCTCTATGTCGATCCCGACCGCCGCGACGACTTCGTGCGCCGGCTGGCCGCCCACGATCAGGTCCACGACTTCGAATCCGAAATTCGCAAAAAAGACGGCGGCGTCATCTGGATTTCCGAAAACGCCCGGGTTGTACGCGACAACGCGGGCAATGTGCTTTATTATGAAGGCACGGTGGTGGACATCACCGACCGCAAGCGGGCGGAGGAAGGGCTGGAGGCGCAGCGGGCCTATTTTTCCCAGCTGTTCGCCAACTCCCCCCAGGCCATTTCCCTGATCGACATGGACCGCAACATCATAGGGGTCAATGCCGCTTTCGAGGCGCTGTTCGGTTACCGGGCGGAAGACATCAAGGGATTCGGGATGCGGACGTTCATCGTGCCCGATCACCTGCTGACCGAATGCGAAAACGTGCGGGGCGCGATCCTGGCCGGCAAGTCCGTGGAACGTGAGACCGTGCGCCTGCATCGCGACGGCCGGCTCATCCCTGTCTCCATGATCGGCTTCCCCATTACGTTCAAGGGGGATATCCGTGGGATAGTGTATATTTATCAGGACATTTCCGAGCGCAAGGCTTTTGAGGAACAGATCACGCACCAGGCCTTTCACGACGCCCTGACCGGACTGCCCAACCGCAGCCTGTTCGCCGACCGCCTGGACCGGGCCCTGACCCGGGCCGCCCGGCGCGACGATTATCAGTACGCCGTGCTCATGATCGACCTCAACAAGTTCAAGGGCATCAACGACACCCTGGGCCATCAGGCCGGGGACCAGCTGCTCGTGGAGGTGTCGCGCCGCCTGAGCAACTGCGTGCGGGGCATGGACACCGTGGCCCGTCTCGGCGGCGACGAGTTCGCCATCATCCTGGAAGAGCTCAAATCGAAAAAGGAAGTCATGGCCGTGGTCGACCGCATCGGCGCGGTCGTGTCCAAGCCGTGTCCGCTGTGCGGCACGGTGGTCAAGCCCGGAGCCAGCATCGGCATCGTGTTGCGCACCCGCGAATACGCCACGGCCGCGGACATCCTGCGCGACGCCGACATCGCCATGTACCGGGCCAAGGAGCAGGGCCGGTCGGCCATGGTCTTCGACCGCAAGATGCACCAGGAACTGCTCGAGGCCATCAGCCTGGAAACCGATCTGCGACGGGCCATCGAATTCGGCGGCCTGCTGCTGCACTACCAGCCCATCGTGGACGTGCAAAACGGCCAGATCGAGGGCTTCGAGGCGCTCGTGCGCTGGAACCATCCCACCCGGGGGCTGGTGCCGCCGGGCCAGTTCATTCCCATGGCCGAGGAGACCGGGCTCATCCTGCCGCTTGGACGCTTCGTCATTGCCGAGGCCTGCCGGCAGTTGCGGCAGTGGCAGCTCGAACTGCCCGAGGCGCAAAAGCTCTCCATCAGCGTCAACGTGTCCTGCCGCCAGTTCGTCAAGGATGGTCTGGTGGACCACGTGGCCGAGGTGCTGCGGGAAACGGGGCTCGATGCGGAGTGCCTCAAGCTCGAAATCACCGAATCCGTGCTCATGCACGACGCCCAGCATACGGCCAGGGAGCTGACCCGGCTCAAAGCCCTGGGCGTCAAGATCGCCATCGACGACTTCGGCACCGGCTATTCCTCCCTGTCCTATCTGCGCCAGCTCCCCATCGACCACCTCAAGATCGACCGCTCGTTCATCAGCGGCCAGGGCTGCGACGGCGAGAGCCAGGAAATCGTCAAGTCCATCATCACGCTGGCCCGCAGCCTGGGGCTGAGCGTCATTGCCGAGGGCGTCGAACAGGTCGAACAGCTCGACCGCCTGCGTCAGGCCGCCTGCGACAAGGCGCAGGGGTTCATGTTCTCGCGCCCGGTGGACAAGGAGACCGCCGCCCGGCTCATCCGCCGCGGGACCGACGCGCCCGCTTCCCACTGACGCCAGAACAAATCGCTGCCGCGCGCGGTTTTTTCTGCCACGCCCGCTGTAACCGTTGCAACTTTTTTGCGTCTTCCAAATTTTCCCCGCACAACAGGCAGGAAAATCTGCCGGCGTGTTCGCGCATTGCGTTGTAAAATCGGCATGGTATAGGGCGCGTGGTCCGGTATTGCGTCCGGGACGTTGATTTTTTGTCCCGGGATACAGTTTTGGCGCGAAAAAAAGAAAATAATTATTATGGGAATCATCCCTAAACATCCGGGAGTGCGGTCCGATAGGAGGCGAAACAAAGGAGGTTGCCATGGCAGCCATCGATTCCCTGTCGCTGTACGCGAACACGACGACGCTGACCGGCCTTGACGCCACCGCCACATCGCGGAGCATTTCCGGCGCAGGCTCGGGCGACACGTCCGGCTCCGGGGACAGCATCAGCATTTCCGAACAGGGCAAGGCCCTTTCCTACGCCCTGTCGTCTTCCTCCTCTTTGGCCAGCAACGCCAACGCCGCCGCCGTGGCCGCCATGAGCGGGGCCTTTGGCCAGTCCGACACGACCGGCGCCACGACCGGTGCCACGTCCGGTGCGACGACCGCCTCCACCGCGGATGCCGAGACCGCCGACACGGCCGAGGCCACGGACGCCTCCACGACGACCACCGACACCGGGACCGACGCCACGGGCGCTTCCGGCGCGGCCACCGCCTCGGGCGGGGCCTCGGGCGCGCAGCAGGCGGCGGCCGGCGGCGGCGCGGGCGGGAGTTCCTCGTCGGATGACGACGATGACGACGACACCGACGAGACCCTGGAAAATCTCAAGGAGCAGATCCAGCAGGTCCAGGCGGAGATCGAGAAGCTCGACGGCGAAAGCCTGTCCGAGGACGAGAAGAAGACGCAGAAGATGCAGCTCGAATCGGAACTGGCCCAGTTGCAGACCGAATACGCCGAGGCCCTGCAGGAGCAGAATTCGTCGAGTTCGAGCGGCACCGGCGGCAACACCGCGGCCACCACCTACGGCGGCGCGGGTTGAGGCCGTGCCGGGCCTGTGGCGGACGACGGCCGGCGCGGCCTCCCGGTCGTCGTCTCCGCCCCGGCGCGCCGACGGGCCGCGTGACCGCGCGCCGATGGGCGCGTCCTCAAAAAAAGCGCCTCCTTTCCCCTGAAAAAGTACGGACGTGTTTTTTCAGGGACACAACACGCGGCAGGCCCGCCCGACAGGTTGACAAGGCCGGCGACCGAGCTTAAAGCCGAACCACCACGAACCCTTTTTTGAGGAAACAATGGACGATCCGTACAGTAGTTGTCGCACTGCCCAAAAGGTTTTGCCGCACCCGTCGAGATAACGCCCCCGCCTCCGTGGCCGCGTCGACGCGCCTGTTTCCGTTGCGGAAACAGCCCGCCGCCAGCCCCGCCGGTCGGGCGGCGGCAAAGGGAGGCGCCCGATGAACGCACTTCGCATCCCGTCCCATATCGTCGCCTCGCGACTGCTTGCGCGGGCCAGCCGTCGGCTGGCGGCCGCGCTCTTCTTTCCGTGTTCCCGCCGCCTGTGCGCCGTGTCCGCCGGCGTCGCCCTGGAACCTCCCTCGCCAAGCCACGCGCCCTCCTCGTAGGGCGCACCGCGGCGGTTCCCGCCGCCTGACCCCAGGTTTTTGATGATTACCCGCGCGTCGGTCCGTCTCAGGGCGTGGCCGGCGCAAGCCAGCGCGAAGACGCGGCGGCCCTTTTCGTGCGGCCCGCGCCCTTCGTTGCCGCGGAGGCTTGGCTATGAGCGAACTGTATGTCAGCGCCGTGCTGGGACGTCCGGTCATTGACCCGTCCGGAGCGACCCTCGGCCATCTGGAAGATTTGGGCCTGGAGCCGGGCGAAAGCCTGCCCAGGGTTTCCGGACTGTTCATCCGTGAACGCCGGGAGCGCCGGTTCATTCCCTGGCGCGCCGTCAACCTGTTCACCCCGGTGGTGGTCTCGGCCGACCCCGACGCCATCGGCCGGGCCGAGGCCCCGGTCGTCTCCGGCCCGGACATCCGGCTGCGCCGCGACATCCTGGACCGGCAGATCGTCGATGTGGACGGGGCCAAGGTGGTCCGGGTCAACGACCTCAAACTGGCCACGCGCGGGGCCAACCTGCTGGTGGCCGCCGTGGACGTGGGCCTGCGCGGCATGGCCCGCCGCCTGGGCCAGCTGCGCTTCTGGAACTGGCTGGCCGGCCTGCTCGGAGCGAGGCTCCCGATCCGGGAAATCGACTGGCGCTACGTGGCCCAGCTCGATCCCAACGCCGACCGCCTGACCCTGACCGTCGCCCGCGAGCGCCTCACCGACCTGCATCCGGCCGACATCGCCGAGATCCTGGCCCAGCTGCCCATCCAGGAAGCCGGGTCCATGCTCGGCTCCCTGGACCCCGAAACCCTGGGCGAGACCATGGGCGAGCTCGACACCGAGCTTGGCGTGCGGGTCCTAAGCCAGCTCGACAGCGAACGGGCCTCGACCATCCTGGAAGAGATGGAGCCCCATGACGCCGCCGACATCCTGGGCGACCTGCCCGAGGAAAAGGCCCGCGAACTCCTCGAACTCATGGACGCCGAGGACGCCGAGATGGTCCAGGAACTCCTGGAGCACGAGGAGGACACCGCCGGCGGCCTCATGAACAACCTGTTCGCCTCGGTGCCTCCGGCCATGACCGCCGAGGAGGCCATCAACTACATCCGCCTCGTCGGGGCCGAGGTGGACAACATCTATTATGTGTACGTCATCCGGGGCGACGAGACCCCGCTTGGGGTGGTCACCCTCAAGCGGCTGCTGCTGTCGCCGCCCAAGACCCCGGTGGCCGAGATCATGACCGTGGGGCTCAAGTCCGTGTCCGTGGACGCCTCGCCCCAGGACGTCATGGAACTCATTGCCAAGTACAATCTGCTGGCCGTGCCGGTCCTCGACGACGCCGGGCACATGGCCGGCATCGTGCCGGCCGACGATGTGCTGGAAATGTTTTTGCCCGAATCCGTCACCAGAAAGCGTTTCGCCGCCATGTAGGCCGGTGCGCGCGTACGAGGAATGTTCGTCATGACCGCTGCTGCCACTCCCGCCGCGTCGACCAAAAGACCCTGGCGCCGCAATCTGCTCATGTTCCTGGCCGTGCTCGGTCCGGGCATCATCACGGCCAATGTGGACAACGACGCCGGCGGCATCACCACCTATTCCCTGGCCGGGGCGCAATACGGCTATACCCTGCTGTGGATGCTCATTCCCACCACCATTTCGCTGGTGGTGGTCCAGGAAATGTGCGCGCGCATGGGCGCGGTCACGGGCAAGGGGCTCTCCGACCTCATTCGCGAGTCCTTTGGCCTGCGCACCACGTTCTACATCATGATCGCGCTGTTTTTGACCAACCTCGGCAACACCATCTCCGAGTTCGCCGGCATCGCCGCCGGCATGGAGATTTTCGGCGTCTCCAAGTTCGTGTCCGTGCCCATTGCCGCGGCGCTCGTCTGGCTGCTCATCGTCAAGGGCTCGTACCGCATCGTGGAACGGGTCTTTCTCGTGGCCTGCGTCATCTATCTGGCCTATCCGCTGGCGGCGCTCACCGCCGACGTGCCCTGGATGGAGGTGGCCAAGGCCTCGGTCACGCCCACCTTCCGGGCCGACGGCGGCTTCGTGGCCATGATGATCGGCCTCGTCGGCACCACCATCGCCCCCTGGATGCAGTTCTACCAGCAGGCGGCCGTGGTCGAGAAGGGCATCACCGCCGAGAAGTACGGCTACACCCGGCTGGACGTGATCTTCGGTTGCGTGTTCGCCGTGGCCGTGGCCCTTTTCATCATGGTCTCCTGCGCCGCCACCATCTTCGGCCAGGGGCTGCCGGTGGAAACGGCGGCCGACGCGGCCAAGGCCCTGGAACCGCTGGTCGGCAAATACGCCTCGGGCCTGTTCGCGGTGGGACTCATCAACGCCTCGCTGTTCGCGGCCGGGGTGCTGCCCCTGTCCACGGCCTACTACATCTGCGAGGCCATGGGCTGGGAACTCGGCATTGACAAGGATTTTCGCAAGGCCCCGGAATTCTTCTGGCTGTTCACCATCAGCGTGGTGGTCGGCGCCCTGACCATCCTCATTCCCCGGATGCCGCTGCTGGCCGTCATGTACATCTCCCAGGTCATCAACGGCGTGGTGCTGCCCTTCGTGCTCATCCTGATGCTGCTGCTCGTCAACGACAAGCGGCTGATGGGCGACTACGTCAACGGCCCGGTCTTCAACACCGTGGCCTGGGCCACCGTGGTCGTGCTGATCGGGCTGACCGGGCTCATGACCCTGGATACGGTCTGGCCCGGCGCCATCGGCAGCCTGGTCAGTCTGGTCGTGGGCTAGGGGCGCGGGAAGAAAAGAGAAGACGCCTCCGGCGGCCGGGGGGCATGATGCCCCCCGGACCCCCTCGACGTGTCTTTGGCGGCGCGAAGCGACGCTGGCGCACCCTTGGCGGCGCATTTTTGCCCAG
>JAFABC010000245.1 GCA_023426275.1 Pseudomonadota bacterium | reverse complement strand
GTCGGGGGGTCTGGTGTCTGGCGGCTTCGAACGTTTGGCGGCGTCGCTTCGCGCCGCGGGAAGAGCCCCTTTATCGAGGGGGTCCGGGGGGCATCATGCCCCCCGGCCGCCGGAGGCGTCTTCTCTTCCCCGACCCGGCCGGGTCAGCCCTCGCCGGCCTCGGGTGTTTCCGGTTCGACCAGCAGCAGATTGGCGTCTTTTTCCTGAAAATACAGCCGCAGACCGTCGTGGGTGGCGCAGGCCACCGGGGTCTTGCGGGTCGAGCCCACGACCTGTCCGGCGGCCACGTTGACCAGGGCCAGGGGCAGGCCGGGGCGGATGCCGAGTGCCCGCAACGTTTCGCCGGCATGTTCCCCGGCCAGGATGCGGCGCACGGTGAAGGGTTCGCCCACGCCCACGGCACAGAATTGGGCCGGGCCGTTTTGCGTGTCGCCCAGGATCTTGGCCGCCAGCCCTTCGCTGAGGCGCACCCGTTCGCGCCCGTCCACGGTGGCCGTATAGAGCATGGGCGGCAGCCGGCGCAAAAAGGTGATGCGGTCGTTTTCCTCCAGTCCCAGGGCGGCCAGCGATTCCTCCACCATGGCCTGTCCGGTGATGCCTTCCACGTGGCCGCTGTCGCCTTGCGCGCATTCCAGCAGGGGCAGGCGGCGGTCGTCGTCGGTGTGGATGACCAGTTTGGCCGCCAGCCAGCCGCCCAGGGTCACGTCGCCGCGCGGACCGCGCACCTTGGCCGGGCCGATGGCCACGGTGTCGTTGAGGCGCGTCAGCCGGGAATTCTCGAAAAGGCCCAGCCGGGCCACGCGCGCGGCCAGATCCCGGCTGGCCACGCGGCGCAGGATGAGCGGGAGGCCGATGGGGGCCCGGGCAAGCGGGGTCAACATGCGAGCTCCTTTTGCCCCGCCCGGGCGGTCGGCAGGGGGCGGGAGGCGGCCAGCCCGGCGTAGGCGAGGATGCCGACGGTGCTGGCGTTGTGCAGCAGGGCCGAAAGCACCGGCGACATGCCGGCCGTGGCCAGCAGCATGACCAGGGAATTGAGCCCGATGGTCGCGCCGAAGGTGCGGCGGATGACCGCGCCCGTGCGCGCGGCCGCCTCCCGGGCGGCGGTCAGGGCGTGCAGGTCGTCGTGCAAAAGCAGCACCTGCGCCGCCTCCCGGGCCAGATCCGCGCCCCGGGCCATGCAGATGCCGACGTCGGCCGTGACCAGGGCCGGGGCGTCGTTGACGCCGTCGCCGACAAAGGCCGGGCGCAGGCCCTGTTCCCTGAGTTCGGCGATGATGGCGGCCTTGTCTTCGGGGCGCAGTTCGGCGCGCACCTCGTCGATGTCCGGCAGGCTTTCGGTCAGGGCCTGGGCGGTCAGGTTGTGGTCGCCGGTCAGCACGACGATTTTGCGGATGCCGCCGGCCTTGAGGGCGGCCAGCACCTCCCCGGCCTCGGGGCGCGGATCGTCGCGCAGGGCGATGATGCCGGCGAGGACGCCGTCCCGGGCCACGTAGAGCAGGGACTTGCCCTGACGGCGCAGGGCGTCGGCGGTTTCCTCCATGCCCTGGCAGGGCACGCCCTCGTCCTCGGCGATGAAATGATGGCTGCCGACGAGCACGTTGCCGCCGTCGATGCTGGCCGACACGCCGTGGGCCACGATGAAATCCACCCGGCTGATGGGCGGCAGGTCGAGCCGGCGTCGCCTGGCCTCGCCCACCACGGCCCGGGCCACGGGGTGGTCGTAGTGTTCCTCGGCCCCGGCGGCGAGCCGCAGCAGCCCGGCCTCGGACAGCGCCGGCCCGGGCAGGATGTCGGTGACGGTGATGTTGCCGGTGGTGAGCGTGCCGGTCTTGTCGAACACGATGGTGTCCACCGCCTGCAGGGCGTCCAGGGCGGCCGCGCCTTTGAGCAGCACCCCGGCCTGTCCGGCGGCGTACATGCCCGAGCGCACGGCCACGGGGCTGGCCAGCTTGACCGCGCAGGAGAAATCGACCGTGAGCACCGAGGTGGCCCGGTTGACGTCGCGGGTGGCCAGCAGCATGAGCGTGCTGAGTCCCAGGGTCACGGGCACGAGCTTGTCGGCCAGGGCGGCGCTCTGGCTTTGCGTGCGCGAGCGGGTGCGCAGGGACTGGTCGATGAAGCGGCCGATGCGGGCCATGGAGGTCTCCGCGCCCACGCGTTCGACCGCGATGGTCAGCCGGCCTTCCTCCACCACCGAGCCCGAGATGACCGGGTCGCCCGGGCGGATGTGCACCGGCGCGGATTCGCCGGAAATCGAGCTCTGGTTGACCGAGGCCTCGCCGTCGTCCACCGTGCCGTCGATGGGGATGAGCTCGCCCGCGCCGCACACGACGTGGTCGCCGGGCGTCACCGCGGCCACGGGCGTCAGCGTTTCCACACCGTCGCGCACGACCCAGACGTTTTCGGTTTGCGGCCGCAGCAGGCCCTTGAGCAGTTCGGTGGAGCGGCGTTCGCTTTGGCCTTCGATGTACTCGCCCAGGGCGAGCAGGGTGGTGATGGACCCGGCGGTGAAAAAGTTGCCCCGGGCCAGGGCCAGGGTGACGGCCGTGGCGTCGAGGACTTCGACCTTGACCCCGCGTGCGAAAAACGTCTCCAGCCCTTTGACGATGATGCCGAGCGACAGGCCCCAGCCGAGCACCGCCCGCAAGGGCGTGGGGAAAAGCGGCCCCAGCAGCACGAGCAGGCCTTTGACGGCCACGTCCGCGCCGGTTACCGCCTCCCCGGGATCGACCACCGGCTGGTAGGCTTCGTCGGGAACGGTGGCCAGGGCGGCGGTCAGGCGTTCCCAGGTGGCCGCGTCGGCGTCGTGGACGACGACCAGCGACCGGCCGCGCGGGTTGATCCGGGCCTCGGCCACGCCGGGCAGGGCTTCGAGCAGGGCCTGGAAGTAGGGCGCGTCGAAGGACGGGGCGGCCAGGATGGATGATTTGAGACGCACGCGCCGGGCAGTGGCGTGGGGGGCCCCCCCGGGGGGCCCCCCCCCCCCCGCGG
>JAFABC010000218.1 GCA_023426275.1 Pseudomonadota bacterium | reverse complement strand
AGGGTCCGGGAGGGGGTGACCCCCTCCCGGCCGCCGGAGGCATCTTCACTTCTTCTCCTTCATTCGTCCAAACCGCAGGCCCGGGTGCAGCGCTGGCGCAGCACCGTTTCCGGCAGGTCGATGTGGGCGGCCAGGCAGGCCTGGCACAGGGTGATCGGCTGGTTGGCGGGCAGGCCGTGTTCCCGCGCGTTTTCCAGCACCATGGCCAGCACGGCTTCGGCCAGATCGGCCCGGGCCGGACGCGACATGGCGCGCGGCGTGTCGGGGGGCGCGGTCACGGGGGCGGCGGGCCGGACGAGCAGGGCGGCGAGTGGCGCGGCACAGCAGGCCGCCACCAGGATATGCTTGACAACAGACATCGGTGTGCTCCGGAGGTTGGCCCGGCCTTTACGGGGGGCCGGGCGTGTGCCACATAGGCAGGGAAGCTGCGAACAGGATGTAGCAGGCTGGTGGGAAGGCGATCCAATCGCAATGCCGGAAGCGGGGCTTCCGGATTCCTGAAGGCCTGGGGAAGCGACGCCGGGAGGGGCGTTGTGGAATACTACCATTTGCGGACATTCGTGGCCGTGGCCGAGGAGGAGCACCTCACTCGCGCGGCCGAGCGCCTGCACGCCAGTCTGCCCGCCGTCAGCGCCCATGTCCGGGGGCTGGAGGACGAGCTGGGCGTGGCCCTTTTCACACGCACGTCCAAGGGGATGCGACTGACCGGCGAAGGGCGGGTCCTGCTCGATGAGGCCAGACGCGCCCTGTCGAGTCTGCGGGCCGTGCGCGAGCGGGCCGGGGCCCTGCGTCGTGAAGTCACGGGCGTGGCCCGCATCGGGCTCAACAACGAAGCCGCCCGGATGCGGGTGCCCGAGCTGCTCAGTCTGCTCGGCCGACGGCATCCCGGGGTGGAAATCCACCTGGTCGATTCGAGTTCGCCACGCATTCTCGATAACGTGCGCCTGGGCAAGCTGGATCTGGGCTTTGTCTACGACAACATCATCGAGCCGGAGCACGAGGTCGCGGCCCTGTCCCTGGACGACGTGCCCATGGCCGTGGTCGGCCCCACGTCCTGGGCCGACCGTGTGCGACAGGCCGATTGGGATGCCCTGGCCGGTCTGCCCTGGGTGTGGTTTTCGGCCCGTTGTCCGTTCCAATATCTGCTGGAACAGTCGTTTTCCTGCCGGTCGTTGACCATCAACAAGGTCATGGTGGGCGACAGCGACGCCACCTTGCGCACGATGGTCGCCGCCGGCGTCGGTCTGACGGTGTTGCGCCGCGACGACGCCCTGGACGCCGTGGCGGCGGGCGAGGTCTGTCTGTGGGAAGGGACGGATCTGCGGCTTGGTTTGTCCCTGGTCTGGCGGCGGGAGAAGGCCGAGGACCGGGTTGTGGCGGCCGTTCGCGCGGCCGTGGCCGAGGTTTGGGGATTGCCGGCGCGCCGGCGTTGAATCGGGCCTCTTTTACGTTCGCGAGAGAGAAGGAAATACAAGCATGGGCGAGTTGGCGACGCCCGACCAGGGGCGTTTCTCCTGGCGGGTTGCCTGCGGTTTGGCGATTCTGGTGCTGACGCTCACGGTCATGGCCCTGGCCCAGTCCGGGCACGACGGGAGCGACCCCCTGGCCAATCAAATTTATAGCGGCGGCGCCTTCGGTTACGCCGACCGGGACGGTCGGCAGGTGCTCGTGCCCGTGGACGCCGGTCTGGCCCGGGGCATGAAAGGCTTTTGCAAGGCCGTGGCCACGCCCGGCCGGGTGGTGCCCCTGACCTACGCCGGGGTGCGGCGCGGTGGTTCCGGCAGTGACATGGCCGGGTTCGGCGACACCTCCGGCGCGGTGTTCGCCGCGGGCGGGCGCGTCGGCCCGGGCGGCGACGTGCTCGTGGCCACGGACGATTTTCTGGCCAGCCGGCGGGTGCTCGGCCTGACGCCCTTGCAGGATCAGGAATGTCCGGCCGGACTGCGACAGGCTCTGGCCGCCCGGGCCGGCCGTCCGGTGGTGTCCTGCCGCGACGTGGCCACGGTCGATGGCGGCGGGGTGCTGGCCCTGGCCCGGTTCGCGTCCGAAGACGGCCGGGAACGCCTCACCCTGGCCTATGCCGGCTCCGACGGGCTGGTCTGCCTGGATGACCCGGACGCGGCCGATTTCGTCGCGCCCTGGCGGCCCGACGCCGACGCCCGGTTCCCCGAGGACGGGCTGCGGCCGCTTTTCGCCTTCCGCACCGGCCAGGGCCTGGAGCTGGCTGTGCGACGCACCGGCGGGGAACTGTCCTGCATGGAGCTCTACCGCCAGGATGGCGACGTGTTCGTGCCCTACGTGGCCGCTTCCTGGCCGCGCCCGTAGCGCGGGCGCGGGGTGGGGAAGAGAAGAGAAGGCCGAAGATGCCTCCGGCGGCCGGGAGGGGCACTGCCCCTCCCGGACCCTCCCGAACGGGGGAGACGGCCGGACGGTTGGTTGGTCGGGTGGTGCTTCGAACGTTTGATGGCGCACGTTTGCCCAGGCTCTGCCTGGGCAAACGTGCGCCATCAAGGTGCGCCAGCGTCGCTT
>JAFABC010000099.1 GCA_023426275.1 Pseudomonadota bacterium | reverse complement strand
CGGCTTCGGCAACGTCTCTACGACACGCATCTTTACAAAGAACGGCACCTGGTTGAGTGCTTTTTTTGCAAGCTTAAAGATTTCCGGCGGATCGCAACGCGCTACGAGAAGCTGGCGCAGACATTCCCCACCATGATTACCATCGCATCCTGTCTTATCTGGCTACGGTAATTTAGAAACAGACCCTAGGAAGACACGCCGCAATTCCCATTACCCTCAGGCCTGCTACCCGAGCATAATGAAGGTCGAGAATGTTGGTTAGCCTGTTGCCGAGTCTGGGTTAAATTGAGTACTCATTACATGGGAGGAGGAAATCTCTTCTCCCGTTTTTTTTGCTACCCTCCTGTATTCATCTGGTATTTAATATTTTTTGTAAATCAGGGATCTGAAAACACAAGATTCTTTCCCAATTTTAAAGCCACACCAAAAGCGCAGCCCCCTGCGCAAATGATGCGGCATGGTCAAGTATCAGTGGGAATTCCATAAGCGGCTTCGGGCGAGGGCTTTTCGCTGGAGAAGTTCAGCCATTGCCTGTCAGCGGATCAAAGAGGCCGTCTAGGAAATCAAGAAGTTTCACGGTCAGATTTGCCTCTTGGTGCCGAAGGGGCTGTCATCTTCTTCGAAAAGCTGGTTCCGGCAACCAATGCATCAAAAATCTAATCCCGATGCTCCTCTACCACATCCTTCCCCAATCCGCTTATGAGACACTTCTTCGGAGGGGATACCTGATTGGTGACGGTCACCGGGCCTGGGCCGGGATGCACCGTGCTTATGACTGGATGGTCGCTCAGATGGAACGGCGATTGCCGAAGCGGCCCGGAAAAGCTGGGAAATATCCCGTATGGGCTTGGGCATCTTGGCGGTGCAACCAGACGCGACCTGACCTTCGGTACAGGGGTCATCTCCCGTCCGGGATGCCCGGAATGCTCCTTACCATCGAGATTGATCCTTCTCTGGTCCTCCTCTCCGACTTCAACGCTTGGCACATGTGCCTCAACAACTGGTACTATGCCGCCTCAGAAGCAGAGGGCGACGCCTGGGAGGTCCGTGCCGCAGCATTGCCACCCGGGCAGCAACAGTGGGAGAAGGAGCAAAGTTGGGAAAAGATGTTTGATCTCGACTCCTGGCGCGACCCCGCGTGGTGGGGACAGATCGACGGCATCCAGGCAACATTCTGGATTTTGGAAGCTTCCGTGGTCAAGGCTGCGAGGTCATTCAAATCGCGATAGTGCTGAAACCAGATGAAGGGCTGGAGAACTCCCCCCCCCCAGGGATTGCGGGAACAGCGTTCCCCCCTTGCCATCTTTGCTGGTCTGTATTATACATAAATATAATTTTTTTGGAGGCGTCCTGTGTACACCACCAGCCTTCGAAAAGTCGGTGGCTCCGTTATGCTGGCTGTTCCGCCCGCCATCCTCGACCTTCTCAGCTTGCAGGCAGGAGCCACTGTCGGACTCGCTGTGGATAACGGTCGTCTGGTCGTCGAACCATCTCCGCGTTCACACTACACCTTGGAAGAATTGCTTGCCCAATGCGATCCTGGTGCCGAAATCAGCCCTGAAGATCGGACATGGCTTGATGATAAGCCCGTCGGGAATGAGTTGCTTTAATGGAACGGGGCGATATCTACCTAGTTCGCCTGGACCCGACCTCAGGCCATGAACAGCAAGGGACGCGTCCCGTTTTGGTCATATCTCCCTCCGCCTTCAACCAGCTCGCACGAACCCCTGTCGTGTTACCGATCACGACTGGAGGGAGCTTTGCCCGCACAGCCGGCTTCGCTGTGTCCCTTGCCGAAGCTGGAACAAAGACGACAGGTGTTGTGCATTGCGACCAGCCACGCGCCCTCGACTTGGCCTCGCGCCACGGACGCAAGTTGGAGAGTGTACCTCCAGCTATCATTGATGACGTTCTGGCCAAGCTCACAGTTCTGTTCGAGTAGGGGAGACTTTTAGGCTGGCCTGACCTCTTTTTTAATAATCAGGAGACGCCCTTCGTGTATTGCCGTCCCGATTCTCTTTCCTCATTTGTCTACTGCTTTAACTTGTAGTTTTGTTTGGATGTCCCAGGATCTGAAGTCGCGATTTAAGGAGTGCCTAAGAGCTTGTCAAGAAATCGATACAAAATAGATGGTTAAAGGATGCAGTAGCTCATGACCACGAATGTTTCAGATTACATTTCTGTTAGCCAGAAGCTGGTTGAGCTTGGTTGTCAGCCACCCCAGAGAATTGCTTTGCTGCCTATAAACTTTATATCAGCCTCAACCATTGCAGATTTTCGCCAGATCGTAGAGGTTGCAACGGTTAAAAAATTATTTCGGAGTGTCAATCTCCCGTGTGATGAGGTCATAAATAAAGATCAAAGGCCTCCATATATTCAAAATAATGCTTTTGAATGGATTGCTCCAATAATTTTTGTGTCTGGATCTTGTTATTCTCAAAATCCAGATTGTATATCTGTCGCGCTCGGGATTATTTCAAATTACCTTACTGATTTTTTTAAAGGAAGAGGTGCAAATGCTGCTGTAAAAATTGATATCATCATAGAGGAAACAAAAACAACAAAATGCAAGAAAGTGTCTTACGAAGGTGATATTTCTGGATTGCAATCCTTGGAAAAGATTGTGCGAGAGCTTCAAGATGGATAGTAAAGATCAGTCAGTTGTAGATAGCTTCAATGCAGCTGTTAAAGAGTCAGAGGTTTTTCTTTCAATAGCACGGGATGCTCAGCTTCAAAAGGCGGCGAGTTTAAAGCTTGGCATGGTGTTGGAAGATGTTTCAAAAGAAAAAAAAGTTGCTATTTTATCTGAAGATGAAAATTATGCCAATATATTGCTTGGTTGTGAATGTGTTTTGCGAGCGCTTATTGCAGAAATAAAAATGTGGATTCTTCTCAAGCAAGAGAATCCTGATGAAGCATGGGATCAACTGATAATTGCGCAAATGGGATCGGTCGCTGCGTCAAGGGCACATAATGGATTTAGTCATCTTGAACATCATTTTAAAAGACTTGAAGCTATAGAACAGCTTGTCTTCCCTCCTCAGGTCTTTTTCAGCGCAGGACTACTCATAAAGAGTCAAAAATGTTCAATTTGCGGCATGGAATATGAAGATTGTGAGCATTTGATTGGAAAACCGTATATGGGGGAATTTTGCTGTGTTGTCGCCGGTGAAGTAGCGCTGGATCATGTTTCTGTGGTTGGTTGCCCGGCAGATAAAAGATGTAGGGTAACAAGTTTTAATGAGGAAGGGGGGGCTCGAAATCGCATGACATGGAAACTTGAACCTTCGAAGGATAAAATAGAGAATAACAACCAATGTACTGGAATTGTATTAAGAGCGGATTGATCCTGAAGGCAAGATTACAATGCCGTGCGCCCTCATAGCGCCCTAGCCGGAGGAGCCCGAAAGAATACCGAAGAGCCGCGAAGGGGGAAAACCTGAAACCCGGAGAACGAACTTATCCTTGGTATACTCAATGGGGTAAGGTCACATGAGCCAAAAGTACCAGCCACCCTTTTCCATCACCCCTGCCATCGTCAACCTCGTCGGCCAAATCAGCGAAGCCGTAGGACGGTTGACCATCCTGGGCGAGCAAGCGAGGTCGCTCCGGCTCCGGCGCATCAACCGCATTCGCACCATCCGAGGGTCGCTGGCTATCGAGGGGAACACGCTGAGTGAAGCACAAATTACCGCTATCCTCGACGGGAAACGGGTTATCGCTCCTCCCCGGGAAGTCCAGGAGGTCCGAAACGCTCTCAACGCCTATGATCGCTTCGATATCTGGAATCCTGGAGAGGAAAAGGACCTGCTGGAGGCCCATCGTATCCTGATGTCCGGTCTGATCGATGCGGCCGGAAGCTACCGGACTGGAGGCGTGGGCGTGATGGAAGGCTCCCATGTCATCCACATGGCTCCTCCGGCAGATCGCGTCCCTCTGCTTATGGGCAACCTGTTTCGCTGGTTAATTGCCAGTGACGCCCATCCATTGATCACCAGCTCGGTCTTCCACTACGAATTCGAGTTCATCCACCCCTTCGCTGATGGGAACGGCCGCATGGGGCGGTTGTGGCAGAGTCTCATTCTGGCCCGCTGGAACCCCTTGTTTGCCGACATCCCTGTGGAAAGCTTGGTTTATGAGCATCAAGCCGACTACTATCAGGCTTTGCAGGAAAGCACGCGGCAAACGGACTGCGCTCCTTTCATAGCGTTTCTGCTCACGATGATTCTCGAGACCATCGTTGCTTCTGCCCCCCAAGTCGCCCCCTCAGTCACCCCCCAAGTCTGTCAACTGCTCCAAGTCATGAAGGATGCAATGTCCCGCGAGGAGTTGCAGGATATCCTTCGATTGCAAGACCGGAAGTCGTTTCGGGAGCGCTATCTCAGACCGGCCCTGGCAGATGGACTCATTGAGATGACCATTCCTGACAAGCCCAATAGCCGCCTGCAACGATATCGTCTCACGGACAAAGGACGCCAGTGGCTGCGTTTACGGAGCAAAGGGTAGGGGGGAGTGTCGCATCTCAACTGGTATGAGGTGCATTGTCAGTAACATATTGTAATGTTTTAAATTAAAGCATTTCCGACAACGGCCAAACGACCGTTGGCAATCCGTTGGCCCCACCGTTGGCAGCCCGACCACTCACCGTTGGCAAGTACTTGATTTTGCCTGAAAAGACCGTTGGCAGACCGTTGGTTTTTTCAATGAACTTTTTTAAATTATTCAATAATTTCAATTGGTTAAAATTAACATAAGCCATGGGGTTCAGGGGGTCGGAGGTTCAAATCCTCTCATCCCGACCAGAGATTTCAAGAAAAATGGGCAGTTAGCGAAACACGCTAACTGTCCATTTTTCGGTATTCAGGGGTCGGCGCCACAGATGGTAGCCGACCGTTGGCCTTCCCCGCTGCATCTCACGGCCCCGTCTTACTTTTCCTGTCTTTGTCCATCGATTCGGCGCAGCAGCCTAAAAATTCAACAGCCCTTCGGCCTGCCCCGATACCATCTCTACCCCGCCCCAAGCCATTTTTGACATTTTTGTTGACATCTCATTGCCACGGAGAATATTTTTTTAAATTAAAATGCATGCGACTATTGTCGTCATTTGGAGGAGAAAATGCATAAAATCGACCCCGATGAATGTCAGTTTTGCGGTGCATGTGTCAGCGCCTGTCCTGCCGAAGCGATCATCCACCCCTCTGGAAAAAATTACTATGAGATAACCGGAGACTGTGTTGATTGCGGCGCATGCGAAGCCGAATGTGGCTTCAACGCAATCAGTACAGAGGAATAGATCAGATCAACGCCCTGTTTCCATGCAGGTTGTGAGTTTTTCCGCACGCCATGGACAGGGCGCGAATGGGCGGCAGCGTGTCGCCCAACCGCTTGATCATCGATGCAGCCGCAACGAGGGGGCCGTTAGCGAACCCCGCTAGCGCCCCCTTTTTTCATTTTTGTTCAACGTGGCCATGCCGCAAGCGTGTTGGCCAACCAGTGGTCCTCCCCCCTGGGCTTTTCAGTCCGCAAGCCCTTGACTGAATTCGCGCCCGAAGGTCCGACACTGGTCCAACGCCTCGCCATCCGGATTCCACATGGCCCGAAGCCCCTCGGAGACAACCTCGAATCCGCACTCCCGCAGTTGCGTGGCCAGCAACTTAACCGACTCCCCGCTCCAGCCATAGGCCCCGAAAGCGGCGGCTTTTTTCTTCTTGAAGCCCAGGCCGCGCACCATTTCCAGCAATCCGCCCAGGGATGACAAATACCCCCGGTTGATGGTCGGCGAGCCCACAAGTAACGCCTTGGAGCGGAAAACCTCTGTCATGATATCGTTCTTATCGCCTTTGGCGGCGTTGAAAAGCTTCACCGCAAGGCGCGCGTCGGCCTCATGCAAGCCCGCGGCAATGGCCTCGGCCATGCGGCGCGTACCGTTCCACATGGTATCGTAAACGATAACCGCCTGATGCTCCTGATAGTTGTCGGCCCACTCCAAATACTTGGTCACGATCTGCATGGGATTGTCCCGCCAGATGGTGCCGTGGCTCGGGCAGATCATCTTGAGCGGAAGGCCGAGGCCGGCGAATTCCTCGATCTTCCGTTTTACCAACGGGCTAAACGGTGTAAGAATGTTGGCGTAATACTTGATACACTCTTCCATGAGCAGACAGGGATCGACCAAATCATTGTACATGCCTTCGGACGCGAGGTGGTGGCCAAAGGCGTCATTGCTAAAGAGGATGTCGTCGCCTGTCAGATAGCAGAACATGGTATCCGGCCAGTGCAACATGGGTGCCTCAAGAAACAGCAATTCTCGACGCCCCAGATCCAACCGCTGGCCGGTCTTGACCACCTGAAAATTCCAGTCCTGATGGTAATGCCCCTTCAGGGATTTGACCCCGTTGGCCGTGCAGAAGACAGGCACATCGGGAATGCGCCGCAACAACTCCGGCAACCCGCCGCTATGGTCGCTCTCGGCATGGTTGGCAATGACATAGTCGATGCGTCCCAGGTCCACGACAGTCTGCAACTGCTCGATAAATTCGCCCGCAAAGGGAGCCCAGACCGTTTCCACCAGAGCCGTCTTCTCGTCCTGCACGAGATAGGCGTTATAGGTGGAGCCGCGATGCGTGGAATATTCCTCGCCGTGGAAACGGCGCAATTCCCAATCCCGTTTGCCGACCCAGGTCACGGCGTCGGTAATCTTGAAGCTCATGCCTTTTTCTCCCTGGCCTTGGTCTTGCCCTTGCTTTCGCCTTCCTCGGCATCCTTGAAGAATTCACGCAGGCCCTTGGCCAGGGCAAGCAACCGCGCATCGACCAGGGCGTTCACGCTCCCCTTGGCATAGTGACCATCCTTCCCTCGGACACCGGCCGGCAGCCCGGTCAGGAGCGCGATGCCCTCGTTGACGGTGCCCACGGCCCAGACATGGAAAAGCCCCTGGCGGACCGCCTCCAGGACCTCCTCGCGAAGCATCAGGTCCTTGACGTTGGCTTGCGGGATCATCACCCCCTGCTCGCCGGTCAGCCCCTTGTCCTTGCAGCACAGAAAAAACCCTTCGATCTTTTCGTTGACCCCTCCGATGGGCTGGATCTGTCCCATCTGGTTGACCGAGCCGGTAACGGCGATATCCTGGCGAAGCGGCACGCCGGAGAGGCTGGAGAGCAAGGCATAGAGCTCGGTGGACGAAGCCGAATCGCCGTCCACGCCGGAATAGGCCTGCTCGAAGGCGATGCTGGCCGTCAGCGTCAGCGGTTTGTCCTGGGCGTAGTTGCGGCGCAGGTAGCCGGCCAGGATGAATATGCCCTTGCTGTGAATGGGACCGGACAGGTCGGACTCGCGCTCGATGTTGATGATGCCCTCGCGGCCCATGGCCGTGGTGGCGGTGATGCGCGAGGGCATGCCGAACTGGTGGTCCCCGATGGAGTGGACGGCCAGACCGTTGACCTGCCCCACGGCCGTGCCCTCCACATCGACGAACAGGGTTCCCCGGGCGATCATTTCCCGAAGCAATTCCTCGATACGACTCAGGCGGCCGATTCTGGCCAGAAGGGCCTCGCGCGTGTGCTCGGCCCGCACGGTCTGCGATTCGGCCCGGGTGGCGTAGAGGTCCGCCTCGTGCAACAGGTCGGCCAAAATCGGAAACGCCGTGGAGAGTTTTTCCACCCGCCCGGCCATGCGCACCGCATGTTCCACGACCAGGGCCACCGCCCCGGCATCAAAGGGCTTGAGCCCCTGACCGGCCGCTTCGCCGGCAATGAACCGGGCCATCTGGAGCACCGATTCCTCGGTCTTGTCCATGACCCGGCCAAAATCGGAGCGCACCTTGAAGATTTTTGGCATGTCCTGGTCGTAGTACAGGAGCAGCTGGTAGAGCCTGTGGTCGCCAAGGACCACCACCTTCACCTCCATGTCGATGGGCTCGGGTTTGAGGCCCGTACCGGAAATGAAGTAGAAGGGATCGTAGGTCTGGATCTCGATGCGTTCGGTCTTGAGCGAGCGCTTGAGCGTCTGCCACACCCCGGGCTCGATGATGGCGTCCATGAGGTTGAGGACCAGATAGCCGCCATTGGCCTTGACGAAGACCCCGGCCGTGATCTTGGAAAAATCGGTCTGCCAGCCGCCGTAGGGGCCGACCACCCGGTCCACCCCGCCGAAAAGGTTGCGGTAGGTCGGGTAGGATTCGATGATCACCGGCGGCCCGGTCTGCTCGGCGTTGTCCACCAGCAGATTGACGCCATAGGGCGCGAGCACCGCGTCCGGCGGCGGCCCCATGTAGGGCATTCCCGGGGGCATGCCTTTGGGTCTGCCGCCGACCAGCTTGAGCTCCTCCAGATTTTCCACCATGTGTTCGATCATGGCGTCCAGGTGGGCCTGGACTTTCGGATCGCCGTAGCGCTCCTTGATCGGGCTCAGGGCTTCCGAAGCCGTGGTCCGGATCATGAGCTTGTCCACGTCCTCGAGCTTGCGGTCCACTTCCTTTTGCAGGGCGCGCACCTCGAGCATGAGATGGTCCACCTCGCCCTTGACCTTCGTGCGCTTCTCCTTGATCTCCTCGTACTCGGCCCGGGGGAACCGGCCGTTTTCCACCATGTTCTCCAGCTCCGCCATGCGCTTGGGCTCGCCATCCACCAGCGGCAGCACGTCCGGGCGGGTGTAGGGACCGACCTGCATGCGGACCACGGCCAAGCCGGTGTTTTTGACCTTCTCCTCCACCGCCTTGTAGAACTCCATGACCTTTTTTTCGTGCAGCTCGATGATCTCGTTTTTGCGGGCGATATATTCCTCGCTCTCAAAAAGTTGCGGCACGTCCTTTTTCAGGCGTTCGAGAAAGGCATGGATGTCCTTTTTGAAGTCCGAGCCCTGGCCGGCCTTGAAACGCAGCAGCACAGGCGCTTCCGGCCGCTTGAAATTGTTGACGTAACACAGGTCGTCGGGCACGCGGTCGGACTTGGAAAGCTCCCTGAGGATGCGTTTGACCGCCGAAAGCCGTCCCAGGCCGGGTTCGCCGGTGACAAAGATATTGTATCCCCGCCGGACCATGCCCATGCCGAAGCGCAGGGCCTCCAGGCCCCTGTCCTGGCCGACGACCGCGTCCAGGGCCGTGAGCTGGGCGGTGGTCTCGAAGGGAAGGCCGGCGGGATCGAGCCGCCAGCGGAGCTGTTCCGGGGTCAGTCGGTGGGAGCTTGCGGATGCGGTCATTGGGGACTCCGATCGTTTTCGTCGGTTCCGGCCGAGGAGGAGGACGGGGGGCATTGATCCCTGTTCGGCTTGCAGGTCACGGGGATGGCCCGTTCCTGGGGCGGGGCCTGGCGCGCCAGACGGATCGTGAGCTCCCCGCCTTCGAAATCCGCCTGGGCCTGGTCGATGAGGAAAGGCAGGGCCAGTTCACGGGACAGCCTGAGCAGCCCTCCGCCCTGGCCGCTTTTTTTCACGGCCACGATGGAGACGACCCGGCCGGTCACCGTCACCGTCACGTTTTCGGGTTGGAAACCGGGCAACGGGCAGTTGAGGACCCATTCCCCGTCCCTTTTGGAAATCCGGACCTCGCCTGTGGGGAGCGCCGTCCGGGCGAGGCCGAAATCATCGCACAGGGCCGCGAAACGCCTATCCAGGTCGTCTTTGAGCTTGGTGAGCTCCAGGGCCCCCCAGGCCATCAGATCGGGCATGGCCGCCGCCTCCGGATAGAGGGTTGCCCGGCAGGCGGAGCCTTGGCCGGGAGTTCTCCCTATCAGCCTAGACCCGTGATCGTGGAAAAAGTCAAGAAGACATCCCGGTATACGCCTGCGACCGGGAAGCGGGCAACCGACGTCTTCGCCCCGCGCACGCCAGGGATTGCATCGGCGGCCGTGGCGAAGCGTCTTTGCCGCCCGGTCCCTGCTGGGGTTTGTCTTGATAAACTCAAGAGTTCATGCCTGTTGGACTTTTTTCTCCGAATGTGTTCTAATTTTGAGTTTTCGATCCGCAACGACCTCTCTTGATATGCACCATTGCGCCACGGTTTCGCTCCCGGCCTGTTCGGGAGAGCGCCGCTTCTGGCAGTGAACAATTGACGCAATGTCCGGGCGGCAATAAAGCGATGCCGGGGTACGCCGGCATCTTGTGCTTTTTGTGCATACAGCGGTTGCAGCGGCTTGAAGAAGAACAGATCACCCTGTCGGGTGATTTTTTCATGCAGCCCATATTTTTTCCCGATTTCACGACAGGTGCGTGGGACCGGAGATTGCGAGATGGAGTTTTACGGCTATGCAGCAACGCGAAACATGGGGTTCACGGACCGGCTTCATTATGGCCGCGGTCGGGTCGGCAATTGGTCTGGGAAACATCTGGCGTTTCCCCTATATGGTCTATGACAACGGCGGCGGGGCCTTTCTCATTCCGTATTTCGTGGCCATGCTTGCCGCCGGCATCCCCTTCATGATTCTTGAATTCGGACTGGGGAAAAAATTCATCGGCTCCGCGCCAAAAGTCTTTTCCTCCATTTCCAAAAAATGGGAATGGCTCGGCTGGTGGCAGGTCATGGTGTCCTTCATCATCACCACCTACTACGCCGTGGTCGTGGCCTGGGCGCTCAGCTACTTCGTCCTGGCCTTCACCCAGGGCTGGGGCGCGGCGCCGAAGGACTTCTTCTTCGGCAAATTTCTCGCGGTCACCGATTCCCCGTTGAATCTGGGCAGCGTGCAGCCGGCCATCATCGCGGCGACCGCCGCCGCCTGGTTTCTCACCTTCATCGCGGTGTTCACCGGCGTCAAAGGCGGCATTGAAAGAACGAACAAGATCTTCATGCCGCTGCTGTTTTTGCTCGTGTTCATCTTCATCGGACGCGGCCTGATGCTTCCCGGAGCGGCGGACGGCCTCAACTGGCTGTTCAAACCGAATTTCTCGGCCATCATGGACGGCAAGGTCTGGGCCGACGCGTTCGGGCAGATTTTCTACAGCCTGTCCATCGGCTTCGCCATCATGCTGTCCTATGCCAGCTACCTGCCCGAGGAATCGGACATCAACAACAACGCCTGCATGACCGTCTTTATCAACTGCGGCTTCAGCGTCATCTCCGGCATCATGATTTTCAGCGTGCTCGGCTACATGGCCCAACAGCAGGGCGTGCCCGTCAGCAAGGTCGCCGCGTCCGGCGTCGGACTGGCCTTCATCACCCTGCCCACGGCCATCAACCTGATGCCCGCCCCCGTCTTCTTCGGCACGCTGTTCTTCCTGGCCCTGTCCGTCGCGGGACTGTCCTCCATGATCTCCCTCAACGAAGTCGTCGTTGCCGCGCTCATGGAAAAAATGAGCATCTCCCGCAAAAAGGCGGCCGTCATCTTCTGCGCCTTCGGTTTTTGCATCAGCATCGCCTTCACAACCAACGGCGGCCTCCTGCTGCTTGATATCGTCGACCACTTCATCAACAATTTCGGCGTGCTCCTCGGCGGTTTCATCGAGATCGTGTTTGTGGCCTGGTTCTGCAACATCGACGACCTGCGCCGGTACATCAACCACTACTCCGAGATCAAAGTCGGCACGCTGTGGACCCTCAGCATCCGTTTTATCGCGCCGGCCATGCTCGGCTTCATGCTCGTCTCGAACTTCGTGGGGGACCTCACCAAGAACTATGGCGGCTACTCCACGACAGCGACCCTCGTCTTTGGCTGGTCCACCCTGTTCATCTGCTTTTTCTTCGCCCTGCTGTGCCCCCGCAAGGACTATGCCTTTGCGCCGATCATCGACACGAACCGAAGCTTTCTGAAAAGGGGATAACGCATGGAAACCAGCGCCATCATCATGATGATCTTCGGCCTCGCCATCACCTGGGGCGGAGCCATCACCTGCTTCCGTATCGCCTTCAAGGAAAAGCCGCCCTACGAACAGGACGAGACGCGGTAAAGGCAGGATCGCCGCGCAACCGGACAATCGCGCCAAGCAAGGGGGGGACCATATGGCCCCCCCTTTGGTTTGCCGGATGCGGCAACGACGTCTGCCGGGACGCCCTATGCCGGCGGCGGGGTCAGGGAGATGTTCTGGTTGAACCGGAAGAGGTTGTGCGGATCGTACCGGCGCTTCACCGCGACCAGCCGGTCGTAATTGGGGCCGAAGGCGCTTCGAATGCGGTTCGGCTCGTCGCCCGGCATGAAGTTCACGTACACCGAGCCCATGGCGTGCGGCGCGAGGTCCTGGAACAGCTGCCGCGCCCAGCCCATGCAGTTCGCGTCATCGGCGGGATCGCGCCAGCGCGTGTGGATGTTCACGACAAACTCCACGTCGCGACGGGGGAACGCCGTCGCGTCGCCGGGGATGCGGTTGATCTGTCCGCCGAGTTGTCCGACGAACAGCTCGCATTCATCGGTCGGCAGCCGCCGGGTCGCCTCCAGCAGGACATCGCAGGTCGCTTCGGTCAGTTGGCTGAAGTCGTGGCTTTTCCAATAGTTGCGGGCACCCGGCGTGAGCAGCGGGTCGAACGCCGCTTCCCAGCCGACAAACGGGTGCGGGCCAACGAGATCGACGATGGGCTTGCCGATGGCGCGAAACGGCGCGGCGGCCTGTTCTCCGGCTTCCAGTGCCCCCGCGTAGCACAGGGCCAGGATGAGCACCTCCCTGCCCTGCCACTCCCGGGGCACGAACGGCGCGGGCGGCGCCTTGCGCAGCACAAGCCAGACCGTCAAGGCATCCGGGGCCCCGGCGATAAGACGCCGGTACTCCCGAAGCACCGCGGGAGCCTCGTCGAGAGGATGCAGCAGCAACCCGGCGATGACCTGCGGGCCGAACTCCTGAAGCTGGAACTCGAACGCGGTCACCGCGCCGAAATTGCCGCCCCCGCCGCGCACGGCCCAAAACAGGTCGGGGTGCCGAGGGGCGTCGGCACGACGCCATTCCCCATCCGCCGTAACGATGTCCACGGAAAAGAGGTTGTCGATGGTCAGGCCGAATTTGCGGCTGATCCAGCCAAAGCCGCCGCCGAGCGTCAGTCCGGCAATGCCCGTGGTCGAATTGATTCCAACGGGAACGGCGAGACCGAAGGCCTGGGTTTCCTTGTCGACGTCCGAGAGCAGCGCCCCGCCTTCCACCCGGGCCCGACGTGTGGCGGGATCGACCTGTACCGAGCGCATCCGGGCGAGGTCGAGCATGAGCCCGCCCTCGCAGACGGCATTTCCGGCGATGTTGTGCCCTCCGCCGCGCACCGCGATGACACTGTCGTGGGCGCGGGCGAAGTTGACGGCCTCGATCACGTCCGCGGCGCCCATCGCCCGAACGATCATGGCCGGATGCCGATCGATCATGGCGTTCCAGACCGCCCGGGTCGTCTCGTACCCGGGTTCGGCGGCAAGCAGGACATCACCGCGCAGTTTGCCGCGCAATGCCGCGATTTCGCTGTCACTCACCGTTACCGTGCCACTGGAAGAGGTCTTCAATTGCGTCGCCATTGCATCCTCCCTTGCGCTCCGGGTCGCGGTTCCGAGCAGCCTGCCACGCTTCGAACCCACTGTTTTTTAAAAGATCAACGGTGCAACCTGCTCACGACCATGACTCCCGTCAGCCGGTAAAAACAGCCTTTTCCGGCTTCTATCTGATTAACCGCTTTTGCGGAAAAAGGTCAACCGCCGCCCCAATCGGAATGGATTTTTGCTCCGGCGGTCCTATATGAGGAAAAGGGAAGACCTCCCGGAAGACCACCGGGGAAATGCGGCCGGCCAAGGCCGGGGACAGGTCGGGAATGCATCCCGCGCGCAATGACACGCACCACCGCTTGCAAGGAGAATCGTCATGCGGACCCCTCAGGCGATATGCCTTTTGTGCATCACGTGGTGTCTTTGTCTTTGCCTTGCCGGGGGTGCGCCAGCCCAAACCCCGGCCGCATCCTCCATCCCCATCCCGTCACGTCCGCCCCAGGACCAGGGACCGACCCCTGATGGCCAAGTCGCCACCAGTATCGTCAACGACCGGACAAGGCTCTTTTCCCGGGAAACCAGTTCGAGCACCTTGGAGAGACTCCCGAATTTGGCCACCCTGCGTTCCGCCCAGAAAAAAAACGGCGGCCTGGGCACCGGCGTGGCCTACAGGACCGGGCGGCTTGTGGCCAATTCCCAGGCGGAATTGCATACGGAAATGTACATCCACCCGGCCGGACTCGCTCCGGATGCCAGCCTGAGCTGGCTTTTCACCACGGCCACCAACCGCACGGAAGCGACCGTCGAGGTCGTTGGCATCTATTCCGGAAACAACCCCGGCGATCTTGGCATTTTCGACTGGTCCTGCAGCGCCGATGATCCCTGCGACAACGGGGCAACAACGCCGACCTGGCAGTGGACCAAGCCCTTCTCCGCCTTTTCCTGCAATATTTCCCGCATCGTCAACAAGGCAGGGCATGCCCAGGAGATCCTTTCCTACACCAACACATCAATCAAACTCGACAACGCCGACCCACCCCATTGGCAAAATCTCGTCTACCTCTGGAACTATTGCACACGGTCCTGGGACCTCATCTACCAGCATCATTTCCATAGCGCGCAAAAGGATTGCAGCCTGGATGGCGCCTGCGGCTGGTGGGGCCCCATCCTGGAGACCTTCGACGCCACGGAACCGAAAATCAACACCGTGGGCTTCCAGCGGACATCGCTGCTGCACGACAACACATGGTCATTGCTGTCCGTTAACGAAACGACGTTCATCAGCCCGGGTTCGCCCTGGAAACTCTATTTCCTCGACCCCAACAAGGGCTATGAGGCAGGCAACGCCGTGACCATGGGCACATCGCCTATTGCCATAGCCGTATTGCTGTTGCACTAGCCCAGGAGGACCTGAAAACACGCCCTGCGGCAGGAGGCTTGGGGAGAAAACCGGCCTTCACCAAACACGCCTTCAAGGACACGCCACAGCGTCGTGCGGCTTCCCTGCCTTGTCTTACGCCCCACCGGCTCCATCCTGCTTCGCCGACGACCGTGAGCGACCACACCGAAGCGACTCAAAGCCACCGCCCTGACGCAGGACTTCGCAGTGCCTGCGGCCTCAACGCCGGGCTCGTTGGAACGTGCGCCCCCGGATGGGCACGCCTGCGGCCTTTCGCCTGACGATCGCGTCCCGCCAAAGGGACACTCCGCCTGCGGCCGCGTCCCCCCCTCCTCACAAAAGAGCGCCAGCCACAACAACCGTCCCGGCCCAACGGCGTTGCCAGAACCTGCGGGAACCATTACGCTCTTGTGCATCCAGACAACCGTTTGCCCCAGCCGGACAGCTGCAAAGGGAATACGCATGTTGCAAGCGCTCGATATGCGCACAGTCCTCTTCGAAGGCGCCCTGGTCTGCTTCACCATTGCCGGAATCATGGGCTACTATGCCAGGGCGCGAAAGACCTATCCCGGCTTTCACTATTGGACGGCAGGGTTCCTCGGCATCGGCACCGGAGCCCTGCTCATTGTTCTGCGGGGCTTTTTGCCTGACTTCCTCTCCATTGTCGTTGCCAATATGCTCGTAGCCGCCATGCCCTTTCTGCTGTCCCTGGGGCTTGCCATCTTCCTGGGCATCCAATGGAAATACCGGTCCTTCTACGTCGCCATCCTGACGCTGCTTTTTCTTTTTCTCATCATCACGACATACGTCTTCCCAAGCCTCTCTCTCCGTACGAGCTGTTTCAGCCTTGTCTTTCTGATGCTTTTTTTGGAATCACTCCGCATTGCAAAAAAATACCTTCCCCTGATGCTGGGAAGCCAGAACTGGCTTTTTCTCATCATGCTCGTCCTCTGCATTGTCCCGACGGCCTTTCGGATCGCTTCGGCCCTCCTGGAGGGACACCGGTTCACCTTTCTCAACCACACCGGACATCTCCAAAGCGCCACCATCCTCATGACCATCCTCAGCATGGTCGGCATCATGGCGTCCTTGATCATGCTCAACGCGCAGCGGATGGAAATAGAACTCAAGGAGGCAACCCGAAAAATAGAAAGGCTGGCCAACCAGGACGGCCTGACCAAACTCTTCAACAGGGGCTATTTCGACAAAATACTGGATCAGGAATTCAAGCGGTTGCAACGAACCAGCCAGCCGATTTCACTGATTATGGCCGACATCGATTTTTTCAAGAAATACAATGACACGTACGGACACGTCGCCGGCGACAACTGCATCCGGGCCATCGCCAACGTGTTCAAGGCGTCCGGCAAACGGATTTCGGATATTGCCGCGCGCTATGGCGGCGAGGAATTTGTGCTGCTGCTTCCGAACACGGACCTCGACGGAGCCAATACCGTGGCCCGCGCCATCTGCCGTCACGTGGACGAAAAGGCCATTGTCCACGCCACCTCCAACGTGGCCAAGACCGTCACGCTCAGTATCGGCGTGGCCTCGCTCATTCCGTGCCTGGACACCGACCCCGATGTCTTGCTCAAACTGGCCGACAAGGCGCTTTATGAGAGCAAGCTGCAAGGAAGAAACAGGATACGAAGCCACTTCGCCAATCTCCTGGCCCACTAATCCGTCCCCGGATATATTTTCCCTTGCTTCCTTTTTGCCAGGCAGTACGGTGTCCGCTCCATACTGCCCCCGTCCGCTCTCCACACAACGACACTGCATTCGGAGCATCGCAATGGATTTCAAGGTACTTGCCGATCTGATTGAAAATGGTCTGCCCTTCCAGAAAATGCTGGGTATCCGCGTGGCCGAAATCGTCGAAGGCCGTGTCCGGCTGCGCATTCCCTTTCGCGAGGATCTCATTGGCGACGCGCGCCGGCCGGCCATCCACGGCGGCGTCATTTCCACCCTGGCCGACGTCTGCGCCGGCTTCGCCGTGTGGACCCGGTGCGGCCTGGACGACCGCATCGCCACCATCGACCTGCGGGTGGATTACCTGCGGCCGGCCACGGCCCATGACCTCTATGCCGAGGCCACAGTGCGCCTGCTCGGCAACCGCGTGGGCAACGCCCAGGTGGTTCTGTGGTCCGACGGCAGTCCCGAGGCCCACGTCGCCGAAGGCCGAGGCGTGTACAACATCCGGCGCAGCGCGTAACGATGGGCCAGACCCAAAGGAGGCACTGTCATGTCCGCGCACACCATCCAGGACCGCGCCGCCGGGGCGATCATGGGGGCCTTCATTGGCGACGCCCTCGGCGTCGGCCCCCATTGGTACTATGATCTCGATGCCTTGCGCCGCGACTATGGCGATTGGATCACCGGCTACACCGCCCCCAGACCGGGCCGCTATCACGACGGCTGCAAGGCCGGCCAGTCCTCCCAGGCCGGTTTCATCCTCGCCCTGCTCGTCCGGTCGCTGGTCGAGCGCGGCGGCTATGAACAGGCCGACTTCTGCCAACGGCTGGAGACGGAACTCTTCCCGCTGCTCGACGGCACGCCCATCAGTGGTCCCGGGCGCTACACCAACCAGTCCGTCCGCGAGGCCTGGCGACGCCGCGTCGTGCAAAAGCTGCCCTGGGACCGGACCGGCGGCAACGCCGACACGACCGAATCCATTGAACGCGCCCTGGCCATCGCGGTGCGCTACGCGACCCGGCCGGCCGAACTGGCCGCCCACGTGGTGGAAAACACCCTGCTCACCCAGACCGATCCCCTCGTGGTCTCCATGACCGTGGCCTTCTGCGCCACCCTGGGCCTGCTGGTGCAGGGCCACGCCTTCGATCCGGCGCTTTCCGACAAACTGCTGCATCTGGTCAAGGCAGACGCGCTGCCGTTTCACACGGTCACCCGGGACGACCTCCAGCCCCCGCGTCCGGGCGAACCCGAAGCCCCCCTGGCCGGCCGGTTCGCCTCGCCCGACGCCCTGTTCACGCCGTCGTTTATGGCCACGGCGGCGGCCGATCCCGACATCCGCATCGAACCGGCCTGGAAGGTCTCCCTCGTCTACGGCCTGCCCTGCGCCATCTACCACCAGCTCCCGGCCGCCTACTTCCTGGCCGCCCGCTACCGCGACGACTTCGAGACGGCGGTGCTTCACGCCCTCAACGGCGGCGGCCAGAATCTGGCCAGAGCGCTGCTGACCGGCGCCCTGGTCGGCGCGCAAACCGGGCTGTCCGGCATCCCGCGCCGCTTTCTCGACGGCCTGGACCAGGGCGCCGCCCTGGTGGAAGCGGCCAAGGCCCTGGCCGCCTCCGTGCCGTGTATGAAGTAAGAATGCCTCCGGCGGCTGGGAGGGGCACGGCCCCTCCCAGACCCTCCCGAAAAGGGGAATTACAAGGCGGCGTAGATTTTCTTGAGCAGCAGGGCGTCGTGCTCCAGCTCGGGGCTTTCGCAGATGACGCAGCCTTTCACTTCAACGGCGCGCAGGGCCGTCAGACAGGCCTTGAAGTTGAAATCGCCTTCCGCCAGCGGCAGGTGAAACCGCTCGCCGCGCGGACCGTAGGCAATGCCGCTGAGGTGGATGTGCATATCGTCCAGGGCCTCGCGACCAAGTCCCGCGGCCACGGTCTCCAGCACCTTTTGAAAATCCCCGACCGTGCGCAGACCACCCTCCTCCCGGGCATGGATATGGGCGAAGTCCAGGCAGAGCTTGCACGAAGGCACTTCGCGGCAAAGGTCCACCAGCTCGTCCAGCGTGCCGAACTGCGACTTGCCGCCGGTCGTCTCCAGCCGGTAATCCACGCCCTCGTGCGGCAGTTTGCGCAGGTTGTCCCGGATCTGGCGCATGGCGCTCTCCGGCGACCGGCCCACGTAGAACCCCGGATGGAACACCAGACTGCGCCCTTCCACCAACGCCAGGGCCTCGGCGGCCTTGACGATGCGGGCCAGCGACTGTTCCTGCTTCAGCACGGAATCCGAATTCAGATTGATATAATAGGAGCCATGGGCGGAGAGATAAAAATCGTTTTCCTTTTTGCTGCGCAGGATCGCGTCCTTATTGTTGGCCGTGACATTGACCGAACGGACAAACGGCAGCTCCATGGCATCCAGACCAAACCGTCTCAGATAGGCAATCCCGCTGGCGTAGTTGTATTTCTTCCCATCGCCCTTGGGGAGTCCCGAGATACCGAACAACAGCTTTTGCAACACACCGTCCTTTGTGCACCGCGCCCGCCTCAGGGCTCGGCCGGCAAAACCCCGCGTGCGGCCAGCCCGGTCACCACCCGGTCCACGGCGGTGTCCAAAACCCCGGCCAGGGCGGCCAACCGGTCCTCCCGCCCCGCCCGGGCGGCCAGTTCCAGGGCCCGGGCGTGTCTGGCGGCTTCGAGCGCGCCCAGAACCCCGGCATTGCCCTTGAGGGCATGGGCCAGCAGCACCACGGTGTCCAGGTCGTTTGCGGCCAGGGCCTGATGCAGGCGTTTCCGCATCCCGGGCGTGTCCCGGAGGAAAATCGAGGACAACCGGCCATACAGGGCCGTGTCATCGCCCAGATTGGCCAGGGCCTCGTCCCGGCCAGCGTCGAAGGGTTCCTGCTCCCCGGCGGCCGACGCGGCGTTCGAGGCGGCCGTTGCCGCGTCACGCTCCTTCTGGTGCGCCCCGAGGCGGGCCAGGGCCTCGAGCAACTGATCGAGACTGACGGGTTTGGCCAGATAGCCGGTCGCACCGGCGGCCAGAATGCGCTCCCGGTCCCGCTCGGCGCCGTGGGCGGTCAGGGCCAGGATCGGCAGGCTCGGATCGCAGTCCGGCACGCGGCCCTCGCGGATGGCCCGCGTGGCGGTCAGCCCGTCCATGACCGGCATCCGGATGTCCATGAGCACGAGGTCGAAGTGGCCGATGGCCAGGGCGTCCAGCGCTTCCCGGCCATTGGACGCGCGCGTGATCCGATGGCCGCGCGGACCGAGAAAGGCCTGGATCATCTCGGCCGACAGGTTCGAATCCTCGGCCAGCAGGATATCCAGGGGCGGCGTGTCGTCAGGCGCGGGCGCGGCCGCGGCGGCCATCGGCGAAACGACACCGGCGCCGGAGGCCTCGGGCAGGGCGAAACGGGCGGTAAAGGAAAATTCGCTGCCCTGGCCCGGCCGGCTGGACACCTGGATGCGCCCGCCCATGAGTCCGACCAACTGGCGGCAGATGGCCAGCCCCAGGCCCGCGCCGCCCAGTTCCCAGCCGTCCCGGCCGTCCGCCTGCCGGAAATTCTCGAAAATCCGCTTCTGCTGCGCGACCGGGATGCCGATGCCGGTATCGCGCACGGAAAACCGCAGGCGAACGGTGCCCGGCTCGGTTTCCCGGCCAGCCTGGTCGGGCGGCAGGTCCACGCGGACGTCGATGCGCCCGGCCGGGGTAAACTTCATGGCGTTGCCCACCAGATTGCCCACCACCTGTCCGAGCCGTCCCGCGTCGCCGACAAGCCTGTCCGGCACATCCGGGGCCAGGGTCGCCGTGAGGGGCAGCCCCTTTTCCCGGGCCTGCCCGGCGGAGCGGCCCACCACCCCGTCCAGGACCTCGCGCAGGCAAAACGGCACGGCCGCCAGGGACAGCTGCCCGGCCTCGCCCCGGGACAGATCGAGCAGATCGCCGAGCAGCCCGCGCAGGGCCGCGCCGGCCTCGCGGATCATTTCCAGCGCCCGGGTGCGGTCCAGCCGCTCCTGTTCGTCCGGGCGCAACAACATGTCGGCCATGCCGAGAATGACATTGAGCGGCGTGCGGATCTCGTGGCTCATGTTGGCCAGGAACACGGATTTGGCTTCGGAGGCCTGGGTGGCCTTTTTGCGGGCGGCGGCGAGCTGTTGGGCCGTGCGCTCGTGCTCCTCGATCTCCCGGGTCAGGCGCGCGTTGGCCGCCTCCAGGGTCGCATTGGCCTGCCGCAGGCTTTCGGTGCGGCTGGCGATGCGGGCCTCCTGGTGGTGGATAAATTCGCCCAGGGCGAGCTGGGCCTGCCGCTCCATGGTGATGTCGGACAAAAGACTCACGGCGGCCGGCGTCTCCTCCCAGTCGATGCGCGTGGAAACGGCCCGCACCCAGCGCACCGCCCCCTCCCGGGTGACCAGCCGGAAGACCAGCCCGGGCGCGGCAGGCTCGCCGGCCAGACGCCGCCGATGCACCTCCAGCACCGTGTCGCGGTCTTCCTCGTGAATGAAACGGACAAACGGGGCGGAGCACAGCGTGCCGGCGTCAAAGCCGGTGAGGCGCTCCATGAAGGGATTGGCGTAGACCAGGGAGCCGTCGACGGCGACAACCACCCCTTCCATGGCGTTGTCGAGGATGGTGGTCAGCTGGTTTTCGCGCCGGGTGGCCAGGGCGCGGGCCTCTTCGAGCTCGGTCAGGTCCAGGCCCAGGCACAGGACATAGCCCGCGTCGCCCCGGACCGGGCAGGGGGTGAGCACGACGCGATGCAACCGTCCGTCGGCGTGCCACTCCCAGCTGACCTGTTCGTCCCCGTCCCTGGACCGGGGAGGCCGCAGGGGGCAGGGCCGGGAAAGGACGTCGCCAAAAAGTCCACGTGCCCGGTCATTGGCCGCCACGACCAGCCCGTCCGGGCCGACCAGCAGACAAAAGCCGGGGAATGCGTCGCCAACGAGGGGAAAGCACCGCGCTGCCGAATCCATAGTGGACTCCTTCGATAGCCCACTGTGCGCGGCCCGGCGGGAAAATGTCAAGGCATGTCGCTTATTGCGCGTTGGCGGGAAGGGCCCGGGCCACGGCGGCATAGACGATCTGCCGCCAGAGCGCGGCGGCTTGCGCGCCCAGGTGCACGCCGTCCACGGTGAACCCGCCGGGGCGTCCCTTGCGCCAGGCGTCGATGGCGTCATGGACCTCGGCCACGACGGCCCCGGTGCGCCGCCCCACCTCACGGATCGCGGCATTGTAGTCGGCGACGCGGGTATAATCGAATTTGACGGCGGTGAACTTCTCCGGCTCCATGGGCGGCAGGGTCACAAGGACCAGGGCCCGACCGCTTTGGCGCACGGCCTTGGCCAGGGCCTCGTAGCCGGCGGCGAAGTCCTCCGGCGTGGCCACCTTGTCGCCCAGGGCGTCATTGGCCCCGATGGACAGCACCACGGCCGGGCCGTGGGACGCGGCCAGCACCTTTTGCAGAAATGGCAGCGACTCCAGGGCCCTGGCCCCGGACACACCGGAATTTATGACATTATAGCCCGCTGTTTCGGGGAAATACATCTGTTCGACAATGCTGTCGCCGAACATGACGATGAGATTCTCGTCTTGCGAGTGCAGTTGCGTCAAAATAATGCCCGACCGCGTGCGACCGTACAGGCCGCCCAGGTCATGCATGATCATATTGATGGAATCGACATCATTGGAAATTTCCCGCAACTGCCCATCGACTGTGTCCCAGCCCCGTTTATAATAAAAAGCCAGGGCCGACAGGATCACGACACTGCAACAAAGAAGGAAAACGATTTTTTTTGTATAGCGCAAAGGAGTTCCGCCTCAAAGATCGGAGTTGGGCACGCCAGCCGGAAGTTGCAGGAAATAGCAGGTTACGATGCCAACGTAAACTCCCGGCCCGGGCCGTCTTTCCCATCGTCCCCGCCGTGGTCCGGGACCTGGCCAATAAAAAACGTCCCTGCCCGCGAGCGGGCAGGGACGTTTTGCCGTTGTGCGTGGACACCCCGGCGACAAGCCGCTGGTGTCGAGGCCGATCTTTTACAGGATGCCGGTGCCGGTTTCACCGGTGCGGATACGGCGGGCGTCGCAGACATCCACGACGAAGATCACGCCGTCGCCCTCTTTCCCGGTCTTGGCGCCGGCGGAGATGGCGTCCATGACTTCCGTGGCCTTCTCGTCGGCGACGGCCACTTCCAGGCGCACCTTCTTGAGCAGGTTCACTTCGATGATAACGCCGCGGTACTGTTCCGTGTAGCCCTTCTGGCGGCCGGAACCGGCGATGTTGGTGACGGACATGCCATGCACGCTCTTGGCGTAGAGCGCCTGCTTGACGGCATTGAGCTGTTCGGGCCGAAAGTAGGCAATGATGAGTTTCATAACGTATCTCCCCGCTTGTCGGCGATTATTCGGTGATGAAGATCTGGAAGCCGCTGTACGCCTCGGAACCGTGCTCGGTAATGTCGAGGCCCTTGAGCTCCTCTTCCTCGGTGACCCGGATGCCGATGGTGGCCTTGAGCAGCGAGAAGACAATCAAACCCGTCCCGAAGGCCCAGATGAACACCGAACCCACGCCGATGACCTGGGTGATGAACTGGGTGAGGCCGCCGCCGTAGAACAGGCCGGCGACGCCGCCGAAATCCGGGCTGGCGAACAGCCCGACCATCAGGGTGCCGAACGCGCCGCAGACGCCGTGGACGGAAATGGCGCCGACGGGATCGTCGATCTTGAGGACCTTGTCGATGAATTCAACGGACAGGACGACCAGGATACCGGCGCACAGGCCGATGATGATGGCGCCCATGGGCGTGACGTTGGCGCAACCGGCGGTGATGGCCACGAGGCCGGCCAGGACGCCGTTGAGGGACATGGAGACGTCAGGCTTCCCGTAGCGGATCCAGGACGTCATCATGGCGGTGAGGGCGGCGGCGCAGGCGGCCAGGTTGGTGGTGACGGCGATCAGGCCGATGTTGCCGGTGGCGGCGGTGGTGGAACCGGGGTTGAATCCGAACCAGCCAAACCAGAGGATGAAGACGCCCAGGGCGACCAGCGGCAGGTTGTGCCCCTGGATGGCGCGGGAGACGCCGTCCGGGGTGTACTTGCCGATGCGCGGGCCCATCAGCATGGCGCCGGCCAGGGCGATCCAGCCGCCGACGGAGTGGACGACGGTGGAGCCGGCGAAGTCGATCATGGGCGCTTCAAGCTTGGACAGCCAGCCGCCGCCCCAGATCCAGTGCCCGGAGACGGGGTAGATCAGCGCGGTGACCACGAAGCTGAGGATCAGATAGGAAATAAATTTGGTGCGCTCGGCAATGGCGCCGGACACGATGGTCACGGCCGTGGCGGCGAAGACGCACTGGAAGAACCAGTAGGTGTAGTTCCACAGGCCGTCGGGCGTGGTGGCGTTGGCCGCGTCCAGGCCGAAATCGGAAAACCCGATGAACCCGCCGATGTCCGTGCCGAACATCAGGGCGTAGCCCAGGAGAAAAAATGCGATGGAGCCGGCGGCGAAGTCGAACATGTTCTTCATGAGGATGTTGCCGGCGTTCTTGGCGCGGGTCAGCCCGGTTTCGACCATGGCGAAGCCGGCCTGCATGAACATGACCAGAGTGGCCGCGATCAGGGTCCAAAGCGTGTTCGCGTTCATGATGCTCAGGAACTCAGGCTTGGCAGCCTCCTCCTGGGCCAGGGCCAGCGTGGGCAGAGCCAAAAGCGCGATGGCCAGAAACAAACCCGTTTTGTAAAAACTCCGTCTGCGTGCCATAAACCCCCCTTCTTTAAAGAGTTTGTTGATTTTTTCGGCCACACGGCCGCCGAAAACCCACCTATCGTCCGCGGGGTCGCTCTCCTCGACCCCCACGGACTTCTTGCAAACCAGGGACCAAAATCACATCCCTCTCAAATAATTCAAAATAGCTGTGTTCCCCGGCGTGACAACCTACACTATTGCGCGAAAAAGCCGACCTCTACCTACAAATTTGAAACTATTGTCGGAAGAGCAAAATCACCCAGGCATTTCACGAAAACAGCGAATACCTTGCACACAGCGCCCGCGCTGGCAAGTAAAAAATAACATTTTTGGCACATGGCCGTGATGGCCGATCCGCAGCCGGGCGCCTCGGGAGACCTGCCCGCGAAAAAAACCAGGACGCCGGACGCGCATGCCATGCGCGGGGAAGGATATGGAATCCGGTATAGCGCCATGCACGCCATGCAACAAGAAGGAAACAGCAGCGGAAGGCAAGGCGGACGAAAAAAACGAACAGGACAAGGCAGCACACAAGGCCGCGACCGGACAAAGCCCGCCCTCAACCAACGGCTCCAGGCCGCGACCGCCCCGCAGCAGCGGCGCTGCGGCGACGTCAGGGACCGGAGGGAATCAGGGACCGGCTGTTGCAGACAGGACGCGTTACTTCAGGCGCGCGGCCTTGCCGCCAATGCGTTAGGCCAGCGTCCCGGTCGCGGCGAAGGTCGCGGTGCCTTCGCCACAATCGGAAATGGCGTTTTCGGAAAAGGCAAGCGTGGAACGCTCCTCTGTGGAGGATGGGAAGAGGCTTGCGCCGGGAACGCGCCCGGGCAGGAAGGCACGGGTGGCAAAGGCCCCAGGCCGACGTGACAAAAATGGCCCGGCACCGGATCAGACGGGTGGACGCAATTCCATATGCAGCAGGGGAAAGGGCCTGCCGCTGCCGTCGCGCGGGGAGCGGCCCACGACGTGAAAGCCCATATGCGTGTAAAAACCGATGGCCGCGGGATTTTGCTCATTGACGTCAACAGCCCGCGCGCCAAGCCGCTCCAGGGCATGACGCACAAGCTGTTTGCCAAGTCCCCGCTCCCGCTGGTCCGGCTCCAGAAAGAGCATCTCGATGCGGCTTCCCGCGCAGCCCAAAAAGCCCAGGACCCGGCCCTGTCCGTCTTTCACGCAGTACAGGTCGACCGCCGCCAGGGCCTCCCGGGCGAGCAGGGATTTATAAAAGGCGATGTCGTCCTCGGCGAGGAAGCGGTGCGTGACCCGGACGGAAGCCTCCCAGACGCGCAGGATCGCCGCATGGTCGGCCGGTGTCGCGGGCACGATGCGCATGGTGTCTCCGAAAAAAAGAACCGCCGGGAGCGTGCGCCGGTCCTTGCGGGCCAGACGCGCGCCCCCGGCCAGGGCAAAGGCCGCGACCGGACTATTTCGTGCCGAAAATCTTGTCCCCGGCGTCGCCGAGTCCCGGCAGGATGTAGCCATCCTCGTTGAGGCGTTCGTCAATGGCCGCCGTGTAGACGGACACGTCGGGATGTTCGCGCTCCAACCGGGCCAGCCCCTCCGGGGCGCAGACGAGAAACAGCCCCACGATATCCCGACAGCCGGCTTCCTTGAGCAGGTTGATGGTGGCGATGAGCGTGCCACCGGTGGCCAGCATGGGATCGAGAATCATGGCCCGACGCTTGTGGATCTTTTTCGCCAGCTTGACGTAGTAGCGCACGGGTTCGAGGGTTTCCTCGTTGCGGTACATGCCCACCACGCTGACCTTGGCGCCGGGAACCATGTCGAGCACCCCGTCCATCATGCCGAGTCCGGCCCGCAAGATGGGCACCACGGTGATCTTCTTGCCCACGATGCGGTCCACTTCCACCGGCCCGGCCCAGCCGTGGATGGTCACTTTCTCCGTGGGCAGGGACTTGGTGGCCTCATAGGTGATCAGACGGGCGATTTCCCCGGCCAGTTGGCGGAAATCCTTGGTGCTCAGTCCATTTTCACGCAGGTAGCCAAGCTTGTGGCGCACCAGCGGATGATCGACGACGGTGACGGGCATGACGTCCTCCTGACGGTTCGAAGGAAGTTGAACGATGCCTCCGGCGGCCGGGGAGCATGATGCCCCCCGGGCCCCCTCGAGGGAGAAGACAAGTCTGTGCCTTCCGGCCACCCTTGGCTCTGGGCCTTTTTGTTTCGGCGCAAAGCCGCCGAAACAAAAAGGCCCAGCATCAAGGGGGTTCGGGGGGATTATCCCCCCGACCGCCGGAGGCCTCTTGCCCGGCCCGTCAGGGCGCGACCTGATCGCCGGTCAGGCCGAAACGCCGGGAGCGGTGGCTGTAATCGGCCAGGACCGCGTCGAGGTGCTCGGCCGTGAAATCCGGCCAGAGCACCTCGGGAAAGGCGAATTCACTGTAGGCGGACTGCCAGAGCAGATAGCCGGACAGTCGTTTTTCCCCGCTGGTGCGGATGATGAGATCCGGATCGGGCTGGCCGACGGTGTAGAGTTCGCCGGACAGCCGCTCGGCCGTGACGTCCTGCGGGGCCACGCCCTGGGCGATGAGCCGGCGGCAGGCGCGCAGGATCTCCTCGCGACCCGAATAATTGAGCGCCAGATTCAGCGTCATCTCGGTGCAATGGGCTGTCTTGGCAATGACGTGGCCGAGCACCTTGCGGGTGGCCAACGGCAGTTCGGCCATCTCGCCGAGCACCTGGAAGCGGATGGACTGGGTCAGCAGGGTGTCGAGCTCCCTGGTGAGGAAGCGCACGAGAAGGTCGAAGAGGAACCTGACCTCCTCGGCCGGCCGCCCCCAGTTTTCCTTGGAAAAGGTGTAGAGGGTCAGATGCCGGATACCCAGTTCGCGGCAATGGGTGACCACGCCGCGCGCGGCCTCGGTGCCGGCCCGATGACCTTCGCTGCGGGGCAGCCCCCGGGCGGTGGCCCAGCGTCCGTTGCCATCCATGATGATGGCCACATGCTGGGGAAGGGACGCGGTAGCGGCCACTAGATCTCCATGATTTCCTTTTCTTTGGTAGCCAGCACCGCATCGGTCTTGGCGATGTAGGCGTCGGTGAGCTTTTGCACGTCGTCCTGGCCCTTGTGCTGCTCGTCCTCGCTGATGGCCTTGTCGTTCTTCTTCTTTTTGAGGGCGTCGTTGGCGTCGCGGCGGATGTTGCGCACGGCCACCTTGGCTTCCTCGGCGTATTTCTTGGCCACCTTGACCAGGTCCTTGCGGCGGTCCTCGGTCAGCGGCGGAATGGAGATGCGGATGATCTTGCCGTCATTGACCGGGGTGAGCCCCAGGTCGGACTTGAGGATGGCCTTTTCCACATCGCTGAAGGCCTTGCGGTCCCACGGCTGGATGGTGATGGTCCGGCTGTCCGGGGTCGACACCGACGCGATCTGGTCCAGGGGCGTGGGGGTGTCGTAGTAATCGACGCGCACGCCATCGAGCAGACTCGTGGAGGCGCGTCCGGTGCGCAGCCGGGCAAATTCCTTATCCAGCGAGGCGAGCGCCTTTTTCATGCGCTCCTCGGCTTCCTTGAGCACTGCCTGCATGTCACTCGTCTCCTTTGACCACCGTGCCCACGGGCTCTCCGGACAGCACGCGCGTCAGGTTGCCCGGGGTGAACATGTTGAAGACCACGATGGGCAGGTTGTTGTCCATGGCCAGACTGATGGCCGTGGTGTCCATGACGCGGAGCCGTTTTTCCAGCACGTCCATGTAGGTGAGGGTGTCGAACTTGACGGCGTCATCGTGCTTGACCGGATCCTTGTCGTAGACGCCATCGACCTTGGTTCCCTTGAGAATGGCGTCGGCTTTGAGTTCCATGGCCCGCAACGCCGCGGCGGTGTCCGTGGTGAAGTACGGATTGCCGGTCCCGGCGGCGCAGATGACCACCCTGCCCTTTTCCAGATGCCGCAAGGCGCGGCGCCGGATGTAGGGCTCGCAGACCTCGCGCATGGTGATGGCCGACATGACGCGGGTGGAGATTCCCTGTTTTTCCAGGCCCTCCTGCACGGCCAGGGCATTTAACACCGTGGCCAGCATGCCCATGTAGTCAGCCGAAGCCCGGTCCATGCCGGCGGCCTGATCCGAGACGCCGCGAAAAATGTTGCCGCCGCCGATCACCAGGGAAATCCTGGCCCCGACCTCGGCCGCCTGCACGATGTCCCGGCAGAAATTGGTGATGGTCTGGTTGTCGATCCCGAAGGGCCGCCCGCCAGCCAACGCCTCGCCGCTTATCTTAAGCAAAACCTGGGAAAACCGCAAATTCGACATGGAGCCCCCTTGGGTTTGAAACGAAAGGGGCGCGGGGCGGTCCCGCCCCGCGCAAAACCTGATCCGCAAAAAAAACGGGCCTTGCGGCCCGTTTTAACGGTGGAGCGCCAACCCTAGGCGGCGTCCTCGCCAAGGGCCATGCGCGTAAAGCGCCCGATCTGTACGTTCTCGCCGAGTACGCCGACGAGCTCGTTGAGCAGATCCTTGATGGTGACCTTGTCGTCCTTGATGAAGGGCTGCTCCATCAGGCAGATTTCCTTATAGAACTTTTTCACGCGGCCTTCGACGATCTTCTCGGCGATGGCTTCGGGCTTGCCCTCTTCCATGGCCTGATGCTTGAAGATCTCCTTCTCCTTGGCCAGCATCTCGGCCGGCACGTCCTCGGGGCCGAGGCACACGGGGCAGGCGGCGGCAATCTGCATGGCCACGTTCTTGGCGAACTCCTGGAAGCGCTCGGAACGGGCCACGAAGTCCGTCTCGCACTTGATCTCGACCATGACGCCCAGCTTGCCGTTGGAATGGATGTAGGAGCCGATCATCCCCTCGGAAGTGGCGCGTCCGGCGCGCTTTTGCGCCTTGGCCAGACCCTTCTCGCGCAGGTAGGCGACGGCTTTTTCCTCGTCGCCGGCGCATTCGCCAAGGGCTTTTTTACAGTCCATCATGCCCGCGCCGGTCTTTTCACGCAGGGCTTTCACGGAGCTGGCGGTAATATCGGCCATGGGGCGGTCCTCCTACTCGTCGGTGGTTGCGGATTCGGAAGCGGTCGCCTCGGCGGCAGGGGCCGCGGCCGGGGCTTCCTCAGGCTTTTCGTCCTTGTCCGGGGTCGGCTCGATGTCCTTGGTCTGGGCCGCGCCTTCCAGGCAGGCCTCGGCCATGCTGGAGGCAAACAGCTTGATGGCCCGGATGGCGTCGTCGTTGCCCGGAATCACGTAGTCGATAACATCGGGGTCGCAGTTGGTGTCCACCACGGCCACGATGGGGATACCAAGCTTGCGGCATTCCTGCACGGCGATTTCCTCGCGCTTGGGATCGATGATAAAGGCGACCTGGGGCAGGCGATCCATGTCCTTGATGCCGCCCAGGGTGGCGTTGAGCTTCTCGACCTCGCGGCCCATCATGACGATTTCCTTTTTGGGGAACCGCTTGATGGAGCCGTCCTCGAACATGCGCTCGATGTTCTTGAGGCGGTCGATGCTTTTCTTGATGGTCTGGAAGTTGGTGAGCATGCCGCCCATCCAACGGTTGGTGACGAAGAACTGCCCGGCGCGCTCGGCTTCCTTTTTCACGGACTCCTGGGCCTGGCGCTTGGTGCCGACGAAAATGACCTTGCCGCCGGCGGCGATGATGCCGGCCACGTAGTCGTGGGCCTTCTGGTAGAGCTTGACGGTCTGCTGGAGGTCGATGATGTGAATGCCGTTTCTGGCCCCGAAAATGAACGTACGCATCTTGGGGTTCCAACGACGGGTCTGGTGTCCGAAGTGGACGCCGGTCTCAAGCAGCTGCTTCATGGTCACGTAAGGCATGGAGACTCCTTGGGTTTTTCCTCCGTTTCGCCGGCGAGTCACCGGACCGTCCGGCACCCAGGGAAAAAAGGCGAAACGTGCGTGGTTGGGAAACAGCGGTTTGTAGGCCGCCTCTCGAAAAAAAGCAAGCCCCGGCGGGGAAGACGCCTCCGGCGGCCGGGGGGCATGATGCCCCCCGGACCCCCTCGACGTGTCTTTGGCGGCGCGAAGC
>JAFABC010000076.1 GCA_023426275.1 Pseudomonadota bacterium | reverse complement strand
ATCAACGAGTTGCCTATTTATGCGATACTTGAGTCAATATTTGGAGTTGGAAATAACAAAGACTATTGCTTGCAAAATTTGCAGTTGCAGGTTGATGTGTGCTACTACATTGACGATCTTGTTCATGCAAAGATGCTCGCCTCCCCAGGACCAGGACAACGTGAAGGACAGCCCAGGCCGTAGCCTGTCGCCTACCGCTGCCCTGGCTCCATTCGGTGATCACCGAATGGCTCCATTAGGCGAGCACTCCGTGGCTCCATTAGCTGAGCTCCCAGTGGACTCATTGGGGCGGTCGCCGAACCTCCTGCTCTGCCAGATTCCCGTCCAATTCGCCTTCGCCCCTGCCTCCGCCCGGGGCCAAAACCATCGGGAGACGACCGCCCCAGCTGCAAAATTTTAAGAAGCTGGGATGCTTTTTCAAAATCTATCCACTTGACTTAATCAAATGGATAATTATAAAAGCAACTATTCCGTGCGTAAACACGCTGCACAACCCAAAGGAACGCCATGACACGATCCCTTGCCAGCCGGGGCGATGCCACCCGACAAAAATTAGTGGATGCCGCCGTTCAACTGTTCGCAACAGCGGGCTACAATGCCGTGTCCACCCGGGAAATCGCCCAGGCCGCCGGGGTGAATCCCGCCGCAATCGGGTTTCATTTCAAAGGGAAACAAGGACTGTACGAGGTCGTCATCGCCACCATGGTGACGACATTCCGGGGCATTTGCGCCCCGCTCGTGGAAATCCTCGACGCCAACATCGATGCCTGCGCCGGGGACCGGCAGCAACTCCGGCTCCTGACCCAAAAAGCCGTGGATCAGTTTCTTACGGCCGCCATGCACACGGAATGGTCCCGGTGGCTGGGCATCCTCCTCCAGCGGGAATACGTGGACCCGACGGACTCCTTTGAAACCATTTATACGGAATTGATCGAGCCGGTGCTGATGGCCATCGAACGCTTGGTCGATGCGGCGGCCGGCCCGGAGGAGACGCCCCAGCGCAATCGGTTCAGGGTTTGTTGCATCATGTCTCAACTGACCAACCTGAGCGGGGAGCGGGCCATACTCCTTCGCCGGTTCGGTCGAAAACTCTATGAGCCCGAAATGCTTGCCATGCTCGTCTCGGTTGTCACCGAAGGCGTCTGTGGTCTGCTCGGGCTGTAAGTGTTCGGAGCAGGGTATGCGGGTTAAGCGAAACACCGTTGTCACCGTGGCCGCGGGATTGGTTGTCCTGGTTCTTGGCACGGGGGCTGGATTTCTTCTGTTCAATCCCCCGGTCCGCTATGTCCAGGGGGAAATCGAAGCCACACAGATCGACATTTCACCCAAAATCACCGGCCGGATCGAATCCATCCTTGTCAAGGATGGCGCCACCGTCACCAAGGGGGAGCCGTTGGTGCTTCTCGACAGTCCCGAAACAACCGCCAAGCTGCGCCAGGCGGAAGCCGCCCGACGTGCCGCGTTGGCGTCCCAGAAAAAAACCGATGCGGGCAGCCGGGAGGAGGAAATCAGGCAGGCCAAGGATCGTCTGGCCGAAACCAAGGCGCAAACCAAGCTGCTTGAAAAGACGTATCAGCGCATCAAGAAACTGCGGGAACAGGACGCCGTCGCGACCCAACAGCTCGACGAGGCCGAGGCCAATTGGCGCACGGCCCTGGAAAAGGAAAAAGCCGCCCAAGCGGCCTACGACATGGCGACAACCGGCAACCGGCTCGAAGATCGCGAACATTCCGCCGCCCTGGCCACGCAGGCAGCCCGGACCGTGGACGAGGTCCGCTCGCTGGCCGCGGATCTGCGCCTGTCCTCGCCTATCGACGGGGAAGTCAAGGAGGCCGTGGCCAAGCGCGGCGAGCTCGTTTCACCGGGCTATCCCGTGATGACCATCATCGACCTGTCCGATGTCTGGGTGACCGTCAATGTGCGGGAAGAACGCCTCTCCAAGGTGCGCATGGGCCAGATTGTCCTGGGCCGCGTGCCGGCCCTCGGCGGGGCGGTGCTGCCCTTTGTGATCAACTACATCTCGCCGCTCGGTGATTTCGCCACCTGGCGGGCAACCAGCGACAGCGGGGATTTCGATCTGAAAACGTTCGAGGTGCGGGCTGTGCCGCAGGGGCCCGTGCCGGGATTACGCCCGGGGATGAGCGTTCTTTTTACCGCGGAGGCGCGCTCGTGATGGCAAAGGGCACCGCCGCCCGTCCAAAACAGCCAAAAGGCTTTCGGTTCACGTTTTGGCGGGAAGTGAAGCGAATCGTCGCCTGCCGGTTCAATCTGGTCTTTCTGCTCGTGCTGCCCAGTCTTGGTTTTGCGGCCATGCTGCTCATTTTCCACCGGGAGGTCATACGCCAGTTGCCGGTGGCCGTGTGCGACATGGATGACAGCATGACCTCGCGGCGTCTGGTTCGAAAGGTGGCCGCCGCGCCGACCATGCGGCTGGTCGGCCCTGTCCTTTCTCCCAAGGAAGGCATGGCGCGCATGCGGCGGGGGGAAATCTACGCCTATCTCTTTATCCCCGAGCATTTCGAACACGACGCCAAGAGGGGACACAAAGCGACGGCTGTCGCCTATTACAACGCGCAATGGCTGTTGCCCGGCAACATGCTCAACCGGGATCTCGGCAATGTATCGGCGTCCATCGCGGGGGAATTCGAAGGAGGACTGCGACGGCACTCCGGCCAGCCCCGGGCCGTGGCCGCGTCCCTGGGGCAGCCCGTGGCCATCGACGGCCATCCGCTGTTCAACCCGGCCCTTGATTACCGTTACTTCCTGACAACGGCCCTTTTGCCGTCCATCCTCCAGATATGCATCCTGCTGTCGACCATACACGCCTTCGGCATGGAGCTTAAGGAGGGAACCGCCGGCGTCTTCCTGGCTGGCGCGAAGGGGAACGTCCTCGTGGCCACACTCGGCAAGCTCCTGCCGTTGACGCTCTATTACGGGCTGCTGGGCCTGGCCATGGTGACCGTTTTATACCGTTACCTGGGTATGCCGCTACGGGGCGGCTTTGCCCTGGTCGCCGTCAGCACCGTGGTGTTCGTCGTGGCCTATCAATGCGTGGGAGTGCTGTTTATCGCCCTGCTTGGCAACTTCCGGCTGTCCACCAGCCTGTCGGCCGTTTACGCGGCACCGGCCTTTGCCTTCACGGGCATCACCTTCCCCATCGTCGGCATGCCGCTTTTCGCCAAACTCTGGGGCGCGATACTCCCGCTGACCTGGTATCTGAAATTTCTGGTGCGTTACGGCTTCCACGGAGCGCCGCTCGCCGTGGCCATGCCGGACATGCTTGCCCTGCTGGGCTTTGTCGGCCTCTGCCCACCGCTCGGTCTGCCCATTCTGGCGCACCGATTGCGCACGCCCGCGCTTTGGAGGCGGTTATGAGCTTGCTTGGAAAAACGTGGCTCGGGGAATTGCGGACCATCTTCACCGACCATGGCGCCCGTATGATCCTGGTCGAGGCGGCGGTGCTCTACTCCCTGTTCTACCCGACGCCCTATCGATACGAGGTGCCGCGCAAGGTGCCGCTCGCGGTTCTGGATATGGACCGCTCCGACACCAGCCGCAAGCTCGTGCGCTTGGTCGATGCCGGCGAGGCCGCCGCCGTGAAACAACATCTGGGGACGGCCATGGAAGGCAAGCGGGCCTTGCTGGCCGGCGACGTCGGCGGCGTCCTCACCATTCCGCGCGACTTCGAGTGGCACATGCAGCGCGGCGAGCAAACGACCTTGGGGCTCTACGCGGACGCCAGCTATTTTCTCCTTTATCGACAGACGTTTTTAAACGTCAAACAGGCTGCGGCCACCCTCGCCGCCTCGGCCAAGATCGCCCGGTTTCGGGCCGCCGGGGTGCCACGCGAGCAGGCCGCCATACGGCAGGCGCCGGCCGGGTTGGTGTTGCGCCCGCTCTTTAATCCCTGGGGCGGATATTCCCATTATACCGTTCCCCCGGTCCTGCTCCTCGTCATGGAGCAGACGCTCCTCATGGGAGTCGGTTTCCTCGGGGTCACGCACCGCGCAACCGCCCCGGTCAATAGTACGGCGGGCTCCCGACTTGCCACGCTTACGGGCAGGACCATGGCCTACCTGACGATCTATCTGGTCCATTCGATCTATTATTTTTTCTGTATTCCCAGGATATACTCCTTTGTACAGCGGGGGAATCCGCTGGACATGCTCTGCTTCGCCCTGCCGTTTTTCCTGGCGACCATCTTTCTGGGGTTCGCCCTGGTGCCTCTGTATCGGTATCGGGAAATGCCCATAGAATTGTTGTTGCCCTTGTCCCTTCCCTTCCTGTTTCTCTCGGGCTTCGCCTGGCCGCAGGAATGCATGCCCGCGGCGGTCCGCTGGCTGGCCCAGCTGGTGCCGACCACCGCGGCGATCACCGGCTTTTTACGCATCAGCAAGATGGGCGCGGCCCTGACCGACGTGCTCCCCGAATGGATCACCTTGTGGATGCTCACAGGAGGCTACGGGCTGTGCGCCTGGTTCGCGTCCGCCCGGGACCAGGGGATGAAAGCACAATCAATTCTCCTCACCCAACAGAAGCATGGTGCTCGATAGCGTGGACGGGATGGACATGGAAAAGGTGTGGGCATGCGCCGGAAGATTCGCGACCGTCAGCGTCCTTTGCCCGGTCCCCGTCTTCGTGCCGACAGGGGGACGTAGCGGACGCCCCGATCAGGGTGCGCCCCCGCAGATCCGGCAGCGCGAACGTGGTCACGCCGTCGCCGCCATAGGTTGTGCCGCGGATGGCGAACAGCGTCTGGTATTGCGAAATCGACAGGAGCGATCCATCCGCGGCCATCCATCCGCCCGGGATGAAGTTGCCTGCGAATGTTGCGACCTGGCCAAGAAAGGCCACTGTCACGCTCCCACCATTTCGGGACGGCGCGGATCAAAAGGCCCGGAATGCCCGGTACGGCCTCGCGTGCCCGCCCGAAGGAAGCCGTACCGAACAGGGCTTGGCGCTCATTTTTTCCGCGCTTCCTTGAAGCGCTCCAGATCGTGTTGCAACGCGTCGCTGATGGTGACGAGATGCGGCAAGGCCTTTTCCGGCGCGCGCAGGCGCTCGGGAAGGCCCGCCAGCTCACGCGCGGCCCGGGCGCGGCAGGTGTCGAGGCTGTCCCTGCCGGCCGCCGTGCGCACGCCCCCGGCCATGACCTGACGCAACAGGGGGATGCCGCCGGCGGGCTCATCGAAACGGCTCACGACATCATGGTGCATGACGTCGCCCTTCATGAACCGATGGACCTGCTTGCGGCCGGGATAGATCACCTTGGCCGTGGACAGCTTGACGCACGGCCTGTTGTCGTATGCGACCAGCTTGTAGGCCATATCCAAGGCCGGGGCGTCCGGGGAGACGGCCATCCGGGTCCCCACGCCGAAGGTGTCGATGGGCACGTCCTGGCGCGCAAAGGCGGCGATGGCCTCCTCGTCGAGTTCACTGGAGGCAAAAATACGCACGGCGTGCAGGCCGGCCGCATCCAGAAGTCCGCGCGACTGCCGGGCCAGATCGGCCAGATCGCCGGAATCGAGCCGGATGGCCCGGATATGAAAATCCTTGCCCAGCTGCCGGGCCAACCGGATCACCTCGACGACGCCTTCCAGACTGTCATAGGTATCGACCAGCAGCGTCGTTTCCGGGAAAACCCGGGCAAAGGCCTGGAACGCCGCCCGCTCGTCCCGGTGCGCCTGAATATAGCTGTGGGCCATGGTGCCGAACACCGGGATGCCGTACCGCCTGCCGGCCAGGACATTGGAGGTGCCGACGGCGCCGGCCAGATAGCTGACCCGGGCCACGGCAAGGGCCGCGTCCGTGCCGTGCGCCCGCCGGGAGCCGAAATCCACCACGCCCCGCTGCCCGGCGGCCAGGACGACGCGCGCGGCCTTGGCCGCGGCGATGGACTGGAAATGAATCTGGTTGAGCAGGTAGGTTTCGACGATTTGCGCCTCGATAAGCGGCGCGACGACCTGGACGAGGGGTTCGTTTTCGAAAACGACCGTCCCTTCCGGCACCGCGTACACGTCGCCGGTAAAGCGAAGGGCGCCCAGGGCGTCCAGAAAATCGTCCGGGAAAAGCCCGAGTCCGGCGAGATAGTCGCGGTCATCGGGCGTGAAGCGCCAGGATTCGAGATAGCTGAGAACGGCGTCCAGCCCGGCGGCCAGGATGAAATTGCGGGTACGGGGCATCCTTCGGAAAAAAAGCTCGAAAACGGCGGACTGGTCCATGCCCTCGGCGGCATAGGCGCAGGCCATGGTCAGTTCGTACAGATCCGTAAAAAGCGCGGAAGCAGCAGTGACATCGGTATCGGACATGGTCGTTCTCCGATCGCGTTTCCGGACATTGCTCCCCAGGGAAATTCCTCCATATCGGAGAAGTAGCGTGTCGGCATCCGCCTGTCCACGGGCCTGCGAAAAAAATGCCGTTCCCATGGCAACGGATTGCGATCGGGCGGCGGCCGTTCAAACGGAATGCGCGGGCGTTTTTCACGGGAACGATCCCAAACGCCTCAGTCGCATCACGGCGCTTCGGCTTCCAGGATCTCCTTTAAACAGACCGCGTTATTGCGTTCGACGTCCTTTGCGGCATACAGCAGGGTCACCACGCCATGCGCCGCCTCCTGCCGCAGCCGTTGCAGCAGCGGCGCGACGGCGGGGTCGGCCAATTCGGCCCGGTATCGCGCCGTAAACGCCTCCCACTTTTCCGGCTCGTGATTGAACCAGGTCCGAAGGGCATTGCTCGGGGCCAGTTCCTTCAGCCAGGCGTCAAGGCCGGCTTTTTCTTTCGAGATGCCCCGTGGCCACATCCGGTCGACGAGATAGCGCCTGCCGTCTTCCGGCGACTTCCCCGCATACATTCTTTTCACCCGGAACATCGCCACACCTCCGGCGCGGACACAATCGAGGCCATCCCAGGGTCTGTTCGCACTACAGCATGGCCGCCGGAGGCGTTCCTTGCCATGCCGCCCGTCAAAGCCAATTGCGAACACAACCTAGCACGTCTTCCGCCCCGGAGGAAATGGCCGCCCCCGGTTTCCCCCGCGCAACGCGGGCGTCCACGGGAAAGCCCGGAGACCGCTTCCGGCCGCCGGCGCAACGAAGGACCGCCGCGACGCACACCCGTCGGGCCATGGCGGCGCACTGCCGGACCGTCTTCGTTGCCGTCAGCCCGGG
>JAFABC010000075.1 GCA_023426275.1 Pseudomonadota bacterium | reverse complement strand
GCCAGGGAGAAAAACGCGCAACCAAGGAGCGCCAGCGTCGCTTCGCGCCGCGACAGGAATCCCCTATCGAGGGGGTCCGGGGGGCATCATGCCCCCCGGCCGCCGGAGGCTCTTCTCTTGTTCTCTCCCCGTTTGCGGGGTTCGCCGCCGATGGATTTGTCGACGATGAAGAGTGGGCGTTTGCGGGTTTGCTCCAGGTTGTTCCAGAGGTAGCCGCCCAGAATGCCGAAACCCAGGCACAGCAGCGCCACGATGACGCATTCGAGCACGATGACCGACGGCCAGCCCGGGATGGTGATAAGCCCCAGGGCCGAGGCGATGAGCACGTAGGCGATGCCGATGCCGCTAAGGAGAGACATGGCCAGTCCCAGGGCCACGAACAGGCGCAGCGGGAACGAGGAAAAGGCCACCACCGAGTGGAAGGCGTAGGAAAGTTTCTTGCCCAGGGTCCACATGGACCGGCCGTGGACGCGTTCGGCCCGGTCGTAGAAGAGCACGTCCCGGTCGAAGCCGGCCCACACGATCAGCCCGATCAGGCTGGTCTTTTTTTCGGCCGATTGCAGGATGACCTTCACCACCCGCCGGTCGATGAGGCAGAAGTCGAAACCGCCGGGCGGCATTTCGGGCATGACGGCCTTGCGGTAGAGCCAGTGGAAGGCCTGGGCCAGCAGTTTGGACAGGCCGGGGTCCTCGCGTCGGCGTCTGGCGCACAGCACCACGCGTTTGCCGGCCCGCCAGCGGGCCACCATCTCCGGGATCATTTCCGGCGGGTCCTGGAGGTCGGCCGAAAGGATGACGGCCGCGTCGCAGGCGGCCACCTGCGCCAGTCCGGCGGCGATGGCCGTGAAGGAGCCGTGGTTGCGCGACAGCAGCAGCACGCGCACCCGGGGATCGGCGGCGGCCAGCCCTTCGAGCACGGGTTGGGAGCCGTCCGGGGAGCGGTCGTTGACGAACTGCAGCACCAGCGAGACGCCAAGGCCGTCCACGGCGGCCACGATGCGCCGGTAGAGTTCCGGCAGGCTGCCTTCGTTGCCGTAGACCGGCACGACCACGGCCAGGCGCGGCCGGTTCAGTCCCTGGCGGCGCGGCAGACCATGCCCACGTGGGGGGCGTCGCCGGTCCAGTCGCCTACGGTGCATCGCAGACCATCCTTTGTCGGTTCGAGTTTGGCGCCGCAGCGGCACACCAGCCCGGCCGGCCGGGCCGGGTTGCCCACCACCAGGGTGAAGGGGGCCACGTTGCGGGTGACCACGGCTCCGGCCCCGACCAGGGCGTATTCGCCCACGGTCACGCCCGGCACGAGCACGGCCCCGGCCCCGACGGAGCAGCCGTCGGCAAGCATCGTGGGGACCACCGACACGTAGCGTTTGCTGCGCGGATAGCGGTCGTTGGCGAACACGGCCGATGGGCCGATGAAGACGTCGTTGCCCACCGTGACCCCGTCCCACAGGGCCACGTGGCATTTGACCGTGACCCGGTCGCCGAGCACCACCCCGCCTTCGATGAAGACGTGGTCGCAGATATTGGCCTCGCGTCCGATGACCGCGCCGGGCAGCACGTGGGCGAAGGCCCACACGCGCGAACCCGGCCCCACGGCTTCGGTTTCGCACAGCCCCAGCGGATGGACGAAGACGTCGACCGGCGCGCTCACCAATAGTGCTCCTTGTTTTGCCGGTAGAAGGCGATGGAGGCGGCCACGCCGTCGGCCAGGGCGGTTTGCGGCCGCCAGCCCGTCACCCGGCTGATCTTGGCGATATCGGTATAGAAGTCGCCCGGTTCCTGGGCCTTGCGTTCCGGGGAAAAGGGCGTGAAGGCGATTTTGCCGGACCCGGCCGCGGCCACGATGGTTTCGGCCAGGGTCAGAAAATCCGACGGCGCGTCGTGGCCGATGTTGAACACCCCGCCCTCGGCCTCGGGCGTGATGGCCAGCAACAGCAGGGCGTCCACGCAGTCGTCGATGTAGAGGAAATCGCGTTTGATGCGGCCGTCGCCGAAGATGGGGATGGTGTCGCCGTCGATGGCCAGCCGCATGAACCAGTTGGCCACGCCGAAACGGTTGTGGCGCATCTGCGCCCGGGGACCGTAGATGTTGGTCAGGCGCGAGAGCACGCAGCGGATGCCGTGGTTGCGGAAATAGCTGGCCATGATGTGTTCGGCGGCCAGCAGCGAGATTTCGTAGATGCCCTTGGGATCGGGCCGGGTTTCCTCGCCGGCCGGCAGCTGGAGCACCGAGCCGTACTGCCCGCGCGAGCCCAGCTTGACCACCTTGGCCGTGGGGTTGAACCGGCGCAGCGCCTCCATGACCACGGCCGTGCCTTTTATATTTATATCTATATCAGGAAATGGATCTGATAGGCTTTTGAGGTGGCAGACCTGGGCCGCGCTGTGAAACACGTAGTCCTTGTCGCGCACCAGCCAGTTCATGGCGGCGGCGTCGCGGATGTCGCAGAAATTGATGGTGGCCGTGTCGCGGATGGGGGCGATGTTGCGCAGGTTGCCGCCGTACTCCTCGATCATGGCGTCGGCCAGGGTGACGACCGCGCCGCAGGCGGACAGGCGCAGGGCCAGACTGGCCCCGAGAAATCCCAGCCCGCCGAGCACGAGCACCCGGCTGCCGGAAAACGCATCATGGAAAAGGGCGTCGTGGGTCATGGAGCCTCGAAAAAAACGATGTCGCCCCGGTGCCAGAGCTGGACGCCCCGGCCCGTGAGCGTGATGCGCAGGGTAACCGGGAACTCCTCGTCCGACCAGCCGTTTTCCACCCGGGACAGCGCCAGCGGGTACTGCAACCCGATGGGGCTCCAGACACCGGCCGGCGCGGTCAGGCGTACCAGGGCCCGGCGGTAGTTCCCGAGCGGCTCGTCGATGGCCACCGCGCCCCCGGACGGGGAAAAGCGCGGGAAAAAGACCACCCGGCCGGCCTCCTTGCGCAGGCGCACGGTGACCACGGCCCGGTCCCGGTCGCCGGTGGTGAAGACCCGCCAGCCCGGCACGTCGGCCGGGATGTCCACGGCGTCGGTCGCGACCACGGCCTGTTCGATGTTGGAGCAGCCCAGCAGCCGGTGGCGCACCGGCGGCGGGTCCACCACCGGCTGGGTCACGGCCCGGACGAGATCGAACAGGACGTGCCCCGAGGCCGCGCCGAACCCGAGCAGAAAGGCGGCGGCCAGCACACCGGCGGTCAGCCCCGGCCAGGACCCGGCCAACCGGCGGCGCACGCCGGCCCCCGTGTCCGTCCCGGCGCTCACGGCCGGCCTCCGGCGGTTTTGCCGGCCGCCCCGGTCAGGCCAAAGGCGAGGTCGTTGCGATAGAGCGTGCCGTAGGGCGTGTCCGCCACCGGGGTCAGCGGCGTGGTCCGGGCGACCCGGGCGTAGGCTGCGGCGTCGAGCAGGGCGAATCCCGGCCGCAGCGGCGCATCCAGCGTCTCCAGGGCGGCGCGGCCGTAGATCTCCAGGCCGTAGGCCGGAGGCGTGGCCAGAAACGGCACGGCCAGATCGCCCATGACCACGGCCAGGGTGCGCAGCCAGGGCGATTTCGCGTCGAGACTCAGGCGCAGGGCCGGGTCCATGGCCGTGGCCTGGGCGGCGATGCGCTCGCGGTAGCCGGCGTAATCGTCATAGGCCGGGCGCACGTACAGGGCGTAATCGGCCAGGGTGGCCGGCAACAGGGCCAGCCCCCCGGCCAGCAGCGGCGCGAACACCAGTCCCCGGGCCCGCCGGGGCAGGCTGGCCGCCGCATAGCCCAGGGAGGCCACGGCCTGGGCGGCCAGCAGCCGGGGCAGATGTCGGCCCGAGCCGTTATAGATAGTTATATAGGCAGCCAAAGGAACGCCAATATTGAGCCCATGCACGACCAGCCCCCGCCACAGGCGTGCACGGCGGCCGGGATCGGGACCGGGCGCCTCCGCCACCCCGGACGCGGCCACGGCGAGTCCCACGGCGGCGAACATGAGCAGCAGCGTCAGGGTGTGCAGCCGGTTGTCCGCGAAGTCGGCCAGATGCCGCAGGTTGCCGAGCAGCAGCGGCACGGCCTCGCCCGGCCCCCTGGCCAGCAGGGTGGCCACGGGATTGGTGCCCGGCACGGCCACCCATGGCGCGGCGGTCAGGGCGAAAAGCCCGTAGCCGGCGACCAGACAGGCCCCGCCGGCCAGCCCGGCTTTCACCGCGTCGCGAAAGCGCCCGGGCGAGGCGCAAAAAAACGCGGCCGGAAAGAGCACCGCCCAGGTCGGCCGGGTCAGGCAGGCAAACCCGAGCAGCCCGAGCACGGCCAAAAGCCGCCGTTTCGACGGCGCGCCGGCCAGGGCGGCCAGGGCCACCCCGATGCCCAGGCCCAGGGCCATTTGCGGGGCTTCCTGATACGAAAGCGGCAGATAGAAGACCAGCGGCGGAAACACGGTCAGACACACCGCCAGCCAGGCAAAGGAACCCAGGGCCAGGGCCCGGGCGCAGGCGAGCAGGGCCAGCGTCACCAGGGCCATGTTGCCGGCCGGGGCCAGGAAGTCGCTCCAGCCGCTAAAAAGCTTACCTATACTTCCATAGATAATTGGGTAGGCAGCGCCGTGCGCGCCGAAGCGGCCGACAACGGCCGTGTGGCCGTCGCCGCCGTAGTAGCCGCCGTCGAATCCGGCCGCCGCGAACGTGGCTGCCTCCCGGGCATACAGATATTGATCCACGTCGTAGGCCGGGCAAAAGGCGGTCAGGTCGGCCCCGAGCAGACGGCCGACAAGCAACAAGGCCAGCAAGGCGGGCGCGGCGGCAAGCACGACCACCGCCAACGGACGACCGATGCGGACAAGCATGTTCATGGCGTGTCGCAGGCCATAGCACCGGGCCGCGCACCAGGCAACAACACGGCGCATTGACAGCGTGCAGCCGCTTTGCAACAACCCCGTCATGCGTCTTTTTCGCGCCGTCGGCGCTTTGCCCGCCGCACTGGCGGCCGGTTGTTTCGGGAGCGCCGCGTCATGACCGAACGGTTGCGCGACTACATGGCCGACACCGGCCGCGAAGGCCTGACCGCCTATCTGCGTTCCCGGGCCGGAACCCCGGCCCGCTACCTGCTCGAACAACTGCCCCAATGGCTGCTCGGCTGGCTGCCGGGCCTGCCCGGCATTGCCGCGCGCCATCTGGCCTACCGACCGCTTTTCGCCCGGGGCTCGGGCGCGCCGGTCATCGAGGCCGGGGCGGAATTCTTCCATACCGACGCCATCCGCCTGGGCGATTCGGTCTACATCGACAAGGGCGCGCGCCTGCACGCCTCGGTGGCCGGCATTGCCCTTGGCGACTGCTGCCGGATCATGCGCGGGGCCTATCTGTGCGCCTATGTCTCCGAGGCCGCGCCCGGCCAGGGCATCGTGCTCGGGCCGCGCTGCTGGGTCGGGGTCGGCGCGGTGCTGGCCTCGGGACAGGGTGGCTTGCGGCTTGGCGAAAACGTGCTCATCGGCCCGGGCGCGACCCTGGTCACCGGGGACCACGAGTTTCGCCGCACCGACCTCGACAGCCTGGATCAGGCCTATACCGGCCGCCCTATCGCCATCGGCGACAACGTCTGGATCGGGGCCAACGCCACGGTGCTCGGCAGCGTGACCGTGGGCGACCGGGCGGTCATCGCGGCCGGCGCCGTGGTCACCCGCGACGTGCCCCCGGAAACCGTGGTTGGCGGCGTGCCGGCCAAACCCCTGGAAACGCCCCGCCCGTCCCGGCCCGACCCGGCCGGAACGCAGGCGACACGGACACCCTCATGAAAGTCCTGCTGCTCAACGTCCCCGACGCCCACGTGGGCAAAACCACCGATGATTGGGATCTGGAAGCCACCGACATCGGTGTGTTTCCGCCCATGGGCATTCTCTATCTGGCCGGCGTGCTGCGCACCGGCGGCCGGCACGAACCCGTGCTGCTCGACTGCATCCTGGAACGCCTCGGCCCGGACGAGGCCGCCGCCCGGGCCGCCGCCCTCGCCCCCGACGTGGTCGGCCTGACCGTCTACACGCCCACGCTATTCGACGCCGTCATCCTGACCCGGCGCATCCGGGAAAAGCTGCCCCACGCGACCATCGTCTGGGGCGGCCCGCACACGGCCCTGTACCCCGACGAAGCCATGGCCGTGCCCGAAGTCGACTACCTCATCCAGGGCGAGGCCGAGGAGAGCTTTCCCGCCTTTCTCGACGCCCTGGAATCCGGCGGTGCCATGAAGGACATCCCCGGCGTGGTCTGGCGCGAAAACGGCGACGTGCGCCGCTCGGGAGAACCCGGCTACGTCAGGGACGTGGACGCCATCCCCTTCCCGGCCTTCGAGCTGCTGCCCTACCGCCGCTATTTCAGCGCCATCGGCACCGGCCTGCCCGTCGGCACCATCTGCTCGTCCCGGGGCTGCCCCTTCCACTGCACCTTTTGCTGCAAGCCCTACTCCACCTACCGTTCCCGCTCGGTGGACAACATCCTGGACGAGATCGCCGCCTATTACGACCGCGGCATCCGCGAATTCTTCTTTTTCGACGACCTGTTCAACGCCTCGCCCAAACGCGTGGCCGCCATCGCCCAGGGCATCCTGGACCGGGGTTTCCGGATCACCTGGTCCTTTCGCGGCCGGGTGGACGCCGTCACCGAGGACATGTTGCGGCTGGCCAAAAAATCCGGCTGCCGGCAGGCCCTTTTTGGCGTGGAGGACGCAACCGACGAAGGGCTCAGGCGCATCAACAAGAAAATCACCGTGGAGCAGGTGCGCCGGGCCATGCGGCTGTGCCGCAAAAACGGCATCCTCACCAGCACCAACTGGATCATCGGCTTCCCCCACCACCAGACCCGCGACGACGTGCTGCGCCTGATCGACACCGCCGTGTCCATCGACTCGGATTTCGCCCAGTTCAACATCATGATCGCCTACGACGGCACGGCCATTTTCAAGGAAGGCGTGGAAAAAGGCCTGTTCCCCGCCGACATCTGGCGCGAACACGCCGCCCACCCGGTGCCCAACTTCGTGGAGCCCATCTGGGAGGAGCACCTGTCCCGGGCCGAACTGTCCCAGCTGCTCAAGCTCTGCTACCGGCGCTTCTACTTCCGTCCCCTGCCCATCCTGCGCAAACTGCTGCGCGTGCGCCGCGCCTCGGAACTGGCGCTGTTCGCCCGGGGAGCGCTCACCCTGCTCGGCATCAAAGGCTACCACCGCAAACGCCACAAGGAAGGCCAAAGCTACCGGATCTGACGGAGGATATCTTGAAAATGCCCTCTGTGAGGGCTTGTTGGCATCAGGGATATGTGCGTTGCTCTGGCAACACCCTAATTTAGCCAAAGCAGAAGGTAGACGGAGTGATGTAAATTCTGGAGTCGTTCAAGCCTATGCAGGTCGAGGCCATGGCCGAACCAAAACCAAACACAACGAGGCGCAGCCACTGCAAATCACACTAAAGGAAGGCTGACCTATTGTCATATCAAGCACGCAGGAAGTTACACAACGTTGACAGATGTGACCCTAAGTTATATACTGCCATTGAATTATGAAAATAGAAATATCTGATCTTTTAAATAACTTAAGCCTGAATATGTTAATAGAGTCTGTAGTCAAGCACGATATCTATTATATCTAGATACTAACAGTGTTACTGTTAGTATCTCTATATCTAGTATAAAATTGAGTGATCAGAAAAATATCTGTAAATCACAGGGTGTGTCGTGAAAAAGGAGGGGGGGGTAATTTGTAGCAAAATTACACGCAATTTTAAATAATTCCACAAAAAACGTTTGCCTAACGTGGTGCTGTGGGGCAAAAAATAGTCTGTGTTGACGAATGTCTCATTTCGTCTTATAATGAAGATGTTTTATCTAGGGGCGGTTTCAAAATTTGATAGACTATTTTAACAGGGGGCTAAAGATGAAAATTCTTAAATGCTTAGCTATTTCCGCTGTATTATTAGTCATGTTTGGGTCTCAATCTTTTGCGGCGTCGGCTTGGTATACCTGCAACGTCATACGAGCAGGAATGACGAATTATTCTGATGTTGCGGTCGCCTATTTGACCGACACTGCTACGACCCCGGCTTTTACTGCCAAGCCATTCAAATTTGCCTCCACAACTGTCAACGCGCAGTTGGCCACGGCCCTAAGCGCCAGTAGCGCCAACAAGACCGTGTATGTCTATGCTGACATGGGATCGAGTTCCAGCTCTGCCGTTATTGGCCAAATTTACAACATCTATATGAATACAGATTAGGGGGTATTTCGCATACGCGAAAAGTCGGGATACTCAAGCATCCCGACTTTTCATTTATTTTGAGAGGAAGTACCGTGTTACCGTTTGTAATATTTCCCCCTGGGAAGTTGTCCACAGCGATCGCCAAACCTTTTAACGTCATCGCTACCGGCCCGTCTCGGGGCGGTACCTCTTTGTTCGGATCGTTGCTTCACGAATTGGGCTTTTATCTTGGCCAGCGCGTACACCCGGTGACATTTGAGAATCTTGACTTCGCTGACATCGCTCACGACGAGCGAATCTGGGACGTACGCTGGCAGGAACTGATCGTCGAGTTGAACCAGAGAACCCCTGGCTGGGCGCTGAAGTTGCCCCATGCCATGCGGCGTCCGGACATTTTTGACCGCCATGCCCTTAATCCGATTTTTTTCGTTATGGTTCGAAATTTCCTGCCCACGATCGCATCCTTGATGAAATTTGACGAGACCTATAAGGAAACTCTGTTTGACTTTCGGCGTGGATATGAACATTTTAAATTTTTTTTCGAGCCACTTTTTTCTAATTTGCAAGCGTTGACTGCTCCGGTAGTGTTTTGCAACTATGAGTTGGCCATGGCTGATCTACAAAAATTTGTCAAAATTTTTTGTCAGTTAGTTGCCATACCAAAGACTCCTGAGGAAATAAACGCGATAATCCTCGGGATGCGACGGCATCGTGAACAATATGCAAACTCCGAGAGACACCAGTGATTAACCTCATTGCAGGAATACACGATCGTCAACAGCGATAGCGGCTCTATGATAGGGGAAGCTGATAAAGAAGGAAATATCATGCGCGGGATATTGAAAAACACGTTTGCAGGACTCATTCTTGCCGGATTTACATATGGAGTGCTCATGCCCATTTCGTCGTTTGGCGCTTCCCTCGAAAGTGTGCCTGTAACGACGTTTTGCAACAACATCACGCTGTCCGCCTGCGTCCAGAAGATCGCAGAAACGAACAAGATCCGTATTACTATGCCCAAGTCGATGGGCGATCGAGTGGTAAAGCTTTCCGTCGCCAGTCAATCCCTGGGGCGGTTCATCCAGACGACCCTCGCCATTCTCAATTTTGGAAACGTCAGCGTGCAGTATGATGACGTAAACCGATCCGTGACGATCTCTATTTTCGGCGAAGCGAACCAGGAGCAGATCTCCTCCTCGCCGGCCCCAACCGGAACTACTGCCCTTCCTAGGCCTGAGGCTGTTGACCCGACCATCGCACCGAGTGCGGGAGATCCTGCTCCTATGGGCCTTGATAGCGTGGTGCTACCTCCCGCAAACCCTGGTGGCGCGCCCGTTACCGTGCGTAACCTGCTAGAGATGGAGAAGCGCGAACAACTTGAAAGCGATTCCCCTTCGATGGTAATCCTTCCTCCTGACGAAAATGGCCATTCCCTCACCATTGGGGAGTTCTGGAATTCCATCGGACAGCCTGAGGCCCCAGAGAGCATCCCGGCTGTGCCATCTATCGATACTGGTGGCAAGGCTGTCACTAACCAAGAGCTTTCGGAAGCGACAAAACGCGAAAATGCTATCTCGTCGCCGGACATGGAAATTTTGCCCCCAGACCAAGTCGGCGGCAACGGGATGACTTTCCGACAAATGGAGGACTCGTTTAAAAAGCCGTCGAATCCCTAACCCCTTTGTCAGAACTATTTGTTTGTCCATGGATTGTGTCCATGGACAAATTGTTGTATTTCGCCTAATCTAGCCTCTTCTCGTAAATTGAATGTCATCTGCTCTTCGTCCTAATAGGATTTTTTTGTTGGTACAACCGTTTTTTGCAATGCATGCTTGAGTATAAGGAAACTGTAGTGCGAGATTTCGTTCGGACAAGTCCGCTGTACATTACACGGCCAGTCCAGCCGGATATGCAAATTTTTATCGATTTATGTAATCGTCTCAACGAAACTCGCGTTTATTCAAACTTTGCGGAAGTGGAGCAGCGTTTAAGTAAAGCATTGAAAACCCGATGGGGTTCCCCGGATCTCTTATTATTCAATAACTGTACCACAGCCCTATTCACCGGTATGCTCGCTTTGCCTCGCAAAGGCGTCATCGTCACCACGCCGTTTTCCTTTCCAGCCACAGCCCACGCAGCCAAACTCGCCGGTTTTGACATTCGCTTTTGCGACATCGAGCCGGAAACCCTCAATATAGATCCTGATGCCGTGCTTGCCACCATTGACGACGACACGGTCGGTGTCCTCGGTGTCCACGTTTTCGGCAACCCCTGCAACGTCCGGGCGATCGGGGATATCTGCGCTTTTCACGGCCTATATGAGATTTACGATGCGGCCCACTGCGTCGATGTATTTATGGACGATCGGTCCTTATTTCACCATGGTCTCTTTAGTGTTGTCAGCCTCCATGCTACCAAATTGCTTCACTGCGGAGAAGGCGGTGCGCTGTTTTCCCGTAACAGCGATTTCATGGCTGCCGTCAAGCTGCTGATGAATTTTGGCATCGTAAAAGAGGACGTCCTCGACTCCGTGGGGCTAAATGGAAAGATGAGCGAGTTCAACGCCGCCGTGGGTCTGTCCGTGATGCCGCGCGTCGCCGAGGAAATTTCGGCCCGGGCTTGCGTCGCTGCCCAGTACTACGAGGGCCTGTCTCGGGTGAGCGGCGTGTCCTTCCCAAGGTTTCCCGACAATCTTGTGCGTAACCACCAATATTTCCCGATCATTCTTAGCGATAATAGCAATTACAAACGTGACCTCGTACAGCTTAAGCTCAAGGAAAAAAATATCCATTGCCGGAAGTATTTCTTCCCATTGCTCTCCAATTGCCGCGCATATAAGGCCTGTTCTCCTCGTCCCATGCCAACGGCAGAACGAATTGCGAACCAGATCCTGTGCCTGCCCATCCATTCCGGCGTCACAGAGGAAGACATCAATTGCATTTGTGCGGAGATTACTGCGGTCATGTCTCACGGTTGAGGTACGTCCCATGTCTGTTAGCGTCATTATTCCAATTCACAACGCCGCACCGTTTCTCCACGAAACCTTGGAGTCCGTCTATGACGCTCTTGTCGATGGAGATGAACTCATTACCGTCTTTGACAACTGCTGCGACGCATCCTCTACAGTGTATGAGGCCTGGCGCAACGAGAAGCAGATAGCGCAAGGTGCGGACGTGGCCTTTGTCGCGCATCATGTCAATGTGCGTTCCATCTCCTTGTCACGAAATATCGGCCTGGATGTAGCTACTCGAAAATGGGTGGCCTTCGTTGATCACGACGACCTTGTGGCACCAGAGATGTATAAAATACTTACATCTACGGGCGATGCACTACGGATGGATGTCGTCCGTTGTGGTTATGCAAAATTTTGCAATACGGTCGATGAAGTCGTGTACCCAGACTTCTCACCTGCTTATTATGCTTTCTTCGGTATTTTTGTATGGAATGGCGTATTGCGCCGCGACAGTATCGATAGGTATGGCATCCGGTTCGTGCCGGGCTATGGTGAGGACTACGAATTCAATCTACAACTATCCAGAGTCATAAAAAGTCAGCACTTTGTCCAAAATTGCTTTTACTTTTGGCGAATGCACAACGAGAACCACCACAAAAAAAGGTCGCCTAGTGACTTTGTGGACCGTGTTGAAAGTCTTATTGCTCATTGCGGTGATTACTTGCTCGCCTGCCCTAACGCCAAGGCTTCCTTCGTCCGATGGTTCACCGATTATACAGAGTATCTCAACAACAGCTTCCCAGTTCCATTTGTGTCTGCTGCTTTGAGCGGATTCCAACGTCATGCCGTTTTTTTTCGGCAACTGTCCATCGGGCTTTCTTTGGAAATGTCTTTTCGACTGGCCTGCGTCATGAAAGCAAACGCCATCGCTATCTGATTCGTTTCAACACCATTTCAGCCATGCTTCATTGCGTTATCTGGCTTGAAGGTTATCCGCATGAAACTGCTCAAACATCGTCTGCGCGAACTCCTCACCGCCACTTCCTTATTTAATTCTGGTTGGTACCTTCAAGAATATACCGATGTTCGGGACGCCGGGGTTGATCCTCTGGAGCACTTTATTGACTACGGGATGGACGAAGGACGCTCGCCCACCCCCCTTTTCTCGTCGCAATGGTATTGTAGCCAATGCACATCAGTTGATGGCCTTGGCGCATTCGAGCACTTTTTGACATTTGGATCTCAGCGTAACATCGATCCGCATCCTCTTTTTTCCGTCGTCTATTACAAGTCACAACTGCCACACATTGATTGGCGTACTAACAACCCCCTATTCCACTATTTTAATAACGTAGGTAAAGCTGCCTCCAACCCGCATCCTCTATTTGATACCGTGTGGTATCTGCGCCAGATTGGCGAAAATGGTCCGGCAACAGTCACTCCCTTGGAGCACTTCCTGTTGCATGGCTGGCGGGATTTTCACGATCCACATCCTTTGTTCTCTGTCTCCCACTATCTTTGGGAGCACCCAGAACTGACGAAGAATGATATCTGCCCATTGGTCCACTACATTACTGCCGAGAACTTTGAAGATCTTGACCCACATCCGATATTCATGTCAAACTGGTATATGCAACAGTTCCCTGCTTTGTCACACTCTATTGGAAACCCACTTGTGCATTATTTACAAATTGGTGCGATGCAAAACAGAAAACCACATCCTTTGTTTGACCCAAAATGGTATGTAACCCACTTTATGAAAGATACTGAGGAAAGTATACCCCCCTTATTGCATTACGCCATAAAAAATTCAGTTTTTTTTAAGGGAAAGCTCCCTCATTATCAAAAAATGGCAGCCCTGACCAACATACAGGCAACGGCCGCAAAGAAAAATGATATTCACGCTTTCATTGTCCATAATACAGACTGCATTTCTGGAGGTATTTTTTCCGTGTTTTCTTTGGTTTCTGAAACCAGGGGAAACGGCCAATCCGCCTTTCTTTACACCATGCCAGGTGATGATAATGTCATTAGATATTCACGCTTTCAAAACGACGAAACGTTATTGACTTTTGCCGACCTCAATAAGCATGTCCGGCAAGGGAAAATTCACCGTATCAACATCCCAGAAGTACTCCTTGGAGATTTTTTCGACGCGGCTCTTTTGCAAAATATCGATCTATCCAAAATAGACATTAACATTCTCAATCAAAACGACTCACTTATGCCCACACGGGCTACACTCAATTTTGTTGCGCAAAAAGTTCAGACTATGACCATAACCACAGCCCATCTTAAGTACTCAACCCAGCAACATGCGGATAAATGGGGGCTAGCGCTCAAACATCTTTCAACGTACATGAGCTATGACGACTACACTGTTGTCCCTTTTGAAGAAAAGCTACCTCTTTTCTTATGGTCGCCAGACCGAAGGATACAGGATGATGCACTCTATACTATGATGATCACCTCCATGCCTGGTTATGGTTTTTATCGCGTTTTAAATTTACACTATGAATTTTTCAAGTTTGCCATCGCGTCAGCTAAATTCACTCTGACACTTGGTGAAGGTTTAGATAACTATTTCATCGAAGCTTTTTTCTCCGGTGGATTTGGTTTCGCACTCTACAATACCCAATTTATGCCCCAAGCCTTTCGCGGTCTTGATAACGTCTTCTCAGATCTCACGACCCTTAAAGCTTCGCTGCCCTGTGTCATTCGCGATATCGAATGTGATCCACAGTATCGCCGTCAGTTGTTTGAAGCTAACTATAACGCTTTGGCTGCAATCTACGACAAACGTATCTACCAGAAAAAAGTTAGAGAGTTTCTTGCTGGTTCCTTTGACTACATTCCAACCATTCCTATCATCTCATGAAAAAAAACGTCCTCATTGTTCCAGCCGGTACTGAGATTGGTCATGAAATATTCGAAGCGCTATGTTACTCCAAACACTGGAATCTCATTGGCGCCAATACCGTAAGAGATCACAGCGAAATCCTCTATGACCGGCTGCTGCTCAATTTTCCAAGCGTCTACGACCCTGGCTTCGCGGAAGCCGTGAACAGAGCTGTTACACGTTATCATGTTGATTTTGTTTTTCCTGCCCATGATGAAGCCATCGTCCAGCTGGCGGGTAATCTTCAGGGCGCTGTCTTTGCCGGTCCGTCTCCACATATTGCCAGAATACTTCGCAGCAAGACCGAAACACTCCTGGCATTACAGGATGTGGTACCCACCCCATGTATCTATGCACCAGGCAATCTCCCGGACCGCTTCCCTGTCTTTGCAAAGCCCGATCGGGGCCAAGGATCCAGAGGTGCGCGCCAAGTAGATAGTCGCGAAGAGTACGATGCCCTCTGCCGCAAACACGAAAATCTTGTGTTTCAGGAATTGCTGCCGGGACAGGAAGTGACCGTGGACTGCTATACATCCCGCAACGGCTGGTTGCGCTATGCACAACCCCGGGAGCGCCAGCGAGTATCCATGGGTATCGCTTCGCGAATGTCCACCGTCTGCGATCCTAACCTAACCGCCCATGCTACTGCTATCTCGAATACTTTCGGGCTATTCGGACCCTGGTTTTTCCAGATGAAGCGCGCCGTGGACGGCACCTTCAAACTGCTCGAGGTGGCAAACAGGATTGCCGGCAGCATGGGCTTTCAGCGGGCTCTCGGGGTCAACCTGATCGACGCATTTTTACACGAACTTTCGGGACATGAAGTGAGTTTTTTTTCCAACTCTATCTCAGGCCTTGTCTACGACCGAGCACTTTATGAGCAAATTAAATGGGATTACCGGCCAGCCGTTGTTTATGTTGATTTCGATGACACTCTGCGTTTCGAAGATGGTTCAGTGAACTACAGGCTTATCGGATTACTGTATGGATTCAGGAACAATCTTAAAGCAAAGATCGTGCTATTAAGTCGTTGCGCCGACAACCTCGACAATATACTATTATCAATAGGCTTGCGTAACCTATTTCATGAAATCATTGTTTTAGACCGTGCCACACCAAAATCAGCACATATTAACGAATCTTCGGCTATATTCATTGACGATTCCTTTGCCGAGCGCGCAGAAGTCTTTCGAGCCCATGGCATTCCCTGTTTTGGACCAGAATCATGTAGGATGTTGCAGGGTTGTTTGCGCAGTGCCATCAGTTCTGAGGTGATCGCGGAAAATTGGACAGCCTGTTAAGCTCTAGGGTCTGTTTCTAAATTACCGTAGCCAGATAAGACAGGATGCGATGGTAATCATGGTGAGGAATGTCTGCGCCAGCTTCTCGTAGCGCGTTGCGATCCGCCGGAAATCTTTAAGCTTGCAAAAAAAGCACTCAACCAGGTGCCGTTCTTTGTAAAGATGCGTGTCGTAGAGACGTTGCCGAAGCCG
>JAFABC010000309.1 GCA_023426275.1 Pseudomonadota bacterium | reverse complement strand
ATTTTGTTCCCTGGCAAAGCCAGGGAACAAAATGCGCCGACAAGGTGCGCCAGCGTGGCTTCGCGCCGCAACCGGAGGCCCCTTATCGAGGGGGTCCGGGGGGCATCATGCCCCCCGGCCGCCGGAGGCGTCTTTCCCCGCCTGGCTAGCTCCGCATGTCCTCGATCAGGCGCATGAGGTCGCCGGCCTGTATGGCCAGATCGGACACCGAGCCGGCGGCCTCGTCCATGCCATGGGCCGTCTGCTCGGCCACCGAGCCGATGGAGAACACGGCCCGGTTGATTTCGTCGTGGGCGCTGGCCTGATCCTTGGCCGAGGAGGCGATTTCGCGCGCGACCCGGCTGGCTTCCTCGCAGCGGGAGACAATGGCCCCGAGGGTCTCCCCGGAGCGGGACACCAGCCCGTCGGCCTCGGCCACGGCGGCGGTGGCCCGGGCGGCCTGCCCGGCGCTGTCCTCCACGGCCGCGACCACGGCGTGAACCGAGGAGGCGACTTCCTTGGTGGCGGCCATGGTTTTCTCGGCCAGCTTGCGCACCTCGTCGGCCACCACGGCGAAGCCCCGGCCGGCCTCACCGGCCCGGGCCGCCTCGATGGCGGCATTAAGCGCCAGCAGGTTGGTCTGGTCGGCGATGTCGGAAATCACGGCAATGATGCCATTGATGGAGGACGCCCGACCGCCCAGGGCGTCCATGCTGCGGCGCAGCTCGTCGGAAATGGCGTTGACCTGGCCGATGGCCCGGGCCGTGTGTTCCACGGCGGCGCGCCCGGCCAGGGCTTCGGCCATGGCCGCCTCGGCCCCGGTGGCCGCGCCGGCCGCGCCCGAGGCCACGGCGTCGAGGGCCTGATTGAGATTTTCAAAGGCGGCGGCCGTCTCCTGCAACTGGGCCGTCTGCGCCATGGCCCCCTCGGAAACGGTGGCCACCCGGCCGGTCAGCTCCTCGGCGTTGGCGGCCACGTGGCGGGCAATGGCCTCGGCCTCGCCGGCCACATGGCGCAGCATGTCGTTGCGCGACACGATCAGCGCTTCCTTGTCCCGTACGTCGGTCAGATCGACCACCAGGGCGAAGGCCCCGAGCAGATGGCCGTCCAGGTCGTAAAGCGGGGCCGTGTCCACGCGCACGTGCCGGTCCCGGCCCGAGCCGTCGCGCAAACGCCCCTCCTCGCCCAGCCGGCAGTTGCGGTCGGTCAGACAGGCCGTGAGCTGGCCGGCGATGGCGGCGTTGTCGCCAAGGACCCCGGCCAGGGGCCGGCCGAGCACGGCCTTGTAGTCGGTGCCAAGTCCCAGCAGCGCCAGCAGGGGCGGATTGACAAAGGTGGTGTTGCCGGCGGTGTCGGCTACCAGACACGGCAGGGTGACGGCCTTGAGGATGCTGGAGGAAAAGCCGAGCTTGTTTTTGATTTCCGCCACCATCTGGAGCAGGCCGGCGCGCAGGGACTCCATCTCGCCGCGAAAGGCTTTTGGCGGCGCGGCCGCGAAATCCCCGTGGGTCACGGCGGCCAGATAGCCGAGCAGCCCGTTTAGGGGGGTGAGGATCTCCCGCCGCAAGAACAGGGTGACGGCCAGCAGCACCAGCGCGGCCGTGGCCCCGGCCACGAGCAAGGACACCCGTTGCAGGCCGTGGGCGGCGGCATAGGCGGCGGAGGCCGGCGTGCCGGCCAGAAGCGCATAGCGCACCCCGCCAAAGGCGACGGGCGCATAGGCGGCCAGGGTCTCCCGGCCCGCGCCGTCGCGCAGCGTCAGATTGCCGGTGCGACCATCCAGGGCGCCGGCAACGGCCTGGCTGTCGGGCGTGACGCCATCGGCCGCGTCCCGGTCACCCGAGGCCAGCCGCACCCGGCCGTCCGCGCCGACCAGGAAAAAATCGCGCCGCACCCCGGCCCCGCCGCCCTGCCGCATGATGGCCGCCAGTTCGGATTTGGGCACGCGCAGGATGGCCGCCGCCTCGATCATGGTGCCGGTGTGGTTTTTGATCGGTGCGGCCACAAAGGCCGCGTCCTCGCCGCCAAGGGGCGGATAGGGCGCGAAATCGGCGAACACCACCCGGCCCTGCATGGCCCCGCGCCAGGCCGCCGCCAGACTGGAATCCTTCAGCGCCCCGGCCTTGACGTCCTCGCCCACTTCCCGGCCGCCGGCCGCGCCAAAGAGCACCCGGCCGTCATCGGCCACGAGCAGCGCGTCGCCAAAGCCGAGCACCTTGGTAAAGGGCGCAAAGGCCGGGGCGACATAGTCGTGGAGTTCCTTGTAGTCGCCCGTGTCCACGGCCGCCCGCTGTCCGGGCTTGGCGCCCATGAAGTAATCCCGGGTCATGCCCACGGCGTTGTAGACTTCCTTGACCGCCGCCAGGATGGCCGCCTCGCGAAGCCAGGTGGCGGCCGCCGCCTCCAGCGCCTCCTTGCGGCTGTCCCGGGCCGCGGCCAGCCCGCCGAAGGCCTGTTCACCCAGGATGCCCGAGGCCTGGCGCACGCTGACCACGGCGGTGGCGGCCAAAGGCAGGATGCTGATGACCAGACAAAAGAGAAGCAACTTGTATTTGAGGCTCATGGCACGACTCGCGGAAGGGACGGGAGACGGACGCCCCCGGTTACGACGTTTCGCCCCTGGTACGGGTCTTCGGACAGCAATACCATGAAGATTCCATGGCATTTTCGCGACGTTGCCCGGCCAGCCCCCGACCGGGACACCCGCCCGCGCCTGTGGCCTGTAACCGTCCGCCGGGACCGGGCGACGGCTTTTGCAGTCGGCGCGAGGCAACTTCCCGGGAGGGGCGTCGCGATCCGCATCATCTTCGGCCGCGACGCAGGCCGGCAAGGGGCAATCCGTGCATCCGACGAAAACGCGACACGCCGACGGACGGGTCCGCCGGCTTCCTGTGAGGCCGCCCCGGTCCTCACGCCTGCTTGTCGTCGTCCTTCTGGCCCTGGCCGCCGTGCGCGGCGCGACCCTGACCACGCTCCAGCTGCCGTTTAACGGCTGGGACGAACTGCCGCACATCGCCGTGGCCTACTTCGTCCACAAGACCGGCCACATGCCCACGCCGCGCACACCCATGCCCCGGGAGCTGGTGCCGTTTATCACGGCCCATCCCCATCCCACGACCTCGCTTTGCATGTTGCGCCACATCGACGCCCACCCCTACCCCGGGGCGTCGCCGGCCTGCGGCGTGGAGCCCAAACGGCGCTTCGATCTCTTTTTGTACGAGGCCCAGCACGGCCCGCTTTTCTACCATCTGGCCGCCCTGCCGTGCCGGGGGGCGGACCCGGCCACCATGCTCGCCTGGGTGGATGCGGTCCGGCTCGGCAACGTGGGGCTGCTCGTGGCCACCCTGCTGTTGTGGCGGCTGGTGCTGGGAAAGGTGGCGCCCGCGACGGGGAGCCTGTCCTGGCTGCCGGACGGCGTGCTGGCGCTGCTCGTCAGCTTTTCCTATGTGACGTACAACTTCGCGCGGTTCGCCAATGACGCGCTTTCGCTGTTTCTCGGCAGCGCCGCCCTGGCCCTTTACGTCTTGTGGATCAAGCCGCGCCGGGATCGCGGCCCGGCCGCCCTCGGACGGGCCGCCGTACTCGGCGGGCTGACCGGACTGGCCGTGCTGGCCAAGGCCACGAGCCTGCCGCTGGTGCCGGTCTTTTTGCTCGTGCTGGCCCTGCCGGCGGCCAAACGCGGCCTGTCCCCCGGGGAGCGCCTGTCCCGGCTGGCCGCGCCCGGCATCTTTTTGCTCGCCTATGTGGCCGTGGCCGGGAGCTACCACTGGACCTACCTGTCGCGCTACGGCCAGCTGACCGGCATGCAGGAGGCCATCTACACCTCCCGCCGGGGATTCGGCTGGGGCAGGCTGCTCGAAGCCACGCGGCATCTGGGCTACGGCCTGTTGCGCAATCCCCTGCTTTACAACGCCACGGTGTTTCTCGGCGGGTGGTCCCAGCTGCAATCGCCGGCCTGGCAGAATTTCGCCTTCAAGATCGGGCTGACCGGCTGCGCCCTGCTTTTGGGGCTGGCGCTTGTGCGCCGGGACAACCGGGCCCGCGCCCTGGCCCTGGCGGTCAACGCCCCGGAGCTGCCCCTGCTCTGGGGGGCCTGCGCCGCGGCCCTGCTCTTTCACGCCCTGCACTCCACCCTGGCCTGGGGCTTTCCCACCAGCGGCCCCTGGTACGCCATGCTGGCCCTGCCGGTCCTGTTTCTCTGGCTGCTGGCCGGACCGGCCCTGATCGGCCGGGGGACGGGGGCGCAGGCCCTGCTCTTTTTGTGCCTGCTGTTCAACGTGGGCGCGCTGACCGGCACCTACGGCAGTCTGCTGCCGCAGGAAGCCGGCACCACGGATTTCGCCGCGGCAACGGCCCGCCTGACGGCCCACCATGCCCTGGTGCCGCTCGATCCGTCCCTGGCCCTGGCCCTGGAAGGCGTTTTGCTGGTTGTGGGGCTCGGGCTGCTGACCCGGGAAGTGCTGGGCGCGACCGCCCGGACGTCCCGGCCGGCCCGCCTGCTCCGGCCGGCCCCGCTGGCGCGCCTGGACGTGCGCTGGCAGGAAGCGGCCGCCGACCCGTCCGGGGATTCCCGGCGGACCGGCAGCTGACCCGCCCCGCTTCGAACGCCCGCGCGCCCGGCCTCAGGAAATCTTGGCTTCGAGTTCGGCCCAGCGGGCGTACAGCCCTTCCACGGCGGCCTCGGCGTCCTGGAACACCCGCAACCGCCGGGCCAGCTCGTCGCCGTCCGAGGCCACGGCCGGGTCTTCCAGGGCCGCCTTGGCCGCTTCCAGAGCGGTCTCGGCCGTGAAGATGGCCTCTTCCATGCCGTCGAATTCGCGCTGTTCCTTGTAGGTGAGCTTTTTGGGGTTGGCCTGCGGACGCGGCTTTTCCCGGGGGGCCTTTTCGGCCTTGGCCGCCCGGGCCTCGGCCTTGCGCCGGTCCTCGAAGGCCGCTTCCCACTGGGCGTAGTCGGCATAGACCTCGCAGCCGCCCTGGCCGTCGAGCCCCAGCAGCACGGTGGACACCCGGTCAAGCAGGGAACGGTCGTGGCTGATGCACACCACCGCGCCCGGGAACTCGAGCAGGCTGTCCTCGAGCATCTCCAGGGTGGGAATGTCCAGATCGTTGGTGGGTTCGTCGAGCAGGAGCACGTCGGCCGGGCGCAGCATGAGCCGGGCGATGAGCACCCGGGCCTGTTCGCCGCCGGAAAGCAGCCCCACCGGCAGGTCGAGTTGTTCCGGGCGCAGGCCGAACCGCTTGGCCCAGGTCACCACGTGCACGGGCTGGCCCCGGTAGAGCACGCTGTCGCTGTCCGGGGCAAAGGCGTGGCGCAGGATCTGCTCCTTGTCGAGCTGCTCGCGCTTCTGGTCGAACACCACGACCTCGATGCCGGGCGCCCGGGAAACCTTGCCGGCGGCGGGAGTTTCCTCGCCGGCCAGCACCCGCAGCAGCGTGGACTTGCCCGAGCCGTTGGGGCCGGTCAGGCCCAGGCGCAGGCCGGGCGAGAGCACAATATCGAGGTCGTGGAAAAGCGTCCGCCCGCCATGGGACTGGGCCAGTTGCTCGGCCACGAGCAGGCGCTTGGTCTGACGGCCCGTGGCGGAAAAATCGATACCCGCCCGCACGATGTCCCGGTTGCGGACCCTGGTGGCGGCCAGTTCGTCGAACAACTCGCCGGCGGCCTCGATGCGGGCCTTGGCCTTGGTGCCCCGGGCCTTGGGACCGCGCCGCAGCCATTCGACCTCGCGCCGGGCCTTGTTGGCCAGGGTCTGCTCCAGCACCCCCTGGTTTTCAAGAAAGGCCTCCCGGGCCTCGATCAGGGCGCTGTACGGCCCGTCCACGCTCAAAAAGCCACGGGGATAGGCCGCGGACAACTCGATGGTGCGGTGGGTGACGTTTTCCAGGAAAAAGCGGTCGTGGCTGACCACGACAAAGGCGAACGACGCGCCGGACAAAAACCGCTCCAGCCACAGGATCGATTCCAGGTCCAGATGGTTGGTGGGCTCGTCGAGCAGCAGCGCGTCAGGCTCGGACACCAGGGCCCGGGCGATGGAAAGCCGTTTGCGCCAGCCCCCGGAAAGCGCCTCCACCGAGGCGTCCGGGTCCTCGAAGCCCAGCCGCCCCAGGGTGACGGCCACGCGCGAGAGCTGTTCGGCCTCGGCGGCGGGCCGGCCAAAGGCGGCCTCGGCCGCCCGGGACACGACCGCGCCCACGGTCTTCGATTCGAACCGGTCCTGCTGGGCCACATAGGCCAGTCGCGCGCCCTGGCGCAGGGTGCGCTCGCCGGCGTCGGCCGGCTCCAGCCCGGCCATGATCTTCAGCAGCGTGGATTTTCCGGAGCCATTGGGGCCGATCAGCCCGATGCGCTCCTGGTCGGAAACGGTCAGCGAAATATCCGTGAACAGGCGGCGCACGCCAAAGGACTTGGCGATGCCGCGCAAGGTAACGCAGGTGCTCATGGCCGGATGCAGTAGTGCACACCGGCCCCGGGCGTCAAACCGCCGGATCGAGGAAGACCTGGTTGCGCCCCCCCTCCTTGGCCCGGTACAGGGCGGCGTCGGCCCGTTCGAGCAGTCCGCCCGACTCCGCGTCCCCGGCGTACACGGCCAGCCCGAAGCTGGCCGTCATGCGCCCGCTGCCGGAAAAATCCGAGGCTTCGAACTCGCGGCGCAGCCCCTCGGCCAGGGCCATCACGGCGGGAGCATCCGTTTCCGGGCACACGATGAGAAATTCCTCGCCGCCCCAGCGCCCGACCACGTCGGTCTCCCGTGTCCCGGCCACCAGGAGATCGGCCGCGCGCACGAGGACGGCATCGCCCACGGTATGGCCGTAGGTGTCGTTGACGGCCTTGAAGTTGTCCAAATCGACCATGACCACGGAAAAAACCGAACCGTAGCGCTTGGCCCGCCGCCACTCCGCCTCCAGGGACTGGTCGAGTTTGCGCCGGTTGCACAACCCGGTCAGCCGGTCGGTCATGGACAGGGTGGCCAGCATCTGGTTGGTGGCGTCGAGTTCGCGGTTCTTGTCGGCCAGCTCCTGGGTGCGCTGCCGGACCTTTTCCTCCAGTGTTTCGACCAGATACTTGACCCGCAGGGTCATGGCGTTAAAGGCCCCGGCCAGCACGCCGAGCTCGTCGCCGGTGCCGTTGGGCAGCATCTCGTCGAGGTGGCCGGCCCGGATGGCCGCGGCATGGCGGGTCATGGTCACGACCTTGCTGGTGATGGAGGCGTGCAGCACGCGCGCGGCGGCCACGAGGCAGACGAGCCCGAGCAGGGCGGCCATGGCCATGATGCTCCCGGCCAGCCGGCTGGCCCAGGTGATGCGCCGCCTCGCCTGCTCCACCTCCTCGGCGGAAAGTCGTTTGAGCTCCCGAGAAATCGGATCAACCGCCCGGGCTTGCAGCTTGAAATCATTGGCGTTGGCGTGCATGTCCCGGACGATTTCCAGCATCCGTCCCGCATCGGCTTCGTAGGTGCGCAGCAATTGCAGGGCCTCGGCGCGTTGGGCGGCGGTGATGCCGGTCTCGCCCGGCAGCAGCCGCCGCAGCACCGTGATCTTGTTGAGGGCCGCCTGCATGTACGGACGCTGCCGGGTGATCTCGTAACGTTTTTCCAGGATATCCAGTTCCCGCAGGAGCAGCGCCGCCGCCTGGGAGCCGGCGAGGCATTTGCCCAGTCGGACGATGGTGTCGATCAGGCGCGGCTGCAAGCCGTCGTCGGGATGGTACAGGGCCGCCAGCAGTTCCCCCTGGTTGACGAGGGTGTGGGAGTAGCGCTTGGCGGTGGAGGTGAAAAGCGTGATGTCCATGTTGCGCCGGGCAATGGTGCTGCCGGCCGGCAGGGTGGCGATCAGGCGCTTGAGCTCCTCGGCCAGGGCGATGACCCGGGCGGCCACGGCCAGGGACTGGACGTAATACGTTTCCCGGACCGCGGCGAAATCCTGTTCCGGCACCCGGAGGATGAAATCCTGATACAACCGCCGGGAGCGCTCCAGCTGGCCTTCCATCTCCAGAATCTTGGTGCGGATCTCCATGTTGACCAGGATGTTGTTTTCGGCCTGCCCCACCACGCGCAACCCGACGAACCCGGCCATGACGGCCAGTCCGAAGATGGTGAACAACATGCCAAAGACAAGCCAGAGCTTGTTCGTAATGCCGAGCCCGGTCCACCAGGCGGTCAGTTTATCGCGTATGGGCATCGTGCGGTGCATAGGTTGAAACGATATTTTCGAGCAGGCCGGCCACGCCCTTGGCCGGGTCGTCCAGACGCAACACATTGAACCGGGGCGTGCTGCAATCGCCGAAATGGTCGCAGGTCAGCGTTCCGGTCACGCCGGGAAAGTCGCGGGTGGCCGCCAGGGCGTCGCGCAACGCCTGCCGGCCGATGACGCAGCCGCCGTTGCCGGTCGGCGTGGCGGCGCGTTCGATGGCTTCGAACAAAATGCCGGCCGCGTCGTAGGCGTTCAAATAATAGCTCGTGGGCGGTTCCTCGCCGTATTTTTTACGATAGCGGGCCCGTAGCGCCGTGATGGCCTTGGACGGCTCCGGCATGGCCGGCCCCACGAAATACATGCCCTTGGCCGCCTCCCCCACGGCGTCGATAAAGCTCTGCTCGATCAGCGACCCATCGCTCATCAGCGCCACGTCGGCGAGGACCGGCATCTTCCGGGCCGTGAGGAGCACGTTGTTGCCCTCGGGCTGGAAAAGCGGAAAAAACAGCAGATCGGCCTTGGCGGCGGCCACGGCTTCCAGGACGGGAAGCATATTGACATCGCCCTTGTCCACAGCCGTGTACAGCACGGTCCTGCCGCCCAGCCGCTCGAACTCCTCCCGAAAGCCCTGGGCCAGCCCCATGGTGTAGATATCGCCGTCATGGATGATGGCGGCGCGCCGGCGGCCGAGGCCCTGGTAGGCGTAGCGCGCCGCGGCCGGTCCCGAATGCTCCTCGTTGGGCGCGGTCCGGAAATAGCCGGGTTGCCACTTGGGGGCCTTGCGCCCGCCGATGGAGGTCAGGAACGGGGCGCTGTTGTTGCCGGATATCATGGACAGGCCGGCCTGCGTCATCACCTGGGCGGCGGCCGAGGCGTCCCCGGAGCAGGTGGTGCCGAAAATCGCCACCACGCCCGGATCGGAAACGATCCGAAGCGCCGCGTTGGCTCCCCCCTCGGGCCGGCAGCCAGAATCCTCGACCACCAGGGTGACCGGGTGATCGAGCACCGCGCCCCCGCGCGCTTCCAGGGCGAGTTCCAGGCCGCGAAGCTGTTCGACCCCCAGCGGCGCCACCTTGCCGCTGAGCGACTCGATAACGCCCAGCCGCAGCGGTTCCCCCGGCTGGATTTCCACACAGCCCAACCGATCGACACACGGCGTTCCCCTGACTTCCTGCAGCGAAGCCAGACTCAAATACGCCAACCCGGCGAGGGTAGAGTCCACGGAGGTGGTGTAAATTCTGGGGTCGTCCAGGCCGGGGGGGAACACCTCCAGCCTGGACGGGATTGGCGAGGTGGCCATCGGGTCAATTGGCTGTAAGGTGAAGTTGCGAAGCCGCACCTGCAACCAAAGGAGACCACGATGGCCGAGGACAGCATGGCATTAATCGAGCTGATGCAAAAGGCCGACGGCGGCGATTTCCTCCGTTCCCTTGCGGAAGCCGTTCTACAGCTTCTCATGGAAGCCGATGTGGACGGCTTGATCGGGGCCAGCCGCCACGAGCGAAGCGCCGAACGGATCAGCTACCGCAACGGTTATCGCGACCGAAGCCTGGATACCCGCGTCGGCTCCTTGCAACTGCGCATCCCCAAACTGCGCCAGGGCAGCTACTTTCCGCCTTTCCTGGAGCCGCGCAAGACCAGCGAACGCGCTCTGGTGGCCGTCATCCAGGAAGCCTGGATCGGCGGCATCTCGACCCGGCGTGTGGATGATCTCGTTCAGGCCATGGGCCTTTCCGGGATCTCCAAGTCCCAGGTGTCCAAGCTGTGCAAGGACATCGATGAACGGGTCCATGCCTTCCTTTCCAGGCCGCTGACGGGGGAATGGCCTTATTTGTGGCTGGACGCGACCTACCTCAAGCAGCGTGAAGGCGGTCGGGTGGTCAGCGTCGCCGCTATAATCGCCGTGGCGGTGAACACGGAAGGCCGTCGAGAAATTGTGGGGCTGCACATCGGTCCCAGCGAAGCCGAGCCGTTCTGGTCTTTTTTCCTTAAAAGCCTTCTTCGTCGGGGCTTAAGCGGTGTGAAACTGGTCATCTCCGATGCCCATGAGGGCCTCAAGGCCGCGATAGCCAAGACATTCGGGGCCACGTGGCAGCGCTGCCGGGTTCACTGGATGCGTAACGCCCTGGCCCGCGTCCCCAAAGCCCAGCACGCCATGGTCTCGGCCGCCTTGCGCCAAGCCTTCCTGCAACCTGACGCGGCCAGCGCTAGCCAGACCTGGCGGCATGTCGCCGATCAGCTTCGCGGGAAATGGCCAAAGCTCGCCAGCTTCATGGACGAAAGCGAACACGATGTGCTGGCCTACATGACCTTCCCCGCACAGCACCGGGTCAAGCTGCACAGTACCAATCCTCTGGAAAGGCTGAACAAAGAGGTGAAAAGGCGAGCGGACGTGGTCGGCATCTTCCCCAACGAGCAGTCCATTATCCGGCTCATCGGGGCAATCCTGTTGGAGCAAAACGACGAGTGGCAGCTACAAAGCCGCTACATGCAGGTCGAGGCCATGGCCGAACTCAACCCCCAACCCAACGAGGCGCAGCCAGCGCAAATTCCACCCAGGGCAGCCTGACCGATGCCACCTCAACCCCAACAGAATTTACACCACGTTGACGGACGTGACC
>JAFABC010000293.1 GCA_023426275.1 Pseudomonadota bacterium | reverse complement strand
CCGCCCCCCGCGCCGGCGACGCCGGCCGCTCCCGCCCCCGCTCTCGCGCCGGAGGCCGGACCGACGGCGGCCTCGTCCACGTCCGGGAAGAAAGCCGGCCCTGCGTCCAAGGCACAACCGCCGGCCCGGACGCAGGAGCGGGGCGGGCCGGTGCCGCCGCCCGCCCGGAATCCGGCTCCGGCCAAGGCTGCAGGTGCGTCAGCTCCTTCGCCCGTTTCGGCCAAACCGACCACGCCGGAGAAGCCGGCCGCGACCGGCTATTGGGCGTTGCAAACCGGGTTGTTCGCCGACGCCGCCAATGCCGCCAGTCAGGCCGCCAAGCTGCGCCGGCGGGGTTTTCCCGCCTGCGTGGCGGTGGAAAAGACAGGGAAGGGTTCGCGCTACCGGGTGCTGGCCGGTCGCTTCGGCGATCGTCGGGCCGCCCTGGCCACGCGCCATGCGGTGGCGGCGGCGGGGGATGTGTCGCCGCTGCTTTTCCAGGTGAGTCCGGATCTGGCCGCGCGGGTGCGTTGCGAATAGCCGGCTTTCCCCGGGGCGGCGACGGCCGGGCTATTTGTAGAAGTGGATTTGGAGCTTGTTGAGCTCGTAGAGCAGGGTGGTCAGCCGCACCAGATAGCTCTCGTAGAGGCGCTGCACGTCCACCGAGGCGCCGAGATCGATCTCCTGGTTGCGGGCGGTCAGGAAAAACACCATGTTGTTTAAAAAGGTGATGATGTTCTTGCAACGGCTGTAGATGTAGTCGTTGAGTTCCTGGTCGTCGCAGCGGCCGTGCTTGAGCGTGATGTAGAGGATGTCGATCAGGTTGTTGAGGCTGGTCGTCACCTTCTGGTGCGTGTCGAACAAAAAGAGCAGCTTTTTGTATTCCGGCGCGTCCTTGTTGTTCTTGTAGGTCTCCAGCAGTTCCAGAATCCGGCCCTGGGCGGCCTGATTGTCGTCGGAATACTTGATCAGCGCCTCCATCATGCCCGTCAGACTGGCTTCGTCCAGGGGACGGCACTCCGGTCCCTGGGCCGTGGCGGCAGGCGGCTCTTCATCGGCCAGGGCCGGCGCGGGGCCGCCCGGCAGGACTGGTGCGGCGCAAAGGGCCAGCAGGACAAGGATGCGAAAGAGTGCGGACATAGGACGGCGTCGCTTCTGCGGTTCGGCGCGGAGCGCTATTTTTTTGCTTTTTCCTTATCGCACACGGCGCACGGCGCTTCCTGGCCGCCCTGGGGCGACACCTGGCGCAGGATGTTTTCGAATTCGCCGACCGGGGCCGCGCCGCGCAGGGACACGCCGTTTATGAGGAACGTCGGCGTGCCTTCGATGCCGAACGACCGGGCCTCGGCCACGTCGTCGGCGATGCGTTTGGCCAGGGCCGGGTCCTTCAGGTCGCGCTTGAGCTGGGACACGTTGGCTCCGAGCTTGATGGCCAGGGCGTAGATGGCCGGTTCGCCGGCCTGCTCGATCTCCTGCTGGGAGGCGAAGATGGCGTCGTGAAAGGCGAAGGCCAGCTTGGGGTCCTGTCGGGCCAGGGCCTCGTAGACCAGCGCCGCCTGCCGGGACAGGTCGTCGGTGGCGTAGTGCTTGAAGAGCACCCGCACCGAATCCGGATGGCGGTCCTCAAAGGCCTTGAGTTCCTTGGCTCCCCGGGCGCAGTAGGGACACAGAAAATCGGAATAGACCACGATGGTGGTCGGGGCCGTGGCCGGTCCGCGCATGGCCCGGTCGGGATCGATGACCGGTTTCAGCGGCTTTGCGAGTTCCTCGGTCTGCTTGGCCTGATCGGCCGCCGCCTGCTGTTCCTGCTGCCCGGCCACGACCAGGGCGTAGAGGTCGGCCTTGCGCGTGGCCAGGGCGTCGAGGACGATGTCCGGGTGTTCTTGCAGGGTGTTGCGCAGGGCCGTATCCGAGGACGGCGCGCAGGCGGCAAGCAACAAGACGACGACAAGGACCGGGGCGAGGCGGGGCGACATGGGACGTTCCTTTGCAAAAGAGAGTGTTCTCAATTGGAGAACCTACCTTGGGTAGGGTGAATTGCAACAAATATTTGTGAAACGCAAGGGAAGCGGCCGGTGTGGATTGCTTTTTTTCTTCCCTGGGCTATGCATGGTGTCTGGACCGGCCGCCGTGGGGCGGCGGGATGCGCACCGCATGACCAAGGAGAAGGGTATGAAACGGATCGGAATCCTTTTTTTCACCGCACTGTTCTGCGTGGTGGCCGTGGCCGCCCTGGCCGCCGGCGATGTGGCCAAGGGCGAGGCGTTGTCCAAGGGCTGCGCCTGTCACCGCAGCCGCGGCGACCTCAACGGCCAGGACGTGGCCACGCTGACGGCCAAGATGCAGGCCTTCAAGGAAGGCAAGGGCGCCAACAAGGCCATGATCGCCATCATGCAGAAGCACTCTGAGGCCGACATCGCCGACCTGTCCGCCTACTACGCCTCCCTGCCCAAGAAATAAAAACAATCCTTGCCTCGCGCGGGGAAAAAGGCCATGGGGTGGGTTCCCCATGGCCTTCGGCCCCGCGCCGCCAACGTCCCGGCCGTGGGACACACTTTCATGAAACGGCATCTCTCCCGTCTTTTCCGCATCGCCCTGGTGGCCGGCTGCCTGACCTATGCCCTGTGGGGCGTGGATCTGGCCGGGCTGGTCCGCGCCCTGGCCGCGTTTCGGCCCCTGCCCGTGGGCCTGTACGCGCTCATGGTCCTTGGCGTGACCATCCTGCCCGGGGTGCGGTTGCGTTTTCTCATGCAGGGAGCCATCCCGACCCTGACCGGCATCTGGGCCTGCCTGATCGGGCTGGCGCTCAACAACGTGCTGCCGGCCAGACTGGGCGAGATGGCCAAGGCCCTGTATCTGCGCCGGGAGGGCGGGACGTCGCTCGGCAAATCCCTGGAAGCGGTTTTCTGGGAGCGGTTTTTCGATCTCAATGCCCTGCTCGCCCTTGGCGTGGCCGTGGCCGCGCTCCTGGGCCAGGGCGTGGTGCTCTATCCCCTGCTGGCCCTGGTTGGCGGGGTGTGGTGCGTGCTGGTCCTGTTGCGGCTGCGTCCGGGCGCGGCGTTTGCCCTGCTGCGGCTGCTGCCGGTCGAAAAGCTGCGCCTTTTCGCCACGGAAATGCTCGAACTGTTGCAGGCCAACCTGCGCCTGGGCTTTTTTTTGCGTCTGGCCGGGCTCACCGTGGCCGTGTGGCTGGCCTACATGGCGCTGTACGCCGTGGGACTCGGGTTCATGGCCGGGCTCGGCTTCGATCCGGTCATGGTGCTGACGGTCTTTGCTGTGGCCACGCTCGGGTTCGCCATGCCGGGCGCGCCCGGGGGCATGGGCGTGTACGAGGCGTCCATGGTGCTGGCCCTCGGCTGGTTCGGCGTGGACCGGGACCGGGCCTTTGCCGTGGCCCTGGCCATGCACCTGCTCCAGTACGTGCCCGTGACCGTCATCGGCCTGTGGCGGCTTGGCGCAAGCGGCATGACGCTTCGCGACCTGCGCGCCGAGGCCGGCCGGCCGGCTGCCTCGCCCGCCGCCTGAAAACTCCTTCGCACTCCCACGCCGGGCCAGCCTGGAAAAGGCCCGGCCCCCCCTCGGTAGTTCTTTGTGCGGCGCGAAGCGACGCTGGCGCACGTTTGGCGGCCAACAGGACACCCGTCCGCCTCCCCCTTTCGGGAGGGTCCGGGAGGGGGTGACCCCCTCCCGGCCGCCGGAGGCATCTTGCAGCCAGCCGGCCTTGACAGGCAGGCGCGGCGCCGGTCATGCACGGAGCGGGCCGGCGCGAAACCACGTCCGGCGCGGAGGCGAGCTTGGGCAACGTGCTGATCATCGACGACGACCAGACCATTCGGGACGCCCTGGCCCGGGTGGTGACCCGTTTGGGCCACGAACCGGACATGGCCGAGACCCTGGCCGAGGGGTTGCGCCGGGCCATGGACAAGGACGTGGACGTGGTCTTTCTCGACGTGCGCATGCCCGACGGCAACGGACTCGACGTCATCGGCGACATCCGCCGCGCCCCCTCCGGCCCCGAGGTCATTGTCATCACCGGCTGGGGCGATCCCGACGGGGCGGAACGGGCCATGCGGCAGGGGGCCTGGGACTACATCGAGAAACCGCCCACGGTCAAAACCATGACCACGCCCCTGGTCAGCGCCATGGAGCACCGCCGGCAGGGGCGGACGGGGCGCGGGGGGAGCTGCGCGTTTCGTTTTTCCGGCATCGTCGGCGGCAACCCCAAGCGGGCCCAGTGCCTGGAGCTGGCGGCCAAGGCCGCGCCGAGCGAGGTCAACGTGCTGCTGACCGGCCCGACCGGGGTCGGCAAGGAGCTTTTTGCCCGGGCCATTCACGACAACAGTCCGCGCCGGAGCGGCGCGTTTGTGGTCGTGGACTGCGCCGCCCTGCCGGCGAGCATTGTCGAAAGCGTGTTGTTCGGCTCGGAAAAGGGCGTCTACACCGGCGCGGACCGCCGGCGCGAGGGCGTGTTGCTGCGTGCCCACGGCGGAACGCTTTTTCTCGACGAAGTGGCCGAGATGCCGCTGTCGGTGCAAAAGGCTTTTTTGCGCGTGCTCCAGGAACGCCGCGTGCGCCCGGTCGGCGGGCTGGAGGAGACGTCCTGCCATTTCCGGCTGGTGGCCGCCACCAACCAGAACCTCGACGCCATGGCCGCCGAGGGACTTTTTCGGGAAGACCTGCTGTTTCGGTTGCAGGGCGTGGGCATCGAGCTGCCGCCCCTGGCCGGCCATCCCGACGACATTTTGGACTTTGCCGCCCATTTCGCCGCCGAGGCGGCCACGCGCGTCGGCATGGAGCCCCGCGCCTTTTCCGAGGATTTCTCCCGGGCCCTGCTCGCCTATCCCTGGCCGGGCAACGTGCGGGAGCTCAAGAACACCATGGAAGGCGTGCTGGCCCTGGCCGGCGGGGACGAGGTCCTTTTGCCCGTGCACCTGCCGCTGCACATCCGGGTCTGCGCCGCCCGCAACCGGGTGACCGGCCGGGCCGCCTCCGACGGGCACGACGAAACCGAAGGGCTGTGGGACGGGCTGGCCACGGGAACGCTGCCGCGCTTTCGCGAGTTCCGCGATCTGGGCGAGGGGCGCTACCTGCGGGCGTTGTCCGGCCGTTGCGGCGGCGACGTGGCCCGGATGCTCGAAGTCTCGGGGCTTTCGCGCTCCCGTCTCTACGCGCTGCTCAAAAAACACGGCATCGCCGCCTCGCGATCCTCCTGATCCCGGATTCCTCCCGACCATAAAGAAGCCCGCCCGCCGGACCGAAAAGAAGAACAGGAGCGCGGAGGCGTAACCGACATGGGGTCGGAACGTCGGCGCATGTCGGGCGATGCGGTGAAATACCTTGTGATCCTGATCGGCATCATCGGCCTTGTGGTCTACATCTTCCTGGGCGGCCCCAAGGCCGGCGCAGGGGACGGGCCGTGGCTCGACCGGCGGCAGCAGGTCTGGGAGCGCATCGCCCAGCTGGAAACCCGCCGCCGGGACCAGCTCATCCGGGCCAGCTGGGTGGGTGGCGACGCCGCGCGCACCGCCGGCATGAACCGGCGCGGGACCTATCGCGCCGGCTTTCGCCGGGGCTTTCAGCAGGGCTATTTCGAGGGCAGTTTCCTGGCCGGGTCCCGCCGTCCCAATCCCCTTTTTTTCGCCATCCCTTCCCCCTGACGGCAAACGAGGCCGGAATCAGCGCCCGGGCGCGGCCCGCAGCCCCTTGCCGATGCGGTCGGACAGGGTGAGCACGGCCAGCACGTACAGGTCGCTGTGATTGTAGGCGTAGACCACGGCGTGCCGTTCCTGTGCGGTCATGCCGGGCTTCCAGCCGTGGCCGTGCAGGTAGCTGGCCACGCTGACAATGGCGTCGTGCGGGCAAAACAGATCCACCACCCCGTTTTGATCGCCGTCAACGCCGAAACGCAGGGCATTGGTCGGCATGAACTGGCAGATGCCGATGGCGCCGTAGATGGAGCCGGGAATGGCGCCGGGATGTTGTTTCTTGGCCGCGGCGTAGCGCAACAGGGCCACGAGTTCGCGGTAGGCCCAGGCGGCGCGGTCGCCGGCCGCCCAGGCGGCGTAGCGGCGACGTTCGGGCGATTGCCCCAGCCGTTTCATGAAGGGCGCGATGTCCTCGAGGTCCGAGGACCGGGCCAGACTGGCCAGCACGCTCAAGGCGTCGCGGTCGCCGAGGTAGGAGCCCAGGCGCGTTTCCACCATCAGGAAGGCGGCCACGAGCTGCGGCGGCGGGCCGTAGTCGCGCCGGGCCTGATCGAAGGCGGCCTGATTGTCCCGCACGAACCGCACGGCCTGGGACACGGACGCCGGCGTCAGCAGGAACCGGTAGCTGCTTTTGCGCAGGTTGGCCGGGCCGGGCTTGGGGCGCGGTTCGAATTCCTTGCGCAACATGGCGTCGACCTTGCGGGCCATGAGTTGGGGTTGGTAGGGCACCGAGCCGGGGGCGAACAGGCGGTCGAGAAAGGCCTTGTCCAGGCCGTCGGCGGCCAGTTTGTCCACCAGCGGCCGCCACTGGGGATCGACCGGTGCGGTTGACGGGACAGGGGCCGCCGCCAGGGGCGCGGCCCAGCCGAGCAGCAGGAGACAGGCCAGCAGGCGGGCCAGGACGCCCGCGCCGGGGGAGCAATGAGGGGTTCGCATGAGGCCCTCGTAGCGTCATTGTCGTCCCGGAGGCAAGCGGGAGTCGGCCGGCGCGACGCTCTTTCGCCCGGATGCCGCATTTTGTTGTCGCCCGGGCGCGGACGGCACCTTGAAAAATTGCGCCCATGGCGTATGTTCAGGGCAAGATGGATTCATGTTTCGAGTGCCAAACATGCAGGAGGGTTGCTATGAAACGGAAAGTTTTGGGTTTGTTCGTGGCTGCGGCTTGCGTCCTGACCTTGACCCTGGCCGCTGTTCCGGCGCGGGCCGGCACGGCCGTCAATGTGGCCACGTCATGGATGGCGTCGACGACGGTTGGGCAGAACTTCAACTTCGGTAATCCGGCCACCACGGATCTTTCCGACCTCCCCGGACAGGTGCAGACCTCCGTGGAGTTGGGCGGTCTGACCAGCTATCTGATGGCGGCTTTGTTGTTTGGTTTCTAGGTCTGTTTCCAAGTGAAGAGGCCTCCGGCGGCCGGGAGGGGGTCCCCCCCTCCCGGACCCTCCCGAA
>JAFABC010000048.1 GCA_023426275.1 Pseudomonadota bacterium | reverse complement strand
GGGAACCCCCTTTTGAAAAAGGGGGTTCCCTCCCCCGGACCCCCACCTTCCCTGAAAACGTTCAAGGGGGGAGGGGGGCGGAACATGGTATGGGTGATGGCGAACCAGGGTAACGCCGGAAGCACTCCCGGGCAAACGGGAGGGCTGGGGCCCAAGTCCGGCCGGCGGTTTTCCGGCAACGACAAAAGGCGGAACCGCATACATGCGGCCCCGCCTTGAAGGACTGTGGAATCGTCGCGTGGATTAACGCTTCGAGTACTGGAACCGGGCGCGGGCGCCGCGCTGGCCGTACTTTTTACGTTCCTTCTCGCGGGAATCACGGGTGAGCAGGCCGGCCTTTTTCAGCACGCCGCGCAGCTCGGGGTCCAGCAGGCACAGGGCCCGGGAGATGCCGTGGCGCACGGCCTCGGCCTGTCCGGTCATGCCGCCGCCGGCGACGTTGACCTTCACGTCCACCCGGCCGTCGATCTTGGTCAGCAGCAGGGCCTGACGCACGATGGCGTGGAGGGTGGGGCGGGAAAAATATTCCTCGAAAGGACGATCGTTGATCAGAATGCGGCCGTTGCCCTTGTACAGGCGGGTGCGGGCCACGGCGGACTTGCGGCGTCCGGTGCCGTAAAAGAATTCGTCGCTCATCTTTGTTCTCCGCGTGGCTTACACGTCCAGGGTTTCGGGCTTTTGGGCCTCATGAGGATGGGCCTCGCCGGCGTAGACCTTCAGCTTTTTCAGCATGGCCCGGCCGAGGCGGTTCTTGGGCAACATGCCCCGAACGGCCTTGCGGATGACATCCTCGGGCTTTTTGGCCAGCATGTCGCGCAGGGAGGTTTCCTTGAGGCCGCCGATCCACCCGGAATGGCGGTAATATTTCTTCTGATCCAGCTTGTGGCCGGTGGTGCGCACCTTGGAAGCATTGACCACGACGATGAAATCGCCGGTGTCCAGGTGGGGGGTGAACTCCGCCTTGTGCTTGCCGCGCAGACGAACGGCCACGGCCGTGGCCAGGCGGCCGAGAATCTTGTCCGAGGCATCGACCACGAACCAGTTGCGGGAAATATCTTTGGGCGTCGGGCTAAACGTTTTCATGGCGGCTCCTGTGAGTTGCTCGAAAGACGAATTGTGTAAGTGGTGGGCCGACGATTGTCAAGCACTCTTCGCGGCAATCGCGACATCGGCCGAAAGGGGCGGACGAAACGCCGGTTGCCCTCGACCGCCGCCCGGGCTACCTTTCGCAGAATCGCGGTTTCGGGAGGTGGCATGGTCAGCGTCCGCAAAAGTCTGTTGCAGCTCCTGTTCGCCGGTTCCTTCATGAAGCGCTGGAACGACAAGCACCGCTCCATGGAGCTGATGGAAATCGACAAGCAGGCTCATAAGATGATGGTGGCCTGGATGCTCTACGAGCGCAACAGCGGCCACTTGAGCGAACCCGAAAAACTGGCCCTGGGGCTCGAAATCGTCGAAGGCGGCCTGTTCGAATACCTCTACCGGCTGGTCATAACCGACATCAAGCCGCCTGTCTTCTATAAGATCAAGGACAAGCCCGACCATTACGCCCAGCTCACCGGCTGGGTCTTCAGCCAGCTCGAACCGCGCGTGCGGGAGCTGGGCGACGATTTCTGGCGGCGGCTGCAAACCTACCTGTCCGTGCCGGCCTCCGACGCCCCGGCCCGGCGCATTCTGGACGCCGCCCATCTCTACGCCAGCGGCTGGGAATATTCGCTGATCAAGCGCGACAATCCCTGGGACGACGAGCTGCTCGACATCGAGTCGTCGTTTACCGACGGGCTGGCCCGGTTCGACGATTTGCGTGGCGTGCCCGAGCTGGCCGGCGGCCTGTTCGCCGGCAAAAAAACGCCGCTTGGCCATTTCGCCCGGCTGGTCGGCCAGCTGCGCTTCCAGACCCGCTGGTCCCAGACCCCGCGCATCCCGGAAACGTCGGTGCTCGGCCACATGTTCCTGGTCGCGGCCTACGCCTATTTCTTCAGTCTGGCCGTGGACGCCTGTCCGGCCCGGCGGCTCAACAACTTTTTCGCCGGCCTTGTCCACGATCTGCCCGAGCTGCTCACCCGGGACATCATCTCCCCGGTCAAACAATCCATCGCGCCCCTGGGCGGCATGATCAAGGAATACGAAAACGCCGAGTTGGAGCGGCGCGTGTTTTCGGTGCTGCGAAACGGCGGCTGTTCCGATCTGGCCGACCGGCTCGGCTATCTGCTCGGTATGGAGGTAGGCTCGGAATTTTACGAATCCATCCGCGACGCAAACGGCAACGCCGTGCGCATTCCCCCGGCCGAGTTGCAGGACCGCTGCAACCTCGACGCCTTCGATCCCAAGGACGGCGAACTGCTCAAGGTCTGCGACAGTCTGGCCGCCTTCATCGAAGCCTACACGGCCCTGCGAAACGGCATCGCCTCGGACCAGCTCCAGCAGGCGGTCTGGCGGCTGCGCAACAAGTATGCCGCCACGGTGCTGTTTGGCCGGGTGCACGTCGGCGCGCTGCTGGCGGATTTCGATTGAGCCCGGACAGGGGCATTGCGGCGGGGATGCGGGGGCGCGACGTGGACGACGGGGCGGCTTGTGGCGCGTAGGCGCTGGACGCGGCTGGCCGGCGGGCTGGGGTTGGCGCTGCTGGTGGCCGCCATCGGCCTGACCCGGCTGTGGCGGCTCGACGGGCCGTCGCTTTGGGAGGACGACTACCTCAATTTGAGCCGGGCGGAGATGCCCCTGGCCGACATGTTCGCCGTCCAGAAGTATCAGGGACCGGCCGACACCATTTTCGATTTCCAGCCGCCGCTGATCTACGCCCTGGAGCATCTGGCCCTGGCCGTGGACGAAAGCTCCCTGGCGGCGCGGTTGCCGAGCCTGCTGGCCGGGATGCTCCTGCCGCTCGTGCTCGGCCTGCTCGGCCGCCGGCTGTTCGGGCGGGGCGCCGGGCTTGCCGCCTGCCTGCTCGGCGTTTTTTTGCTTTTTCCCATCAGCTACGCCCAGTCCATCAAGTTCTACGCCGTGTTCCTCAGTCTGGCCGTGACCTCCATGTGGCTGCTCGTGCGGGCCGTGGACGAAAACGGCCCCTGGTCCTGGTGCGGCTACGCCCTGGCCGCCACGGGCATGGTCTACGCGGGCTATCAGGGCTGGCCCACCCTGGCCGTGCAGGCGGTCTATGCCGGCTGGGTCCTGGCCGGGCGCTGGCGTGTCTGGCCGCCGGACCAACGGTTGCGCCGGCTCGTGCCCGGGCTGGTGGCCTTTGGCGGCGTGGCCATCGCGGTGGCCCCCTGGCTGCCGGCGGTTTTTTTCGTCCAGCGGTTTCTCCACGATCCGGGCGTCGATCCCCTGGCCGGACTCACGCCCGGGTTCGCCGCCAACATCGTGGCGGCCTTCATTTCCCATGACGCCGTCGTGGCCCCGGGCTGGATCGCCGCCTGGGTCGCGGTCGCGCTGCTTGGCGCCGTGGCCGCCTGGCGGGACGGCCGCCGGGCCGGGCTCGGGCTGCTTGTCGGCTGGGCCGTGGTCATGGTGCTGGCCCTTGTCGGCTCGCGCACGTTGTTGCGCGCCTTGCTCGGCCCCCGGCATTTCGTGCTGCTTTTCCCGGTGCTCGTGCTGCTGGCCGGGCGCGGCCTCGTCGCGGTGGGGCAGGGGGCGGCCCGGCTCCTTGCCGGCCGGCGCGGCGCGACTTCCGTCGGCGTGTTCGTGGCCGGGCTGGGCTGTCTGGTCCTGCTGTGGCCGAGCCTGTCGGCCTATCCCGCCTACTACGGCCGGACCATGAGTCTTGACCGCGAGTTTTTCCAATGGCTCGACGCCTGGGGCGGCAACGTGGATGCCCTGGAGTTTCACGGCTACAAGCGCAACACCCGTCGCTTCGCCGCGAACTGGTATCTGCCCGGCCGCTTTGGCGAGGCCGGCACCTTTGCCGGACCGGGCTACCGTCGTCTGGCCGACATCGACACCTGCTACACCGACGCCGCCGCCGGCCGGCCCTGGCAGCCGGGCCTGCCGGTCAAGGAATTCGGCGCGCTTTTCACCACCACCCGCGTCACCCTCGTGCCGGCGGCCGGCCGCGCCCCCCTGGTCATGGACCCGGGCCCGGACGGCGCCTACCGCTATGCCACGGATTTCCGGACCCGCCATTTTTATGAGGACGCCTTTGCCGCCGCCAACATGGCCCTGGACACGGAGCTCGGGCTGTTGCGCCCGGCGCGCTATTCCAGGCCGGCCGAGGCCACCTGGGCCTTCGAGGTCGCGCCGGGGCAGGTCGCCCGGGACATCCGTCTGACCGTGGCCGCCGCCCTGTACAAAGGTGATCCCGAACTGCCGGCCGATGCCGTGCTGACCGTGGCCGCGAGCCCGGACGGCGCGCACTGGACGCCCCTTGGCGTCATCGGCCAGGAAGCCTTTCCCGTGGCCGACGGCCGGCCCGTGACCGAACCGCGACCGTTTTTCGAGGAGATTGATTTCTATCACGGCCGCTGCCGCGAAACCCGCCGGGACTATGCCGTGCCCGGGGAGCTGGCCGCCGGCGGCCGGCTGTACGTGCGCGTGGGCTACCGGCCGGGCCATGTGGAGGGCTTTCTCAATCTGGCCGGGCTGACCCTGGCGGCCACGGTGCGCCCGGTCGGGGCCGCCGCCGCTCCCGCCGCCGCTCCCGGCGACGCGCCCCTGGTGCGGCAGGCGGCCCACCTGCTGGAAAACGTCCGGGCCGTGGCCTGGGACGAGGCCTCGGACGGGCGCGACGTGGGCCTGTACGCCTTTGCCGCGCCGGGCTTTTCCGGCTTTGTCGCGGCCGGGCTGCCGGTCGGTTCGCCCGGGGACGAGGCCCGCTTTCGCGACCGCCATCCGGCATTGGCCCCGGCGTCTGTCCTGTCCGATCGCGACGGCCGTCCCGCCCTGCGGCTCTACGACGTCTGCCTGACCCGGCCGGGGCTCGCCCTGAACGCCGCCACGCCCGCCCACCGGTGGCGCGGCCTGCCGCCCACGCCCTCCGGGCCGGTGGCCCTGCGGCTGCAAGGGACCATCGCCATTCCCCATCTGCGCCTGGGCGGGCAGGCGGTCACCGTTCCGGTGCTGGCCCCGGCGGGCTCCACCCTGACGCTCAATCCGGGCGGCCGGGGCCGGCTGCTTTTCGTGCCCGACTGGACCGACAAGGCCCGGTTCGCCGCGCCCATGGCACACATGGCCGGCGTGGTGCCGTCCAAGCGGTTGCGCGGCGAACTGGTCTGCCGCGACGGGGAGACGTGCTCCTTCCGCTATGCCTTTGTCTCGGCCCTGCCCATCACCCGGGCCCACCTGAAGGTCTTTCCGCAGGTCTACGCCAACCCCTGCCGCAAATGTCCGGCCAACGAGGCCCGCGTCGAGGTCTCCACAGACAACGGCCGGACCTGGCGCACGCTCGTGGCCGACACCGGCGGCGAGGACTGCACCTGGACGAAGCCCGGCGCGTATGCCGTGCGTTCCCTCACCTTCGATCCGCCGGCCACTTCGCTGCTGCTGGCCTTTCGGCTGGGGCAGGGCGGACAGGCCGGGTTTCTGTCGCCGTCGTGGAATGTCGACGGCATGTACCTGTCCCTTGACCTGGACGCCAGGAGCCTGCCGCCGCTGACCCTGCCGGCGGCCACCGCTGCCGTTTCCCTGGATGATCCCGGGCAAAATGACTTTTCCCTTTTTGTCCGTCCCGCCCCCTGGCCCATCAGCGACCGCACGGTCGAGCCCTGATTCCGCAACAAATTTCACGGCGTTAAAACGGACTCCGTCCTTGACAGGTTGGGCGGCGCTCGTGCACATTTTTATTAAATACTTGCAATGCCAACCCCGTCGCGAGGCGGGTGTGTTCGGAAAGCCACGGATCTCCCCGCGAGGAGAGACAGCCGCGCCGCCAAGTCAATCCTTCTGGATCGTTTGGCGGCGTTTTTTTGTCGCATCGCGCCCGGATTCAGGCCACGCCATGCTGTTGCGGCTGCTGGCCCGGGGGCGTGTTGCGGGCTGCAAACCGACAGCGCCCTGGCGTGGCCGGGGCACGGACCGTGGTCTATGCCAGGTATTTTTTTATAAGCGAACAAATCAGGGGCGGCTGGGAAAAAAGAACGGAAATTATAATTCGAGTCGGGGTTCGCCATGCACGTGGACATGAGCCAGGAGGCCTTGCTGGGGTATATGCCTGATGTGTTGGGCTATAAGGAACGGTTGCGAACGTTCGACCGCCAGTGGGTGCGCATCACGCTGACGGGAAAAATCAATTCCAACAGAGTGGCTTCGACGCTGATCGATTTCATGGAGGGAACGCAAAACAAGTTTCTCGCCTTGCAGGACAACCTCATTAAAACCCTGGTGGCCAAGAACTGCGACAAGGCCATTCAGGAAATGTCCGGCCTGTCCCGCGTGGCCATCGACATCCTCAAGCGCAATCTGTTCGAGCGGACGGCCGATGTCGGCTTCCTGGCCACGGATGACGATATTGTCAATTTTCTCTGTCTGGAGGACGCCGACGCGGACGCCAGGACGACCCTCGAGGAGCGGTTGCGGGCCTACCGCGACAAGTACACCGTCTATAACGACATCCTCGTCCTGGATCTGGACGGCAACATCCGGGCCCGGCTGGACCGGACCTGCGCGGACCGGCGCAGCGCCGACCCGCTGCTGGGCCGGACGCTGGCCACCGACGGCTACGTCGAAACCTTCCGGCCTTCCGACCTGCGCCCCGACTGCGGCAACGTGCTGCTCTATTCCCAGCGCATCCAGCACCCGGGCACGGGGGCGCCCCTTGGCGTGCTCTGTCTGTGCTTCGATTTTACCGGCGAGATGGAGGGCATCTACGCCCATTTGCTGGGGCACGGCCAGGCCCGGCTGTGCATCCTGGACGATCAGGGCAAGGTGATTTCCAGCAGCGATCCCGCCTTTGTCGCCCCGGGCTCGACCCAGTCCATGGTCCTGGACGCAACTCTCGGCGTCGTCAGCCAGCGCGGCACGGCCTGTCTGACCAAGACCGCGCGCACCCAGGGCTATCAGGGCTTTGTGGGCCTGCCCTGGTTCGGCCATGTCCTGTGCCCGGTGGAGAAAGCCTTTCAAAACTCCGAACAGAGCGCCGCCACCGAAGAGGACCTGGAGCGCTCCGACCTGCTCGTGTCCGGGGAGTTGCAACAAATCGACGACGACGCCGACGACATCCTGAGCGACCTCGGGCTGGTGGTGCTCAACGGCGAGGTCATGGCCGCCAAGCAGATCGCCAACGACGACCCCGTGATTCGCCAGGAAGCCAACGCCCTGCCGCCGGTGCTCGGGGCCATCCATCAGGTCGGCGAGAACATTCGCGGCGTGTTCGCCCAGTCCATCGCCAGCCTGCTCGACACCGAACTGTCCTCGCGCCTCGACGACCTGGCCTTTCTGGCCTCCCTGGCCATCGACATCATGGATCGCAACCTCTACGAGCGGGCCAACGACTGCCGCTGGTGGGCGCTCGACTCCACCTTCCGCCGCGTGCTGGCCAAGGACCGCATCGACGAGGGCGACCGTCGCCGTCTCGGTGAGATCCTGGCCTACATCAACGGCCTCTACACCGTGTACACCAACCTCATTCTTTACGATCGCGCCGGCGTGGTCGCGGCCGTGTCCGATCCGGCGGCGGCCGGGCTCGTCGGTCGCCCCTTGCAACACGACTTCGTGCGCCAGTGCCTGCAACTGGATTCCCCGGCCCGCTACGTGGTTTCGCCCTTTGCGCCGGCCGCCGAATACGCCGGCCCCGACGGCGCGCCCCGGCCGACCTACATCTATAACGCGGCGGTCTTCCATCCGGAGGCGGCAAACGAGGTGGTCGGCGGCATCGCCATTGTGTTCGACAGCGCGCCGCAGTTTCAGGCCATGCTGGAGGACGCGCTGCCCCGGGTCGAGTCCTGCCGGGTGGACATCACCTGCGAGGGCTTTTTTCTGGACCGGGGGAAACGCATCCTCAGCACCACGAGCGCGGGCTGGCGCGTGGGCGACGTGCTGCCCCTGGATGTGGATCTGGCCACCCTGCCGCAGGGACAGACACGCTCCGGGTTCGCCATGCTCGGCGGCGAGCGCCGGATTTTCGGCTGCGCCATGTCGGAAGGCTATCGGGAATACAAACGCGACGGCGTCTATACCAACGACGTGGCCGCGGTGATGCTCGGCACGGTCTGAGAGAGAAGAGATGCCTCCGGCGGCCGGGAGGGGCACTGCCCCTCCCGGACCCTCCCGAAAGGGGGGAGCGGACGTTTGGTTGGGCGAGCGGCCCGGTGTCTGGTGGAGGGGCTTCGAACGTTTGTCGGCGCATTTC
>JAFABC010000111.1 GCA_023426275.1 Pseudomonadota bacterium | reverse complement strand
CCTGCGCGCCACGGCCCAGGGCCGGGCCTGCCGGACAGCCTCGCGACAGTCCGGTTATTCGATTTCCTCAAGACTCTTGCCGCCGGTGCGCTTGCCCCAGATGAGCACCGGAATGACCGGAAGCAGGTAAAGCGTGCCCACCGCGCCAAACACGCCGGCAAAGCCGTAGGCCTGATGGATCATCGGGATCAGCGGCTGGGAGGCGGACACGGACAGGCGCGCCAGGCCGTTGTGAAACCCGGTGGCCGTGTTGCGCATCCTGGTCGGGTAGGACTCGGCCGTGTAGGAAAACAGGATGAAGTTCACGGCCATGTTGACCACGGTCACGCAGAACCCGGCGACGATAAGGCCGACCAGGCCGTCCATGAAAGCGAAGGCAAAGGCACAGCAGCCGGTGATGCCGGAAAGAATCGTCAGCGGAACCTTACGGCCGCCCATGTCCGAGACCAGGGAGGCCAGAAAGCAGCCGACCGGCACGCCGATGCTGATGATGGTGGCGGCGGTCAGGCTGTCCGTGACGGAAAAACCCTTCATCTTGATGAGCTGCGTGGTCCAGGTCGTCAACAGGAAGCCGGCCGGCGTGATGGTGATGAAAAGCAGGATGAGCAGCGTCGTGCGCAGCAGGTAGCGGCTGGTGAACATGCCCGTCAGCACGTGCACCACATCGACCTTGGGCTCCACCCGCCTGGCCGCCTCGGACAGGTCGATATTTTTGTGGGTGATGAAGGCGACGACCTCTTCCGCCTCGGCGATCCGGCCCCGGGAAACCAGCCAGCGAGGCGATTCCTTGAGGTAGCGCAGCCCGAACAGGAAGGCGACAAGGCCCACGCCGCCGGCGTAAAAGATCAAGCGCCAGGCCTCGGGGCCCGTGGGAATGATGATGCGACACAAAAACGCGACCACGGGCACCGCGCAAAACCCCACGGCCGCCACCTTCCCCTGCCATTTGCCGCGGCTCTCGCAGGGAGCCATCTCCGCGATATAGGCCTGGGAGGTGACCATCATGCAGAAGACGCCGAACCCGGTCAGGGCGCGAAAGATCGTGAAGATCACGAAGCTGTCCGTGAAACCGGTGATGATGGACGAGATGGAAAAGACCAGGATGGAGCACAGGAAGGTCTTTCGCCGACCGATCAGGTCGGAAATGACGCCGCCGAGAAAGCCCCCCGAGGTCATGCCGATGAAGTACCAGAAGACGATGGTGGCGATGTCGGTCATCTTGAGGTCCCAGGACTGGGACATGGCCGGGGCCACGAAACCGAAATTCCAGTTGTCGAGCTGTTCGAAAAAGTAGGCGGCCATGATGATGAAAAAGACGAACTTATGGACGCCGCTGACGGGAATGCCGTCGAAATAGTTGTTGGCGAACCGCCCGGTCGGCGTCGCCTCTCCCGGGACGCCGACGCAGACCTCGTCCTGCGGCAGCAGGGAGGACGCGCCCGCGCCCGCCATTTTTTCCAAGGTGCCTTCCGCCATGATGCTTCTCACTCCTTTACAGGCTTACGCCAATGTCGTTTTCCCAACTGTCCGGAACCGTTGCGCATCTCCCGGCGCATCGCGACTTCCCGGCCTGGCCGCCCCGGCCCCCCGGCCGGCGCGAAGGCGCGACGAACGACCCGGGGTGAAGCGCTTTTTTTCACAAGCCCCGACAGCATGCTCCCCAGGCGGAGCCCGCAGGCACATCCCGGCCGATCGCCGGGAGTCGCCGCGTTTGGTAGTATGGATTGGCGGCGGGGCCGATCTCCCGCCGCGCGTGCGCCGCGTTTCTTCAGCACGCGCGCGCTGGAGGCCGCGCCGTCGTCCCGGGCGTTTCCCGGCCGGTTTCCCCTGCCGGGCCCGGGAGGATCGGCCACAGCCGATCCTCCCAAGGCGCCGCACCGACGCGCAGGCCCGATCTACCGGGCGCGCAAAAACCGCTCCGCGGCCAGGGCCGCGACGGTGCCGTCCGCCACGGCCGTGGTGATCTGGCGAAACGGCTTGTCCACAATGTCGCCGGCGACGAACACGCCGGGCAGGTTCGTGGACATGTCCGGCGTGGCCGGCACATAGCCTGCCTCGGTCAACGTGACCTGATCCTTGAAAAGTTCATTGCTCGGGCGCTGTCCCAGAAAGACGAAAACCCCGTCCACTTCCTCCCGCCAGGTCTTCCCGGTGGCGACGTTTTCCAGGATGGCCGCCACCAGCCGGTCGTCCGCGACCTCGAGGTCGACCACCCGGGTCTCGGTATGCCCCTCGGCCTTGCCGGACCCCAGAAGGGATTCCTGGGTGGCCGCCGCCGCGAAAAACCGGGGCATGATCTCGATCAGAGTGATATGGGCCACGCCCAGGGAGAGCAGATAGAGGCTTTCGTCGAAGGCGCTGTTGCCGCCGCCGCACACGAGCACCCGCCTGCCGGCGTAGGGCGCGCCGTCGCAGATGGCGCAATGGTGCACCTGCTCACAGGGCGTGGGCGTTTCCAGGGGCACGGGCTTGCGGCCGGTGGCCAGGATGACGGCCCGGGCCTGGTAGATGGCCTCGTCGCTCTCCACGACCTTGACGACTCCGGTCAGGTCCAGGCGCTCGACTTCGCAGACCTCCTCCACCGGCACTTCGAAGGAATCGAGGTGGTCGCGCATGCGCTGCATGAGCTCCATGCCGTGGATGGAGGGATAGGTGGGATAGTTCTCGACGGTGTAGGTCGAATTGACCAGCCCGCCCGTGATGTTGGATTCGAGGATGACCGCCTTGAGCCTGGCCCGGGCGGCGTAGATGCCGGCGGTCATGCCGGCGGGGCCCCCACCGAGAATGATGCAGTCGTAGTGGTGTACCGGCTTCATGGGGCGTCCCCTAGCAGCCCTTATAGAGAGCCAGCAGTTCCTTGGGGTTCATGAGGCCGGTCTTTTTTTGAGCCACGGCGCCGTTTTTGATCACGAACAGCGTGGGCGCGCGTTCGGCCTCGAGGTCCTTGGCCGCCTCGGGATTTTTCTGGATGTCCAGGCCGAGAAGCGCGACGCCGGGCTGCAGCGCCGCAAATTTTTCCATGACCTTTTCCATGTTCTTGCAGTGGGGGCACAACTCCTTGAACACGATCAGCACGCCGGCCTGGGTGGCCGCGATCGCTTCCTTGTAATCGTCCTGGGCGATTTCCTGTATCATGGCATTTCCTTCAAAGGACCGCGGACGGATCGCCCGCGGTCCGGCATGGTATTAGAGCGTCTTGAGTTCGCCGATGTAGAGCTTGATTTTTTGCAACAGATCGGCGGCAAGATCCTTGTTCTCATTAATGATGTTGTTGAGCTGGAAGGGGTCGGCCCGGCGGTCGTAGAGCTCGTCGCTGTCCGGCACTTCCTGCTTGGCCCCGGCGGTGCAGGACCACATGGCCTCGTCCTTCATGATCTCCTTGCCCGGGCTGTCGGCATTGGCGTAATCGCGCTGGCTGGCGTCTTTCAGCAGCCAGTGGATGTAGCTGTGGTCCTCGGTGATGATGGACCAGGACATGCCGAAGTAGCCGGCGATGGCGAAGTCGCGGACCTTGTCCACCTCGCCGCGCATAAGCGGCAGCAGGTCGTGGCCCTGCATGTCGATGCAGCCGTAGACCGGGAAGCCATGGCCGCAGTCCAGGTCGTTGACGTCCTGGTAGAGGCCGAGGGCGTTCAGGATGGTGGGGGCGATGTCCACGTTCTGGACAAAGCCCTTGATGCGCTTGCCGCCTTCGAGGCCGGGAACGTGCATCAGAAGGGGCACGTGCACGAGTTCCTCGTAGGGCCAGGGCCGGCACTTGCGCATGATGCCGTGGCCGTGCTCGCCCTTGCCCATGGGCTGGCCATGGTCGCTGGTGATAATGATCATGGTCTCGTCCCACAGGCCCTGATCGCGGATGGAGTCGAGAAGCCTGCCGATCTGCTTGTCCACGAGCTCGATGTTTTCGGCATACAGCGCGCGGATGTGCTCGCACTCCTCGTCGGTGATGCGACCTTCGACAGGGGTCCAGGGGGCGAGCAGCAGCGGATTGCCCTGCCACTCGGGGTCGTAGGGGCACGGCTCCTTGGTCCAGACCGAAGGCGGATCCCAGGGCTCGTGCGGATCGAAGGAATCGACCCAGAGCATGAAGGGACGGGTCTTGATGCGCACGTCGCGCAACCAGCGATCGGCCTCGTGGGCCACCACGCTCACGTAGTTGTCGTCCTCGTCGCGCCACTGCTGGCGGAACTTGAGGAAGCACTCGATTTCGTCGAGCAGGGCCTGACTCGCGTCGTCGATCATTTCGCCCTTCTCGTCGTAGACCATGGTGGGCGAGGTATAATCGATGGGGCGCATGCCCGGATCGAGGGGGTCGTCGGCGTAGGTGGTGTGGTCCAGCTCATGGCCGGGGCAGAACTTCACGTAGTCGAATCCCCGGGAGTAGCCGTACTTGGGCAGGCGCATGGGCGGCGTATCGTAAACCAGGGCGGTCTGGACCTTGCGGCCCCAGAGGATGTCGGTGACGGTGGTGTCCTCGTGGGACAGCGGCTGCCAGCCGCCAAACGGCAGGGTGAATCGGCCGGTCATGAGCGCCCGGCGCACGGGCACCGTGGGCAGGCCTTCACTGTAGGCGTTTTCAAAAAGAAAACCGTTCCTGGCAAACCGGTCGAAGTTTGGAGTTTTGACAGTCGTATTTCCATAGCAGCCCAAATAATTATGCTGCAATGTATCCAACATGATGAATACGACATTTTTTATTTTCTTGTCCGCCATGCAAGCCTCCTTTGTCATCGCTTTTATTTTCCGCCGTCTTGGCGTCAATAGAGAAAGCGAAAGCGGCAAGTAACAGTTTCCGAGCCCGGTGAACCGCGCCCGTTCACCGTGGATTAATAAAAAATTCACAAAGCCAACAACTCGTAAAATTACGAGGTGGGGAGCTTTTTTTTGCGAGGCGAAAGGTCGGTGGACGCAAAGCAGCGGGCAAACGAGGGCGACCGTGCGGCAGTCCGGAAAAAAGACGTCCGCCTTTTCGCCCTGTTCAGGACGCGACACCCCCGATTCCCCGCACGAAAAAAGGGGCCGGGTCTTTCGACCCAGCCCCTTTCACGGTATCGTTGGTGCGCCCACAGGGATTCGAACCCCGGACCGTCTGCTTAAAAGGACGCACTGAACGCTAAAAAAGATTGAACTAACTGTATATTATTGCAAAAAAAATCATTCCTTGAACAGCACCAATCCTCGCCAGGAGATTTCCAATTTATGGGGCATTCGTCGGTACACATGACCGCGAACCAGTATTACCACCTGCTCGGTGACGAGAAGCGTCGCACCATCGCCAAGTTGCCGAGCTTGAACGCCTAAAGTGACAGGGGAGTGGGCCATCAGGCCTGCTCCCTTGCACCGACCTGGAGGGCACTCCGCCGATTCAGATGACCGTCAAAATGCTGGTCGACAGGAAGGGTTTGGTTTTTAAGCAGTTAGTCCCTTTTGAGGGCACCATCATGGCACCAAGTATGCCGGTGACATAACAATTTAAACAGTTCTTATATGTTAATGACTTGGTTATAAAATATCGTCGATACCGCGAGTCCTTGAAGTGTATTCGCACAACAGGACTTTGATATATTTTTTCTCATGATCTGTGGCATCAGGGCCTAAAATAATTTCAATTTTATTTATACAGTCTTTGTTAAGTGGAATATCACAAAATTCATCAATTGGCGTATTTTTCATGAGTTTGTTGTCAGGTGCGAATAACCCGGTTCGGGAGTCCCATCGAACGCAAGACGCTATGAAATATCGAGATTCTTGTTCGTCTTCCCAGTCTTTTGTTTTTGTTTCAGGTATTTTTTCTATTTTCACTCCATTGCCTTGTCGGATAGATATAGAATTATTATCTTTGTATTTGACGTCGATAGGTCCAAAGACATATGGAGTCATAGAGTCATAGCGCCCATGATTTATTCTATTTTTTTTAAACTCAAGAGAGGTCACCATGAGTCCTGACGTGTTGTGACATACAAAAGGTTCTGTCTCGTACCTAAACATATCGTATGGAAGTTTTATCCTGACTCCATGTTTATTGTCGCCATACTTTTCCCAGAGCACCGGGCTTTCGTCTCGTAATTTTGTCCAGCTTGAAATAAATACGCAAGGTTTTATCTCTGGCATATCTGTTATATTGACTTCTTTTCCATCATTTAATAAATCAGATCTGGTGAAGCGAATTGTTTTGTTCTTGAGTATTTCTTCAAAAGATTTGATGCTTGTGTAATGGAATAAACAACTACTGTGCGTCATGGGTTTGCCTTTCGTTTTGTTCGCAAAGAAGCAAACTTAAATTCTATTAATCCAGACATGGCTATAATTATCTTGTAGTTATTGCCGGAATGCTGGTTGCGCGGGTCAGATAGGACGGATGGGACACATTGCCAAGGGCGGTCCTGGGCTGGCTTTCCAAGCCCGTCTCCGATGGGGAGTGTCTCGAAAACTGTGTAAACGCCCCAGGTTGATGGTTTAGCGGAGATAGTCCTGGAGCCTGTCCTGGAAGAAGATCGAGAGCTGGGCCATGATCTCCTGCCAGTTCCTCGTTCGCATCG
>JAFABC010000072.1 GCA_023426275.1 Pseudomonadota bacterium | reverse complement strand
CCCCCCCCCCCCCCCCCCCCCGCCGGAGGCGTCTTTTTTTAATCCAAAGTCTGGCGGTAGCGCTTGACGCCGAGGCCCAGGGACACCAGCAAAAACAGGCAGATGGGCCACAGATGCGGCAGGATGTCCACAAAGCCGTTGCCCTTGAGCACGATGCCGCGCACCACACGCAGATAATGGGTCAGCGGCAGCACCGAGCCGATCCACTGCGCCCACTGCGGCATCCCCTGAAAGGGAAACATAAAGCCCGACAGCAGGATGGAGGGCAGAAAAAAGAAAAAGGACATCTGCACGGCCTGCAACTGGTTCTGGGCGATGGTGGAAAAGGTGATGCCGACACCGAGATTGGCGGCAATGAAGGGAAACGAGGCCAGAAACAACAAGGGCAGGCTGCCCACCACCGGCACGGCGAAAAGCAGGCGCGCCGCCACCACGATCAGCAGCATTTGCAGATACCCGACCACGATATAGGGCAGGATCTTGCCGAGCAGCACCTCCACCGGCCGCACCGGCGTGATGAGCAGGTTTTCCATGGTGCCGCGCTCACGCTCCCGGGTGATGGCCAGGGACGTGATGATGACGAGCGTCATGGTGAGCACCACGCCCATAAGGCCCGGCACGATGTTGTATTGCGTGATGCCCTCGGGGTTGTAGCGGGCGTGCAGGCGCAAATCCACCGGCCCCTGGCCGGCGCGAAGCGACAGCAGCGGCCCGGTCAGGTCCCGGTTGAAGGCGTCCGTGGCCGCCTGCCGGATGGCGGCAATGGCGTTGGACGTGGCCGAGGGATCGGTGGCATCGGCTTCGAGCAGGACCACGGGACGCTTGCCGCGCGCCAGATCGCGACCGAAATTCGGCGGAATGGTCAGCACGAACTGGATGCGGCCCAGGCGCAGCAACTCGTCGGCCTCGGCCTCGCCGGAAAGCTCCTTGGTGAACTTGAAATACAGGCTGTTTTTCATGGCCATGGCCATATCGCGGGAAAAGACCGACCGGTCGTTGTCCAAAATGGCCGTGGGCAGGTGCTTGGGATCGGAATTGATGGCGTAGCCAAACAGGATGAGCTGGAGCAGCGGGATACCCACCATCATGCCGAAGGTGACCCGATCACGGCGCATCTGGGTGAATTCCTTGGACACCATGGCCGCGAACCGCTTTATGGAAAAACGCGCCATCACGCCACCGCCTTGCGCATGAGGCTGATGAACACCTCTTCGAGATTGGAAGGAATCCGGCGAAAGACCAGCGGATCGCGCTTGAAGGGGGCAAGGCTCGCCTCCAGGGCGGCGCTGTCCCGGCCGCTGACGTGCAGCGTCACGCCAAAGGCCACCACCTGCTCGACGCCGGGCAGCCCCCGCAGTTGGTCGATCAGACCGTAGAGCTGCGGCCCGGCCACTTCGTAGGTCGTCAGGCCCTCGGCGGCCACGATCTCCTCCACCGTACCCGTGGCCAGCAGATGGCCGTAGGCGATGTAGGCCAGCCGGTGGCAGCGTTCGGCCTCGTCCATGTAGTGCGTGGAAATAAGCGCCGTGATGCCCTGTCCGGCGAGCTTGTGCACCTCGTCCCAGAAGTCGCGCCGGGCCATGGGATCGACCCCGGCCGTGGGCTCGTCGAGCAACAACAGCTTCGGCTCGTGGATCATGCAGGCCGAAAGCGCCAGCCGCTGCTTCCAGCCGCCGGAAAGCGTTCCGGCCAACTGGTCGCGAAACCGGCCGAGATTCATGCGCCCGATGGTGCGGTCCACGGCCGCGTTCCGGTCGGCCACCCCGTACATGCGGGCGATGAAGTCGAGGTTTTCCCGCACGGTCATGTCCTCGTAGAGCGAGAAGCGCTGCGACATGTAGCCCACATGGGGCTTGATGCGCTCGGGTTCGTCACGCACGCTGAATCCCAGGCAGGTGCCGTCGCCGTCGTCGGGCCGCAGCAGGCCGCACAGCATCCGGATGAAGGTGGTCTTGCCCGAACCGTTGGGGCCGAGGAACCCGTAGATCTCCCCGCGCGCGACCTGCATGTCGAGATGGTCCACCACGGTCTTTTTGCCAAAGATCTTGGTCAATCCCGTCACATGGATGACCGGGTCCGACGCGTTCATGCCCCGCCTCCAGACGCATCCCCGGCCGCAGCCGGGCCGGCCTCTAGGGAAATGTCCACGGGCTGGCCCGGATGCAGCCGGGCGGCCACCTCCGGGGCAAAGCGCGCCTCGACCATGATGACGAGCTTTTGCCGGAACCCCTGGCTGTAGATCACCGGCGGCGTGTATTCGACCGTGGGTGCGATATAGGAAATCGTCGCCGCGACCGGCCGGCCGCCGTCGTACGACACGCGGATTTCCTGTCCCAGCCGCAGCCCGCCGGCCACGGCCTCGGGCACGAAGAACCGGGCCTTGATGTTGGCCGGCGGCAGGAGCACCACCACCGGACTGCCGGCCGCCACCCACTCGCCCCGGTAGTGCAGCACGTCGTAGACCAGCCCGGACACGCCCGCCGCCTGGGTCATCTGGCCCAAATTCCAGCGGGCCTGCTCCAGGGCGGCCCGGGACGCGTCCACGGCCGCCCGCGCGGCCAGCACCTGGTCCACGCGGCTCGGCAGCTTGCCGGTCGCCAGCTTGGCCTCCAGCTCCCGCACCTGCTGCTGATCCCGGACGTGGGTGGTGCGGGCGTTGTCGAGCTCCTCCTTGGCGATGGTGGCGTCGCTGTACAGCTTCACCCGACGCTGGAATTCCAGGGAGGACAGGGCATGGGCGGCCTCGGCCCGGCGCAGGTCGGCCTCGATCTGCCGGATCTCGTCGGGGCGCAGGCCTTTTTGCTTGTCGCGCAAGGTGTCTTCGGCCTGCCGCAGATCGGCTCGGGCCAGGGTCACCCCTTCGGACTCGAAGGCGTGCTCCAGCACGTAGAGATCCTGCCCGGCGGTCACCGTATCGCCCCGGGCCACGCGAAGGTCGTCGAGCCTTCCGCCGATCTTGCCGGCGACATAGACGAACTCGCCTTCCAAATAGCCCTGCCAGGTAGACGGCGCCTTGGCCTCGCAACCGCCAAGGACCAGCAGCAGCGCCAGCAGACAGACGCCCTTACGCATCGTTGTCATGATCCGCCTCCCCCGCCGGTTGGGCCGCCGGATGGGCGGCCAGCCCCTTGGACAGCAGTTGCCCCAGAAACACGGCCGCTTCGGCAAGCGGCCGATTCAGGTCCAAACCGAGGTCCTTGGCCGACGCGGCAAAACGTTCCCGCAACGGCTGAGACAGGCTGTAGACCACCAGCGTCCCGACCAGGGTCAGGTGCACGAACACGGGTTCGGCCGGGATCAGCTCGCCGGCGACCCGGCCGCGCTCCAGAATACCCCAGGTGACACCGAAAATGCGGCGGAATTCGACCAGCGCCGCCTCGGGCATGTGCGCCCCGCCCGAGGCCATTTCCAGGGCCATGATGCGCGGCAGCATGGGCAAGCGCTCGAACAACCCGGCCAGGGCCCCGGCCAGGGCGGCAAAGGCCGTCCCGGAGCGGGCCGGCTCCCCGGCGGCCTGCTCCAGCGCCCCGGCCACCTGACCGAACAGGTGCAACAGCACGGCCTCGTAGAGTTTTTCCTTGTTGCCCAGGTGGTAATAGAGCCCGGCCTTGTTGACCCCGGCCCGTCTGGCGATGGCGTCGACCTTGGCCCCGGAAAAACCGGCCCGGCCGAATTCCTCGGCCGCCGCTTCCAGGATGCGCTCACGAATGGTTCCGGCTGCGTCGTTCTCAACCATATTTTCAAACCTTTTGTTTTAACCGTATGGTTAAAAAATATGGTTGCCGCCGTCAAGTCCCCAAAACACCTATGCCCGCTTCCCTTTTGGAGGAAAGCAGTGTAACCGGGGACCCGGCCGATGCAGCTGTTTCCAGCCAAGGACACACCGAAAAATCATGACCGAAGCCTTGACCATCCTCTTTTCCCCCCTGGCCCTTCTTGGCCGGACCGTGTTGTCCCTGGTGGCCGAACTGGGTGGCTTTTGCATTTTTCTGTTGCAGGGTCTGTACCGCATCGTCGTGCCCATGCCGTCATGGCGCAAGATCGTGCAACAGGTCTATTTCATCGGCGTCAAATCCACCTTCGTCATTGTGCTGATCGGCCTGTTCACCGGCATGGTGCTGGGGTTGCAGGGCTACTACACCCTGGTCAAATTCGGCTCGGAAGGCCTGCTCGGCGCGGCCGTGGCCCTGTCCATCATTCGCGAACTCGGCCCCGTGCTCACGGCCATCATGCTCACCGGCCGGGCCGGTTCGTCCATGGCCGCCGAAATCGGCATCATGCGCATTTCCGAACAGATCGACGCCCTGTGGACCATGGGCATCAATCCCATGCGCTTTCTCATCGCCCCGAAACTGGCCGCCTCGCTGCTGTGCTTTCCGTTGCTCACGGCCATTTTCGATGTCGTGGGCATTGGCGGCGGGTATTTGACGGGCGTCGTGCTGCTCGGCATCAATCCCGGCATCTATTTCGACCGCATCAACGCCTCCGTCGAGCTGACCGACGTGACCGGCGGCTTCATCAAATCGTTGGTCTTCGCCCTGCTGGTGGCGGCCATCTGCTGTTACGAAGGCTACTTCACCCATGCACGCCGGGACGGCTTCGGCGCCAAGGGCGTCAGCCTCGCCACGACGGCGGCGGTGGTCCTGTCCTGCGTCACCATTCTGGTCGCGGACTACGTATTGACCTCATTTCTCCTGTAAAACGCGACTGTCACCGACCGAGTTGCAACTTCGGCGGGATAACCGTAAAAGGCCAGTGGCATGAAAAAATATTCGATGGAGACAACGGTCGGGGTTTTCGTCCTGGCGGGCCTTTTGTGCGTGGCCTACCTGACCGTCAGGCTCGGCAAGCTCGAAATTCTCGGCGGCAACAACTATTCGGTGACGGCCCGCTTCAAGGATGTGACGGGGCTTAAAAACGGCGCCGCCGTGGAAATGGCCGGCGTGCGCATCGGCCGTGTGGGCGGCGTTTCCCTGGACACCAAGGACAACATGGCGCTCGTCAGGCTGGACATCGACAAGGGTGTGCGGTTAACCGACGATTCCATCGCCTCGATCAAGACCAGCGGTCTGATCGGCGACAAGTTCGTCAAGATCTCTCCCGGCGGCTCGGACGACGTGCTCGGCCCGGGTGGCCTGATCGTCGATACCGAATCGTCGGTCGATCTCGGCGATCTCATCGGAAAATATGTTTTCGGCGGCGTGAAATAGGTGCCTAGCGCCCGCGACGCCCGGACCTTTAGCCAGCAAAACTGGAAATACCGTATGAATCGTCTTGCAAGCCGTCTGTGTCTGATTGTGTTTTTGCTCGCCGCCTCCGCCTTCCCGGCCGTGGCCGCCGGACCGACCGAGGCGCTGCGCGCCTCCGTCGATCAGGTCATCACCCTGCTGGGCGACCCGGCCTACAAGAACCCGCAGACCCGACCGGAAATGCGGGCGAAACTCATCAAAACCATCGACGGCATCTTCGACATGAAGGAGCTGTCCCGCCGGGCGCTCGGCTCCAGCTGGAACAAATTCTCCCCGGAACAGCAGACCCGGTTCATCAACGCCTTCGGCACGCTGCTGCAAAACACCTACCTTGACAAAATCGAGAGCTACACCGATGAAAAGGTGCAGTATCTCAATGAGCAGTCGCTTGGCGCAAACAAGGCCGAAGTGTCCACCAAGGTCGTCGGCAAGGGCAAGGAGATTCCCATTGCCTATCGGCTGGTCGATCACGGGAGCTGGAAAGTGTACGATGTGATCATCGAAGGCGTCAGCCTGGTGCAAAACTATCGCACGCAATTCGGCCAGCTCCTCGTCAACGACACGCCGGACGCGCTTATCGCCAAGATTGCGGCCAAAAAATCCTAACGCCACCGCGGCCTGAATGAATGAGGGTCGCCCGGAAGCCGCCCGAAACCCGGCCAACACAACGGACGAATCCTTGGGGAACGACATGCGCACCACTCCTTTTCGAAACGGCCTGCTTATCCTGTTCGCCGTGTCACTTCTGGTCACGTCCGGCTGCCGTGCCGGCAGCCAGGCCAACAAGGATTTCGGCCGGGTGGCCGTGACCTCGGCCCCGGCGTCCCAACCCGCGACGCCGCCCACACCCGAGGCCGACACCGACATCGAAGCCGATATGCCGCACGAGACCGTGGCCGATCCCCTGTACCGGTGGAACAAGTTCTGGTTCGGCTTCAACCATCTGTTTTACGGCGGCCTCATGCGGCCCTTTGCCAAGGGATACGCCTTCATCGTCCCGAAAATGGTGCGCACCGGGCTGGCCAACGCCTACGACAACTTCACCTTTCCCATCCGCTTCATCAACGCCCTGCTGCAACTCAATTTCACCAAGGCCTCCCGCGAGTTCGGTCGGTTCATGATCAACTCCACCCTGGGCATCGGCGGCCTGATGGACGTGGCCAAGTCCGATCCGAACCTCCAGCCCGGCAACGAGGATTTCGGCCAGACTCTCGGCTATTACGGCGTGGGCGACGGCTTCTACATCGTCTGGCCGCTGCTCGGTCCCTCCTCGGCCCGCGACACCATTGGTCTCGCCGGCGACGCCCTGGCCAACCCGCTGTTCTGGATCTTCGGCGGCTGGAGCTTCCAGAACGAGGACAACCCCTGGTACTGGTCCTACATCATCAAGGCCGGCGACGTGTTCAACCGCCTGCCCAACACCCTTGAGGTGTACGACAGCGTGGTCAAGCCGGCGGTCGACCCGTACAGCGCCATCAAGGACGCCTACATCCAGCACCGCAACAACCTCATCGTGCAATAAAGCAACGCCGAACCGCCGCCGCGACCGTATCGCGGCGGCGGTTCCTTTATGTCCCGCCCAACCGCCCGATCCTCCGAGACAGACGCCGTCACCGCCCGCCTCCTGCCCTTCATGGGACCGGGGGCCATGGCCCTCGCGGCCCGCTACCGCCACCAACGCTTTTCCCGCCACATCCACCAGGACTACGCCCTGGGCGTCATCGAAGCCGGAGCCCTGGCCTTCCGCTATCGGGGAAGCCGGGTCGTGGCCCCGGCCGGCAGCGTCAATCTGGTCCAGCCGGGCGTTCCCCACGACGGGGAACCGGCGCTGCCGCAGGGCTGGCGCTACCGGATGCTCTATCTGCCGCCGACGGCCCTGGCCATGGTGCTGCCCGAAGACGCGCCACCGCCGACGTTCGGCCCGGGCGTCATCGAGGACGCGACTCTGGCGGCCATGGTCGCCGACACGCATCGCCTGCTTTTCTCGCCCCAGGCCAGTGAACTGGCCCGGCAAACACGCCTCTTGGCCCTCCTGTCCGCCTGGATCGGCCGCTTTGCCGAGCACCCGCCCGACACGCCGCCTCCCGGCCCGGAGCCACGGGCCGTCCGGCTCGTCCTGGACATCGTGGCCGCGCGCTATGCCGAAAACATCACCCTGGCCGCGTTGTCCGCCGCGACCGGGCTTTCGCCCTGGCACCTCGCCCGCGTCGTCACCCGGACCACCGGCCTTCCGCCCCACGCCCATCTGCTCGAACGCCGCCTGGACGCGGCCCGGGCCGCGCTGGCCGGACGAGCCCGGCTGGCCGACATCGCCGCGGCCACGGGCTTTGCCGACCAAAGCCACCTGACCAGGGCCTTCCTGGCCCGCTTCGGCCTCACGCCCGGCGCCTACCGCAAGATTGTTCAAAACACCGCCTCCACCGCCCGCTAGAGTCCGCGCACCGAAAGGGGTTGCCGCCCCCGGGCTGGCCAAGGCCGCGCCTTGCCGCCGGAAACGGTCCTGCCCCTGCCGGGGAACAACTCCCGAGGAGGTGCCATGCCACAGTCCCGATTCAAGGCCGTGCTCGCCCTGGTGGCGGCCATGGTGCTGGTTGGTTCGTCCGTGGCGGTGGGGCGCATCATCACGCTTCGCCTGCCCATTTATTTCGCGTCCCTGGTCCGTTTCGCCCTGGCCAGCCTAGTGCTCGCACCGCTGGTTGTCTGGCGCGAGGGGCGTATCCCTCCGCTCTCCGGGCGCTCCCTGGCTCTTGTCTGCGGACAGGCCCTGTGCGGTTCGTTTCTGTTCACCATCTGCCTGCTGGCCGGATTGCGCCTGACCGGCGCGGCCGAGGCCGGCGTGCTGGCGGCGGCCACCCCGGCGGCGGTGGCCCTGCTCGGCCGGATCCTGTTCCGGGAGCGGCTGACGTTTCGGGCCGCGGCCGGCATCGCGGCCACCATCGGCGGCATCGCCATGCTCCATGCCCAACACCCCGGAGGGCCCGGGGCAGCCTCCTTTTGGGGCAATGCACTGATCCTTTGCGCCGTTGGTTTCGAGGCCGTGTTTCTGTTGCTGCGCCGGGCCATGCGCCAGCCGCTGTCCCCCCTGGCCGCTGCCCTCTGGGTTTCGGTGTTCGGCATGGTTCTCTTTCTCCTGCCGGGCCTGTGGCAGGTGGGGTCGCTTCGGGCGGCGGATCTTGGCCCGACCGCGCTGGCCGCCCTGGCCTATTACGGTCTGGGCGTCACGGCCGTGGCGTACATGCTCTGGTTTTACGGGGTGGTACGGGTGGACGCGGCCACGGCCGGGGTGACGACGGGCGTCATGCCGGTGGCGGCCCTGATTTTCGCGGCCGTGTTGTGCGGGGAGCGTATCGGTTGGGCCGCGATCCTCGGCTGTGGCGGCGTGCTGGCCGGCATTGTCTGCCTCGCCGGCGGCGGCGACAAAAAAAGGCCCCGGCCAGCACTCCCGCAACAGCGGAAACCGGCCGGGGCCTGATACGCATCAGCCCTTTGGCGTACCCATGTTGGGCGGCGGCGGCACGTAGCCGTCGGGCAACGGCGGCGCGGGCTCCACAATGGGCGGCGCGATGGGCGCGGAAGTCCCGGTCGCCTGGGCCGGCTGCCCGGTCCTGGCCGGCGTTGCGGGAACGGCCGGAGAAGCGACCCGTGTCGGCGCCGGGGCCTGAGCCGGGGCCGGCGCGGGCGCACCGGCGGCCGAAACGGCCTTTTGCGACAGCAGCCGTGGCTCGGTCACGCCGCAGGCAAGCAACTCGGCCTCGATGGCCGCCCGGGTACCCGCTTTGGCGGCGTAGACCCGGTAATACACCTTGTTATTGATCTGCCCCTGCTCCACATGCGTGGAAAAGCCCCTGGCCGCCAGCGTGGCGGTCAGCTGCTGGGCCGAGGCGGAATGGGCGAACGCGCCCACCTGAAAATTGAAAAGCGCGCTTTCGCCCACAGCTCCCGGGCCGGCCTCATGCGCCGTCGCCGGGGCCGACGTCCGGGGGGCGGCCGGCTGCGCCGGTTGGCGCGAAGGATACTCGAAAAGCACCGAGCCCGGCTTTTCGACCGCCGGCGCGGGTTGTGGCGCCGGGGTAAAGGGCTTCGGCGCATAGCGGCCATCGGCCGGCGCCGTGGTGGCCGGCTGGACGCCGGACTGCGCCGGGGCCGGAGTGGCGGCCGGCTGTTGCTGCTGGGCCGGCGGCGGCGGTGGTGGCGGCGGCGGGGTTGTCCCCCGCGGCCAGTTGGTATCCGTCGGCGATGGTGGAGCCGTATGCCCCAGGATCTGCTTTTCGAAGCTTTTGTCCGTGGCGCAGCCGGACAGACAAAACGCCACCAACAAAGACGCGGTCAACGCACGCCGCATAGCGCGACTCCTTTCGTCAGAAGTTAACCGGAAGCGTGCGGCCCGCAGGCCTCCGTCCCGGGAAAGGACGCGACGGCAAAGACAGCGCGGAGCCGACGGATCGCGATCCGACCGGCCACGGCGAAGATGCCCCCGGCGCGGCAAACGCCGGAACGCACGCCGCCTATTGCACGAACACCACTTCCGTGCCCACATCGATCATCTTGGCCATGGCCCTGCCTTCGTCATTGCGCATCCGAATGCAGCCGCTGGTGACGGGTCGGCCGATGGAGCCGGGATTGTTGTTGCCGTGGATGCGATACCCATCCCCGTGGGACAAAATAATCTTGAAGGTGCCCATGGGATTCTCCCTGACCCCGGGCTTGACCACATCCGGCAGATGCTTGCCCTTTTTCTTGGCCCGTTCCTTCATGGCCGACGTGGGCCGCCACCAGGGCGTAAACGAGATCCCCGTCACCACGCCCCAGCCTTGCGGGGCTTCCATGTCCCGGCCGGGCACGGCCACGGTGTAGGCATGCACCAGCTGCCGCGTGCCGTCGGGAAAATTTTCGTACAGATACAACCGGCGCTCGGACAGGTGCACCTCGATGGAATAGCGGTTCTGGCTGGCGTTGAATTCCGCCACCCGCTCGTCCAGGGCGCGCGGCGACGCGTCCCGTGGCTGCAGCAGCCTGTCCAGATACAGGGCGAGGCCACCGCCGTCGGCCACCGGCCTGTACGAGGCCACGTGCCGCGTCCGGGCGGCCAGGGGCGTCGACCGTTTCGCCGCCGGCTCCGGCGTGGCCGACAGGGGCGTCGCCGGCTTCGACACGACCGCCAGGGGCGTCGGCCGCTTTTCCGTCGACTCCGGCACGACCGGTACGGGCGTGGCCGGCTGGACCGGACGCGTCACCGAGGCGTCGATGCGGTCGGCATAGGCCCCAAGCGGCGCGATGTCGGAAAATCCCGTTAAAAAACCACCCTGCACATACCCCGTCGCCCCATCGGGCAGACGCACTTCGACATAGTCGCCGGTGCGCCCGATCACGCTGACGACCTGTCCGGCGGACAAGGCCCGCTGCACGGTCGCGCCGTCCTGCGGCTCGCGCAAAAGCACCAGCCCCTGCAACCGCACCGCCTCAAGCCGCTCGGCAGCACCCGGTTGCACCGTGGCCAGCAGCATCCCCATCGCCAGAATCAGACACCCCCACCCCCGCATCACGTCCTCCCCCGGCGCGGCCCCGTCCCCACGGAGCGTTTCGCGCCGCCAAAACGACATTCCAACCGCTCCCTCAAGCGGTCTTGTAGCGCACAAGCGGCCGCCTGCGGGCCGTCTGGCGCTGGAAAAACACATCCGGCCAGCCCAGGGCCACCACGGCATGGACCTGTTCCCCGGCCGGCACCCCCGCCGCCGCCTTGACCTTGCGATCATGCCGCATGGCCTCCACCGCATAGCCGATCAGGCACGTCCCGAGCCCCATGGCATGGGCCGTCAGCAGCAGATTCTGGGCGGCCAGCAAGGCGTCCTCGGCCGGACAGCTCGCCCCCGGGCGCGAGCCGATGAGGATCACCGCCGGCGCGCCGTGAAAAAGCCTGTCCGTGCGGTCGCGATCCCAGGCGGCCAGGGCCGCGGCCACGGAAGGGTAATACTCCCGGTAATAGTTCTCAAGTTCCGACCGGCCAAGAAATGCCAGGCCCTTGCGCACAACGGGGTTGGCGGCCAGTCGGTTGATGCGGCGGAAAAAACCGCACACGGCCTGGCCGAGCCCGAGGACGGCCGCCCGCGAGGTCAGCACGGTAAAAGTCCAGGCCTGGGAATTGGTGCCCGAAGGCGCGGTCACGGCCGCGCGCACGAGGTCGTCGAGCACCGGTCCGGGCACGGGCTTGTCGGTATAGCGGCGGCAGGAACGGCGGGAGCGCATGAGGTCGACCAGCTCGCCCGGGGAATACGCCCCGGGCGGGATGAGGCGGCCCGGCACCTCGCAGGAGGCGAACGCCTCGGCCCAACCGTCGGACTCGGGCAGAGTCACGGCCTCGGCCGGACAGACGGCCTGGCAATGGCCGCAGCCGATACAGGCGGGGCCGCGCACGAGAACCTGCCTGCCATCGAAAAAAAACGTCCCGGACGGACAAAGCCGGGCGCATAACCCACAGACCAGACAGGCCTCGTGATCGATCCGAGGCAGCGCGTCTTCCATGTCACCCTCGTTTTACCGGGTCCCCAGAACCGGAGCCGGCAAGACGCCGCCGGCGGCCGCAGGGCAAGATGCCCCCGGCCAACCGATGTCCGCGTCCCCCTTTCAGGAGGGTCCGGGAGGGGCCGTCAGCCCTTCCGGCCGCCGGAGGCATCAATTTCTCACGGACCCTAGCGTTGCGCCAATCCGGTCGGCGGCGTCGCCCGGGCCAGCCGTCTGGCCTGCACAAACCAGTGTTCATACGGTGAGCCGGCCAGCCGGTCCACCCCCACGCCTCCCCGACGGGGGCTGGAATGCAACATTTTTCCGCCGCCGAGATAAATGCCCACATGGCTGATGCCGGCGGTCCGGTCGGTGGCGAAAAAAAGGAGATCCCCGGCTTCCAGGTCATCGGGTCCGACCTGCCGCCCTTCGCCGGCCTGCAGACGGCTTTGCCGGGGCAGGGCGCAGCCCAGGCGGGCGAACACGGCCTTGGTCAGGCCGGAGCAGTCGATGCCGGCGGCATCGTTGCCCCCGAGCCGGTACGGCGCGCCCATGTACGGGGCGGCCAGTTGCAAAATGCGTTCGCCGCGCTGCGAAATCGGCCCCATGTCCACAGGCAGCGCGGCCACGGGCCGGGGCGGCGGCGGGCCGCCCAGGGCGTTTTGCTCATGAAGCGCCCGCATCAGGGCCTCGTGATCGGCCTTGCCGTCATATAGCGGCTTGTAATGCTCGTTGCGTTTCACCGCGCTCGTATGGAGCATCCCCAGGCTGTCCTCGTAGCCGTAGATCGTGCGGGCTCCGGCCGAAAGCGCCGCCAGGGGCAGGCCGAGCAGACAAAGCGACACGACGGCCGCGACACGACACCGCATCACTGCCCGCCCCCGTAGGTGATGCGCCGCACATCGCCGATGCGCGTGGTTCTGACGCATTCCCGGCGAAAGGCGCACAGTTCCTGGCCGCAGCGGTCGTGCACGCCCCAGGCGAAACAGGGCGCGAACCCCTCGCCGCGCTGGATGGCCCGCACGGCGTCGATGGTGGTCAGGCCGGACACGTCCAGCCCGAGTTCGAGGGCCTTGGCCTTGAGTTCGCGCACGTCCAGCCCCAGGGGGCCGAGAAAGGCCTCGCGGCCGAGCCCTTCCTCGGGCGTGTCGAAAAGACGCGTCAGCACGGTGGTGCCGCCGCCTTCGGCCTGCCGCAGGAGAATTTCCCCGTTGTGTTCGAGCACGGCCTTGCGGACCAGGGTCAGGCCGATGCCGGCCCCGCGCGCCTTGGTGGTGAAAAACGGATCGAAAACAAAGGGCAACAGATCGCGGCGCACGCCCGGGCCGTCGTCGGTGACGGCCAGCCGCACCCCGTCGTCGCGACGGGAGAGGCGCACGGCAATGCGGGGGGCGTCGCGCCCGGAAAATTCCACGGCATTGAGCAGGATTTCCCGCAGGGCCTGTCCGAGCAGGGTGCCATCGGCCACGATTTCGATCGGTTCCAGGGACAGATCGAATTCCGGACGCTTGTGCAGCGCCTCGGCCGCCTCCTCGGTCCGGGACACGGCCTCCTCGACCAGGACGGCCAGATTGACGGCCGTCAGGCGGGGATGCGGCAACGAGGCCAGACGCACCACGGCCGCCACCAGCTCTTCCAGCCGGCGCGCTTCCTGAAAAATGATGTCGGGGTGCTCCGTGGACAGATGCCGCTCCTTGTGCTCGCGCAACAGCTTGAGGGCGAAGCCGCCGATGGCCGCGGCGGGATTGCGGATCTGGTGGGCCACGGACAGGGCCAGATTATTGAGGCTTTCGATCATGTCGTATTGCAGGCGGTTTTTTTCCCGCAACACGATGGTTTCGCGTTCCCGGCTGCGATAGAGCGCGGTCACGTCGTCGATGACCAGGGTCACGCCGACCCGCCTGCCATCGGTTTCCGGACAGGAGGCGGTCATGGAAAACCGCCGGGACTCCCCGTCGGGACGCTGGTACTCGATCAGGCAATGCCTGAAGGCCCGGCCGGTCTCCACGGCATCGCGCAACATGCGGTTGAAATGTTCGTTGGCCGGTTCGGGCCGCTTGAGCACCTGCCAGTCCCCGCCTTCCAGGGACCCCTCCGGCAGGCCCAAAAGCGCCCCGGCCGAGGGGCTGGCCACCATGATCGACCCCTTGGGATCGAGCACCACCAGCCCCACCGGCAGGGTTTTGATGACATTTTGGACCAATATTTGTCTGACGCTCGGCATAGGCGACTCCGGCCGGACTGACCCGGCCTTTGTGACAAATAGGCCCCCCGCGCCCCGATGACAAGTCCCGTCCGGGGCGCGCGCGTCATCAGGACTTGCCGTCGGTCACGGCCGCGGCCTTGGGATTCTTGGCCACGGAGACAAATTCCTCGAGCACCTCGTAGGGCACGGCTCCGCGCACCGGGGCGCCGTTGATAAGGAAAATGGGCGTGCCGGTGAAGCCGAACTCCCGGGCTTCCTTGACATCGGCCGCGATGCGGTCGGCCAGATCCTTGCGTTGCAGATCCTTGGTCAGCCGGGGCATGTCCACGCCGACTTCCTTGGCAATGGACGTCAGGACCGCGTCACCCTGCTGGGCCACATCCTTTTGCCGCGAGAAAACCTTGTCCATGAAAGTCCAGGCCTTTTTCGGGTCCTGCAGGTTGATGGCCTCGAAATACAGGGCGGCACGGACGTCGTTTTTCCCGGTGGCGAAGTGCTTGTAGACCAGCCGCACGTCCTTGGGATGCTCCTGGGTGAGCTTTTTGACCGTGCTCGCGGCCTGGGCGCAGAAATGGCACAGGAAATCCGAGTACTCGACAATGGTGACCGGGGCGTCCTTGGGACCGAGGGTGGCGCGGCCGGCCTCGATTTTCGGCGTAAGGGGGTTGGCCAGTTCGATGGCGAACCGCTCGCGCTCCTTTTCCTTTTGCCGGGCCCTGGCCGCCGTCTCGATGACGTCCAGCACGGCCGGTCCCTGGGCCTTGATGGCTTCAAGGATGATTTCGGGGTGTTGTTGCAAAACGGCGCGCACGCGTTCCACCTCGTCATCCGCCCGGGCCTGACCGGCAAGGGCGGCAACCAGAACAGGGGCGATCACCCATTTCCACTTGCGCATGGATCCTCCACAGATTGATCGTGATAACAGCGGACGGTTGCCATCCTTATAGGCTTTCACCGCCCCTGTCATCCGGCCCGGCCATCGACTCCCGGGGCCAAGCATGATAGGCGCTCCCTCCATGGGATACCTGCTGCTCATGGGGGCCATCATTGTCGGGCTGGTTCTGTTTTGCCTGACAGGGAAAAAAGCCGGTTCCGGGGGAACCTGACTGCCCGAGTCCTGCCGCCGGCGGCGGCAGGTCACGCACATATCCGACGCCCCGGACACCGATCGAAGGAACTGAACATGTCCCGCGCTGCCCGCATCATCCCGGCCATGCTCCTGGCCACGCTGGTTTTACTCGCCGTTTCCGGCTGTTCCAAGCCGCCGGCGGACAACGCCGGCCGCAAGGCCCGGGTGTACGAACTCTACGCCGAATATAAAAAGGATTTTCCGCAGGTTGCGGAAATCACGGCCGAAGAGGCCGTGGCCTTGTGGCGGCAGGGCAAACTCCTGCCCATCGACGTGCGGGAGCCGGCCGAACGGGCCGTGTCCACCCTGCCCGGGGCCGTGACCGCCCAGGAGTATCTGGCCGATCCGGGCCGCTACGCCGACAAGACGGCCGTGGCCTACTGCACCATCGGCTACCGCAGCGGCCTGTGGGCCGCGGCCCAGGCCAAGGACGGCCTGCCCGTGGCCAATCTGGCCGGGGGACTGCTCGGCTGGCTCCATGCCGGCGGGACGCTCGTCGACGCCCGGGGCAATCCGACCAAGACCGTCCACGTCTACGGCCGCACCTGGGATCTGGCCCCCCTGGGCTACATCACCGTGTGGTAGGCATCCGGCCGTAATAGCGCAGGAAATACCGCGCGCCCGCAGGATCGGCCAGCCCCAGGCGGCGTTCAGCCAGATAGGCGAAAAAAAGCCGCAGCACGTCCGTCGTCCGGCTCCAAAAGCCCTCCCCGGCCCAGCGGCGCGGCGACACGGTGACGCCGCCGCCCAAAAAAAGCGTTTCCCCGGCCGCCGCCAACCGCAGGGAAAGTTCCACGTCCTCCATCAGCGCCATGGCCGGAAAGCCCCCGGCACCGTCCAGCGCCTCCCGCCGGAAAAACTGGCCCTGATCGCCAAAGGCGATGCCCGTGGCCCGGGCCCGCAGGGCGTTGAGCCAGCCAATGACGGCCAGGGGGAACCCGGCCCGGGCAAAGCGCATGCCCACGGCCCCGCCGGCGGCGCAGGGCGCGTCGGCCAGGGCGCGCAACACCCGGCCCGGCACGTCCGGCCGGCAGACGGCGTCGGCATGGATCACGAGCACCGCCCCGGCCCGGCAGGCGGCGATCCCGGCCGCGAGCTGGCCGCCGCGACCGCCCTGCCCCACGACCACCCGCGCGCCATGCTCCCGGGCGACAGCCGCCGTGGCGTCCTCGGAGCCGCCGTCGGCCACCACCACCTCCGCGACCACACCATCGGCCACGGCCGGAGCCAGGGCCGCCAGACAGCCGCCCAGGCGATCGGCTTCGTTTCGGGTCGGGATGACCACGGCCAGGGCCCCGACCGGGCCGAACGCCCGTCCTGTCGGCACAAGCAGGCCCGGGCGAAACCAGCCCCGCACGGCCAGGACCAGAGAGGGCAGCCAGACCAGGGCCAGGGCCCAGCCCTCGCCGCCAAGGCCCGAAGCCCGCAGCCACGTGGGCGCGGTGACCACGCCCTGGGCGGCCAGCAGCCACCAGATCGCCCGGTTCGGCCGCATGGCCCACAACGGCACCAGCGGCAGGAAGTACCAGGGGTACAGCGTGGGCAGGCAGGCCAGGGTCACGGTCAGGGCGGCCAGGGGGCCGCGACGCCGGTCCTGCATGGCCAGCCACAATCCGGTCAAAAGGAGCGCGCCGACGCCCACCGAAACCAGCGGCGCGCCGCGCCCGAATACCGGCCACAACACGGCCGCGACCGGCCCGCCATGGGCAACGTAGGCGGCAAAGGCGGCCAGGGAGGTGAAAAACCCGGCCCCCGCTCCGACGTACCAGCCGAACAGCAAAAGCGGCGCCAGCGTCCAGACCGTTTTTTTGGCATTGGCCCCGGTCATGAAAAACGGCGCCAGCACCAGCAGCGGATATTTGATCATGCCGGCCGCGCCCAGGCACACAAAGCCCCAGGCGTCGCGTTTTGCGGCAAAGGCCGCGATGGCCGGCAGCACAAGCGGAACCATGGCGGCGTCGAGATGGCCCTCGCCCGCGGCCATGACCAGGGACAAGGGATTGGCCGCCATCAGCAGCACCGGGCCAAGGCTCCCGCCCCGCCGCCAGCACCAGATGGCCAGGCCCAGGCAGCCGAGCCAATCGGCCAGGGCGGCGGCCAGCTTGAAGCCGAAGGCGGAGGGAAGCAGCAAAGACACCAGCCGGCAATACAGCTCGGCCAGGGGCGGATAGGCGGCGGACAGCTCCGCATGGTTGACTCCGGGCAGGACCGAACGGACCGCTTCGGGCAACATTGCGGCCACACGCGGATCGGCCGGGGCAAGCGCATAGGGATTGCCCCCCGCCAGTTGCAGTGCCCCTTCGACGATGTAGCGGTTGACGTCGGAATCCGCCGGCCAGCACCAGATAAAAAGCGCGCGCAGCGCCAGCCCCAGGCCAAGAAGCAGCAGCACGGTCAGACCGCGTCGCGGCCAGACGATTTTTTGGGCGGCCAGCCCCAGGACGGCAAAGGACGCGGCCCAGGTAATGGCGTACAGACCCCGTCCGGCCTCGAACCGACCGCACAGGGCCAGCGCCAGGAGACATCCGGACAGAAGCGCCAGCCAACGCGCGTCCTGCCGTTTTACCCCAAAGCCCGGCACGGTCGATGGGAAAAAACGGAAACAACGCGCGGCAAGGGCGGCCATTCGGGCAACCGGCATGGCCTAGCGGCCGTTGAGCGACCAGTCGTAGGGCGTATAGACCAGCGTCCGGTCCGTGGCGGCGTCCATTTGCGCGGCCAGGGGCGGGGCGGCAAAGCGGCGCACAAAGGCCCACACCCCGGCCGGGCCGCCGAAGTCCTCGCCGTACCAGTCGAAAATGCGGGTCACATGGAGCCGGCCGTCCTTGAAAAAGGTGTTGGCCGGGTTGTTGAGAAAGGCCCGGGTGACGGCATCGAGCATGGCGTCGAGGGTTGCGCCGCGATACGGCAGGCCGGCCAGGGGCGGACAGCTTTTGGACGCGCAGTTGACGGCGAAATGCACCCTGGGGTCATGAAAGCGCGGCCGCAGGATGCCGTGTTCGATATCGTCGAGGCTGACGGTTCCCGTGCGCAGCCGCACGAAATCGCGTTTCCAGGGCGAACGAAAAAAACTCCCGGCGTCCTTGATGGACCGGATGCCGGGGTAGTGTTCGAGAATGAGCTTGAGGGTCCAGGCGTTGTAGGCGTTGATGTAAAAGGCGAACTGCGCGTCCCGCGACAAGGCGTCCGCATCCGTTTTGGCCAGCACGTCCAGGTAGGCGTCGAGCTGCGCCTCACTGCCTTTCAGGCCGGCGTAATCCACCACGCCATCATGGACGAAACGGGCCAGCAGCGCGGCATAGGGCGCGTCCCGGTCGGTTTGCGCCCGGACGGGAACCGCCAGCAGCAACGCCAGCGCGCAGACGGCCGGTGCGAACAAGCGTCCCATACGCCCTCCTTCTCGAGGCTTGCGGCTCAGTCCAATTCGTCGCACAGCGCCCGGCCGAAGCCTCCCGGGTGCATCCGGATCCACCGGTTGCCCGAGGACGGCGCGGTCCGGTCGAGCATCTTGCCCCCGACGCCGACCCACACGGCGGAACGCCGGGTCAGCCGCTCGGCAGCGCAGTCCAGGACCACCTGCTCCACGGAATAGGCGACCGGGCCGGAAAAGCCGTGCTCCCCGCCCAGGTCCCGGCCCTCCTGCCAGGAAAAAACCCGTTTCACCCGGACATGGACGATATCGCCGGAAACCCGCACCGAGTGCGGGTCGTAAAAAAGCGCCACGGATTCGTCATCATGGGCGGCCAGCAAAACCCAGTCCGTAGCCAGGGCCGGACAAGCCACGCCTGACAACAACAGCGCCAAAAGCAACGCACGCATCCACTCCTCCTCGACACGCGATCCCCATGATCCCGCAGAATGGCAAACTATCATCGGCCACGCCGGGGCACAAGCGGCCTCACGGCCGCTTTGACGAAGCGCCCAAAGGGACTTATGAGGAGTTGGGGAGTCGGACAGGTCGTCGTCGCGGGCCTTTTGGTCCGGGGAGGAAAGTCCGGGCTCCACAGGGCGGGACGCTGGGTAACCCCCAGCGGGAGCGATCCCGGGAAAGCGCCACAGAAAGCAAACCGCCCGCGCCCGCCGGCGCGGGTAAGGGTGAAACGGTGGGGTAAGAGCCCACCAGTTGTCGCGGTGACGCGGCAAGCTCGGCAAGCCCCGTTCGGAGCAAAACCAAATAGGAGGGCGTCAAGGCTGGCCCGGCCGTGCCCTCGGGTAGGTTGCTTGAGGCCGCGAGTAATCGTGGTCCTAGAGGAATGACGACCGCCCCGGAACTTCCGGGGAACAGAACCCGGCTTATCGGCCGGCTCCCCTTTTTTTACCGCCAAACCAAAGGAATCGCCGTGTCCGTGTGGACCGTGCTGCTCGCCGCCGGGTCGGGAACCCGTCTGGCCCAGGCCTCGGGCGGCGTCAAAAAGCAGTTTTTGCGCCTGGAGGGCAGCCCGCTCTACTGGCGGTCGCTACGGACCTTCGCCCGCGTCCCGGCAATGGCCGGCATCGTGGTCGTGTTCCCGCCGGCCGATCTGGACGCGGCCCGGACCGAGCTGGACAGCCTGCGCGCCGGACACGATCCCGGGGTCGCCCTGCAGGCGGTCGCCGGCGGGGTACGGCGTCAGGATTCCGTGCGAAACGGTCTGGCCGCCCTGCCCGGCGACTGCGACCGGGTGCTCGTCCACGACGCGGCCCGCCCCTTTGCCGACGCCCCGCTTGTCGGCCGGGTGCTGGACGCCCTGGACGCCGGTCAGGACGCCGTCATCCCGGTGCTGCCCGTCACGGACACCATCAAGGAAGTGCGCGACGGCTGCGTGATGCGCACCTTCGACCGCAACGCCCTGGCCGCCGTGCAGACCCCCCAGGGATTTGCCGTCTCCCTGCTGTGCGAGGCTTTTGCCCATGCCGACGAGGATTTCTGCGTCACCGACGATGCCAGTCTGGTCGAGCACCTGGGCCGCCCGGTCCACACCGTCCCGGGGACGCCCGAAAACCGCAAAATCACCAATCCCGAGGACCTGACCTTGCTCGCCGCGCCCCCTTCCGCCGCCGTGCCCGTGGTCGGCTACGGCTACGACGTCCACCGCTACGCCGATCCGAATCATCCGGGCAAACAACCCGCCCGGCCCATGAAGCTCGGCGGCTATCCCATCCTCGGCGCGCCCGAGGTGCTGGCCCACTCCGACGGCGACGTGCTGCTCCACGCCCTGGTCGACGCCCTGCTCGGCTGCGTGGCCGCGGGCGACATCGGCACGCTGTTCCCGGATGCCGATCCGGCCTTCGACAACATGGCCTCCGGGGTCTTCGTCAGCGAAGCACTCGTGCTGGCCCGGAAACAGGGCCTGACCATCAGCCATGTGGACCTGACCATCATCGCCCAGATTCCGCGCATCGGGCCCCATGCCCAGGCCATCCGCCTGAACGTGGCCGCCCTGCTCGGGCTGGACAAATCCCGGGTCAACGTCAAAGCCACCACCGAGGAAGGCCTCGGGTTTACCGGCGAAAAAAAAGGCATCAAGGCCGTGGCCCTGGTCACCGGCTGGCGCCGCCCCCCCGAACCGGCCGGATAGCACCGGCGCGCCTGGAATCATGGTCCCGTCCGTCGCCCCCACCGTTCCGCCTCCGGCCACCAAACTCAACAGCGCCCGGCTGCGCACCTGGCAGGCGCTTTTTACCATGCCGCCCCGGGCCGACATCGCCTGGAGCGACGTGACGGCGCTCATCCGCGCCCTGGGCGGCCGGGAAATTCACAACCGCCAGAAAACCGCCGGTTCGCGGGTCCGCTTCCTGCTTGGCGGGGTCAAAGGCTTTTTCCACCGGCCGCACCCGGAAAACGTGCTGGGCAAGGGCTGCGCCGCCGATGTCCGGGAATTTCTCGTCCGGGCCGGCGCGACCGCCTGAAACAGCGAGGAGACGGCATGGCTACCGACGCCTGCTACGCGACCTACAAAGGGTATTGCCTGGAATGCCAGATCGAGGACGGCATCCTGCACGGGCACATCGCCGGCATCCGCGACGTGGTGACCTTTCACGGCGACACGCCCGAGGCCCTGCAACAGGCGTTCGAAGAAGCCGTGGACGATTATCTCGACGTCTGCGGCGAAGCCTGCCTGGAGCCCGACCCGGCCCAACACGGCCTGTGACAGGAAAATCAGCGTGCGGAATGCCTCCGGCGGCCGGGGGGCATCATGCCCCCCGGTCCCCCTCGGAGGGAAAGGTGTTTCACGGCGCGATGCGCCGCAGTGTCTAGCGTAATTCTTTGTAATAATTGATAAGCCCGTTGGTCGAACAGTCATGGGAGGCCACGGGCCTGGCGTCTTCCAATTCCTTGAGAATGGTGCCGGCCAGCACCTTGCCCAGCTCCACGCCCATCTGATCGTAGGAATTGATGTTCCAGATGGTGCCCTGGGTGAAGATCTTATGCTCGTAGAGGGCGATGAGCGTGCCCAGGGTTTTGGGATCGAGGCTTTCGTAGAGAAAGGAGTTGGTCGGCCGGTTGCCGGGAAACGACTTGGCCCGGGAGAGCAGTTCCAATTGCTCGGGCGCGTAGCCCTTGCCGGCCAGTTCGTTGCGCGCCTCCTCCACGGTCTTGCCCCGCATGAGCGCCTCGGTCTGGGCGAAGAAGTTGGACACCAGCATGTCCTGATGCCGGCCCAGGGGATTGTGGCTACGGGCGGCGGCCAGGAAGTCGCAGGGGATGAGTTTCCGGCCCTGATGGATGAGCTGGTAGAAGGCGTGCTGGCCGTTGGTGCCGGGTTCGCCCCAGATGATGGGACCGGTGGTGTAGTCCACGAACCGGCCGTCGGTGGAAACGGACTTGCCGTTGCTTTCCATGTCGCCCTGCTGGAAATAGGCGGCAAAGCGCGTCAGGTACTGGTCGTAGGGCAGGATGGCCTGGGTCTGGGCCCCGAAGTAGTTGTTGTACCAGATGCCGAGCAGCCCCATGATGACGGGGATGTTGCGCTCCAGCGGCGCGGTCCGGAAATGCTCGTCGGCCGCGTGCGCGCCTTCGAGCATCCGCTCGAAGTTGTCGAAGCCCACGGCCAGGGCGATGGACAGACCGATGGCCGACCACAGGGAATAGCGCCCGCCGACCCAGTCCCAGAAGGCGAACATGTTGTCCGTGTCGATGCCGAAGGCGGACACGGCGGCGGCGTTGGTGGAAAGGGCCACGAAATGCCGCGCCACCGCCGACTCGTCCCGGGCGTGGGCCAAAAACCAATCCCGGGCCGTGTGGGCGTTGGCCATGGTTTCCAGGGTGGTGAAGGTCTTCGAGGCGATGATGAAAAGCGTCGTTTCGGGCGAGACCCGCTTGAACGTCTCGGCCAGATGCGTGCCATCGACGTTGGAGACGAAATGGGCCGTGATGCCGGGCACGGCATAATGGGCCAGGGCCAGGGAGGCCATCTGCGGCCCGAGGTCCGAGCCGCCGATGCCGATATTGACCACATCAGTGATTTTTCGACCGCTATAGCCCTTCCAGGAGCCGGAATGGACGCGCGAACAGAAATCGCGCATCTGCGCCAGCACCCGGTTGACCTCCGGCATCACGTCCTCGCCGTCCACCAGGATCGGCCGGTTGGAGCGGTTGCGCAGGGCCACGTGCAACACGGCCCGGTCCTCGGTCCGGTTGATCTTTTCCCCGGCGAACATGGCGTCGCGCCGGGCCTCCACCCCGGCCTCCCGGGCCAGGGCGAAGAGCAGCTGCATGGTTTTGTCCGTCACCCGGTTTTTGGAATAATCGAACAAGATATCCCCCAGGCGCAGGGAATACCGCGAAAACCGGTCGGGATCGGCCGCGAACAGCTCGCGCATGTGCAGATCCTTGACCTGTTCGTAATGCTCGGCCAGAGCCGCATGGGCGGCCAGTTCCGTAAAAAGTGGCATGGCGCGTGCTCCTTGATGGGACGGTTGCCTTTAGAAACGTGCCGCGCCCCTGCCGGCCGCCGGATGCAGCAGCCGGTTGATGCGGCCAAGAAAACGCCGATGTCCCGGACTCGTCAGATTCAGATGATCATACACGATAAGCTTGGCCCAGTCTTCGATAACGAACCAGACAAGGCAGTATGCCCAGATCAGCCCCACGTATTCCCAGGGCACGGCGGCCACGAACCAGCCGAAGCCCACGCAGGCCGTGGCCAGAATCTTGGTGGCCAGGGCCGACCAGATCATGGCCGGCGCGGGCCAGGGTCTGGCCCAGAAGGGCTTGCGGGTGCGGGCCACGAACAGGGTCAGATGGCCGGCCACGGCCAGCTTCAGGAAGACGAAGGACTGAATCTGGGGCAGATCGAGCAGAAGATAGGTCTTGGCCAGGATGAGCAGACCGAAGGTCTCGATAACGCCGATAAACCCCAGGACCGTGGACAGGGTGAGCACCCGGCGCATGTCCCAGCGCACGGGATTGGGGTCGAGATAGGTGTTGTCGTAGGCGATGGTCATGATCGGCACGTCGTTTAAAAGCGCCAGCAGGATGATCATGACGGCCGTGATGGGATAGAAATTGTAGACCAGGATGGCCAGCACCACGAAGAACATGATGCGGATGGTCTCGGTGATGCGGTAGATGGCGTAGGAATTCATGCGCTCGAAGATGCGCCGGGCGTACTCCACCGCCTGCACGATGACCGACAGGCCGGGCGCGGTCAGCACGAGGTCGGCGGCGGCCCGGGCCGCGTCCGTGGCCCCGGACACGGCAATGCCCACGTCCGCCTGCTTGAGGGCCGGGGCGTCGTTGACGCCGTCGCCGGTCATGCCGACCAGATGCCCCCGGTCCTGCAACGCCCGCACGATGCCGTACTTGTGCTCGGGAAACACCTGGGCAAAGCCGTCGGCCGATTCGATGCGCGTCTCGATATCCGTCCCCAGGCGGGACACGTCGGCATCGGCGGCGAAAAAGCTGCCGGCCGGCACGATCTCCGTGCCAAGTCCCAGTTCCCGGGAGATTTCCCGGGCAATGGCCGTGTTGTCGCCGGTGACCATCTTGACGGCGATGCCGTGTTCGCCGGCCTTGGCGATGGTCGAGGCCGAATCCTCGCGCGGCGGGTCGGAAAGCGGCAGGATGCCGCAAAACGTCCAACTCCCCTGCCCGTCCTTGCGGGCCACGCCGAGCGTGCGCGAGCCCTTGGCGGCCAGATCGTTCACCACGGCCTCGGCCCTGGCGGCATCCCCGGTCGAAAGCCCGCACAGCCCCATGACCACCTGCGGCGCGCCCTTGGTCACCTGGAACGACGCGCCCGAGGCGTCGGTGATGGCGGCCTCGGTCCGCTTGCCCACCGGATCGAAGGGGGTGAAGGCCGTCTGCTTATAGCTTTCCAGCACCTTGGCATCGGGCAGGCTCGACAGGATGGCCAGATCGATGGCGTCGCGGTCCTCGGCCTTGGAGGCCAGCGCGCCCATGAGGATCAGTTCCGCGCCGTCCTTGACGCCGAACACGATGGGTTCGCCAAGCGTCAGCTTGTTCTGGGTCAGTGTGCCGGTCTTGTCCGAACACAGGATGTCCATGCCGGCCATTTCCTCGATGGCCTCCAGCCGCGAGACAATGGCCTTGAGCCGGGACAGGGCCAGCGCGCCCACGGCCATGGTCACGGACAGCACGGCCGGCATGGCCACGGGAATGGCGGCCACGGTCAGGATGAGCGCGAACTGGGCCAGCTCCAGAATCTTTTCGCCCCGGTCCAGCCCCACCAAAATGAGCACGGCCACCAGGGCCAGGGTCAGATAGATGAGGTAGTTGCCGATGGTCATGACGGCTTTCTGGAAATGGGACACCGAGCCGGCCGAGGACACCAGCTTGGCCGTCTTGCCGAAAAAGGTGTTGGCGCCGATGGCCGTGACCACGGCCACCATCTCGCCCTGCTTGGCCACCGCTCCGGAATAGACGGTGTCGCCGACCTTTTTGGCCACGGGCAGGGATTCGCCGGTCAACGCCGCCTGATCCACGCTCAGGTAGTCGCCCTCCAGACAGACGGCGTCGGCCGGGATCACGTCGCCCAGGCGCAGGCGGATCACGTCGCCGGCCACGAGATCGGCGGCGTCCACCTCGCCCCAGGCCCCGTCGCGAAGCGCCCGGGCCTTGAGGGCCAGCTGGTTTTTCAGCGCGGCCAGGGCGTTTTCGGCCTTGTGTTCCTCGAAAAAGCCGATGGCCGCGTTAAAAACCAGCAGGACCAGGATGATGGTCAGATCGGCCCAGTGCCCGACCACGGCGGACAGCACGGCCGCCGCTTCGATCATCCAGGGAATGGGCCCCCAGAAGTAGCTGAAAATCCGCAGCAGCGGATTGACCTTTTTTTCCGGCAGGGCGTTGGGGCCGTCCGCCGCCAGCCGTTTGGCCGCTTCCGCACCGGTCAGGCCGGCCGGCGAGGTGTTGAGCTCCTGCATGATTTCGGAGGGAGTTTTGTGCGTCTCGGTGGCTGCCTGTTCGGGCATGGAGGGCCTCCTTGATCGAGAATTGGGCAAAAACACGGTGCACGGTTGACAGCCCAATACCATAGCAACATGCGGAATGCACGCCACTCCTTCGACTTTTTCGTGACTGGAACCGGAGGGTTAGGACCAGCGGACGGGTCTCAAAAGGCAACGACGAAGATGCCTCCGGCGGCCGGGGGGCATGATGCCCCCCGGTCCCCCTCGAAAGT
>JAFABC010000039.1 GCA_023426275.1 Pseudomonadota bacterium | reverse complement strand
GTTCGGGGCAGCGCCCCGATTTTTTTGCTTCTTTTCTTATCATCCTGAATCTGTCGCGGTGGAGGCTTGTTCGGCGAGAAGGTAGCCGACCAGGGCGGAATTGAGGATCGAGCCGGGCGTGCCGTTGGTGGCGGCGTTGGCCGAGGCGGCGGCGAAGGTGGAGGCGGCTGTGGTGCTGATGGTCGGCGTGGTGAGGCCCGAGGTGTCCAGCCCGAGTTCGGTCATGAGCGCTTCGAGGGAACTGGTGAGGCTGGCGGCTTGGCTGTTTAAGATGTTTGCCCCGCTGGCCACGGTTTCGAGCCAGGCGCTGCCGGCGTTGGAGACCATGGAGGCGATGTTGGCGGCGGCGTTGGACAGGATGGTCTGGGTGTCGGTGGCCAGGTCGTCGAGGGTGGCCGAGGTGGCCGTGGGCAGGGTCAGACCTTCCAGGTTGGAATACAGATTGGTCAGGGCGGCCTGCCGTTCGGCCTCGGTGCCGGCGGCGGCCATATCCGTATTGTATTGCGTCAGGGCGTCCATGTACTGGAACTGCACGCTGCTTTGGGCTTCCGCGGGCACGAGGCTCTTCATGGTCGCGTTGAAATCGGCCTTGGCGGCGGCGATGTCCTGGCTGCGCGAGGCCGAGGAACTGGCCGCGCTTTCGGCGGCCGTGAGCTTCCCGCAGGCCAGACTGTACTGGTAGGCCCAGTTGACGACCTGATCGGTGCTAAGGGATGTGGTTGTGGCCATGCTGTGCGCCTCCGGGCGGCAGGTTCGGCCGCTTTCGGGAAAAAGCGGCGTGCTGCCCCGGATAAAGCAAGAAGGCTGCCAGAAAGGCCAACATCCTGATGTCGTTTGGGAAAGAGGGTATGTCCGGGGGGTGTGGCGGGCAGATTTTGCCGTGTGCCTCCGGGGGCGTCGTCACGCACTCTCCATCTGGCCGTCACCGTGGGTTTATCTGCCTCAGGCAAAGGGATAACGCTCGGTTCCCGGGGGAGCCCCGGGGCCGGGGACCTGACAACCCTTCGCCAAGTGGAGACACGCCATGGGACAGCTTGATGTGGATCGGTTCAAGAAGGTGTTAAGCGACATGCTCGAAACCCTTATCGGCCAGTCGCGCGACGCCCTTGACGTCATGTCGCAGGAAGTGGCGAATTTCGCCGATGTCACGGACCGGGCCACGGCCGAATCCGACCGCCATATGGGCATCATCATGCGCGAGCGGGACCGCCAGCTCATTGGCGAGATCCGGGAGGCGCTCGGCCGGGTCAAAGAGGGCGAGTACGGCATCTGCCAGGAATGCGGCGAGGAGATCGGCGAAGCCCGGTTGCGCGCCCAGCCCACGGCCACCTTGTGCGTGCACTGCAAGTCCCTGCTCGAAGACATGGGGCGTCCGTACATGGTGGCCGCGCGCCACGAAAGCGCGTTTCTCGAAGACTGATCCCGCCGCCGACAGGCACGGGTTCTCCCCATCCGGGAGGGTCCGGGAGGGGGATCGCCCCCTCCCGGCCGCCCGAGGCCTCTTTATTTCGCTTTTCCCCCGTCCGCTCCGGTCGGATGCGGATCGCCGTCCGCCGGCAGGAGCAGCCGGGCGAGACAGCCGCCGGCCGGTCCCGGCGTCAGGCTCAGGCTGCCGCCGAGTTCCTCGGCGGCGCGTTTGGCGATGGGCAGGCCCATGCCCACGCCCACGGCCTTGGTGGTGAAAAACGGATCAAAGGCAAAGGGCCGGATGTCCTCGGGCAGGCCCGGTCCCTGGTCGGCCACCTCGAAACACATTCCTTTCCCTTCCCGCTTGCAGCGCGCGGTAATGGCCGCTCCGGGCGCGTCGTCGGCCGCCATGGCCTCCAGGGCGTTGGCGAGCAGTTCTGTGAGCGCTTCCACCGCCAGCTCCGTGTCGAGGCGCACGAGCCCCACGGCGGCGTCCAGCACGAGCGGGGCGCGGCTGCCGGTGCGGGCCCGGGCCGTTTCCAGGGCGCGCGTGAGCAGGTCGGCGGGGTCGGCCATGACCGGCCTGGGCTCGCGCGTGCGGGCGTAGGCCGATACGGCGCGCACCACGGCCTCCAGGCGCTTGGCGCCGTCGAGGATCATGGCCAGGGACTCGCCTTCGGCGTCGTCCGGGCCGTGGCGGCGCAGCAGACGGCCGGTGAAGCCGCCGATGATCATGAGGGGATTGCGGATCTGATGGGCGATGGCCAGGGAGAAGTGGCGCAGGCTCTCGATGCGTTCCCGCTGGGCGGCCTGGACGCCGAGCAGCATGTCGCGCTCCCGGGCGTGCAGGGTGAAGATCTCCGTCATGTCGTTTATTTCGAGCAGGATGCCGAAAATCTTGTCGTTTTCCAAAAGCAGCGAGCCGGACAGGCGCAAATGGCGGTCCCGGCCGTCCGGGTGGCGGTAGATCACGGTGATGGGCTCGGGCTTGCGGCCGTGCTTGATGGGCGCGGCCAGGAACCGGGCCACCTGCCGGGGGCTGTCGGTGCGGGCGATGATGGTGCGGGCCCGGTCCGGATCGGCCAGGGTGGCGGCGGTTTCGCCGAGCAGGGCGGCGGCGGCCTCGTTGGAGGCGTAGACCAGCCCCTTGACGTTGGCGATGACGACCCCGGCCGAAAAGCTGGCCAGGAGATCGTGGAAATAGGTGGAATGGGCGAAGGTCAGCATGGCGGCCTCGCTGGTTGCAGGTGCGACGCGGCCAGTATGGGAGGGGCGGGTTACGGGCGTATGACGCGGCCGGGAGGACGTTTTTGTCGTGGGGAGGAACAGTTTTGTCGGTTTTGCGTGAAAGTGGTCTTTCGATGCGTTGAAATAACAGGAGTTATTCGTTGGTTTGTTTATTGCAGCTCCCATGAATCATGGAAACCGTCACCACAGCGTATGGATCGCTCCCCATTGCTGGCCGCCCGGATACCTATCCCGACGGCGGCATCAAGGCCATGTACGTGCATGGGCCCGTGGCCCTGGAAACCTCCCTGGGCCGCCTCGTTCCCCAATACACCATCGATGATTCGCGACGGATGCACCAGCCGCCGCTGACCTTTCACGCCAACGGACAGGTGCGCTCCCTGCCGCTCGAAACGCGCACCGTGGTGGAGACGCCGGCGGGGGCGATACCGGCCGAGTTGGTGACGTTTCATGCCAACGGGGCCGTGGCCCGGGTGTTTCCCTTAAACGGCAAGTTGTCCGGCTACTGGACCGAGGCCGACGAGGCCCGGCTGGCCGAGGTCCTGCGCCTGGACACGCCGATCGGTCCCCTGGCGTCCAAGTTCGTGGCCGCGGCCTTCGATGCGCAGGGAATGCTGCGCAGCCTGACCCTGTGGCCCGGCGAGGTGGTCACCGTGCCGACGCCCGTGGGCAACGCCCCGGTCCGGCTGGGACTGAGCTTTCACGCCACCGGCGAGCTGCGCTCCCTGGAGCCGGCCCGGCCGCTGGAAACGCCGACCCCGGTCGGGAAGGTCTGGGCCTTCGATCCCGACGCCGTGGGCATCAGCGGCGACGAGAATTCCCTGGCCTTTTCCCCGGCCGGCGCGGTGACGCGTATCGCCACGGTGCGCACGAGCCTGTCCGCCCGGCTGCCCGACGGCTCGTGCATCGAGGTCGCACCCCTGGTGCGCGAAAGCATCTGCGGCGACGGCGACCGGGAGATCACGCCGCTGGTGCTGGAATTCGACGCGGCCGTGCTCACCGCCCGCCACGGCAGCCTGGGCCGGCCGGCGGCCATCGTGCCCCGGGAGGGGACGACCTTCGCCGCCAAGCCGTTTGTCTCGGACTTCGCCGTGCCGCTTTCGCCTAAACAATGTTCCATGTGAACCGGTTTCCCTTGACGCCTCCCCCTGTCCGCCTGATATTTATGTGACAACGGAACCTGTCGCGCGCGGAACCACCCTGTGGGGCGGTTGCCGCGCGGCGTGTCCGGCCGGCGGTCTGTCCGTCCGGCCCGTGTAAGGACCGTGCGACACTGTGGCGCGGCAGGGTTTCCGGATTTTCCGGCAGGTGGAAAATGGCCTGCCGGGTGTGCGCCAAAGGAGGAGTATCGTGCGCAAGGCCACCGGGTTACTGATGGCTGTGTTTCTCTTGTTGTGCCTGTCCCTGGACAATGCCGTGGCCAAACGGCTGGGCGGCGGCCGCTCCGTCGGCAACCGCCAGTCCTTTTCCACCACCACCCGTCCCAACACGGGCGCGCCGGGCGGCTTTTTCGGCTCCCAGCAGGCCCAGCGCCAGACGACCGCCGCTCCCCAGAGCGGGAAGGGCGGCCTGTTTTCCCGGCCGGGAATGGGCGGGATGCTCGGCGGCCTGCTGGTCGGCGGCCTGGTGGGTTCCATGCTGTTTGGCGGGGGACATGGCGGCTATGGCGGACCGGGACTGCTCGACCTGCTGCTGATCGGCGGCGGACTGTTCCTGCTGTTCCGCTTTCTGCGTTCGCGCCGGGCGGCCACGGATTCCGGACCGTCCATGGCCCGGACCTACGAGGCCACGCCCTTGCGTAACGATCCCCCCATGGGGCAGGCCGCCGGGGCCGGCTGGTCCAATCTGGACGCCCCGTCCGAACCGGCCGCGACCGCCGGACCGACGCTCCCCCCCGGCTTTGACGCCGAGGAGTTTCTCTCCGGGGCCAAGACGCTGTTCGCCCGCCTGCAACGCTCCTGGGCCGCGCGGGATCTGGCCGATATCGAAGCCTTTGCCACGCCGGCCTTCATGGCGGACGTGCGCAAGCAGGCGGCCGAGGACCCGACCCCCACGCCGGTCGACGTGTTGCTGGTGGACGCCAAGCTGTTGGAAGTGCGGCAGCAGGCCCCGCTGACCATCGCCTCGGCCTATTTCGACACGCTGCTGCGCGAGGACCCCTCGGCCGGACAGCCGGAGCAGGTCCGCGAGGTGTGGCATTTCGTGCGCCGCGACGACAAGCCCGGCGACAACTGGCGGCTCGACGCCATCCAGCAATTGGACGCGTAGACGCCTCCGGCGGCCAGGAGAGGCGCTGCCTCTCCTGGACCTCTCCGCCGGGGGGCATGATGCCCCCCGG
>JAFABC010000029.1 GCA_023426275.1 Pseudomonadota bacterium | reverse complement strand
GCCTGAAGGCGCGACCGATCCCGCCGAGCGCTAGCGAGGCGGTCTTCATTTCGTCGCCCCCCCTCTCTTTCTTCAAAACTGACCAGCGATGTCCTGGCGGCATTGGCTTGGCTCACGACGTCAGCGGGTCCTTCCTGGAACCCGGAAGCATCGCGCACGCTTGGGTGCGGGTGGTCGCGGAATTTTGCGGAAAAAATCTGGCGGAAAAACGGAAAAATGCCCGGCGGCATTCGGCGTGCCGGGTCAAGCTTTTGGAGATGATTGCCCATGCCTGACAAAAAGACGCCGACTCCGGACGAACTCGCCCAGGTCCGCGAACAGGTGGACGAACGCGTGAAAGAGGAGGGCGCGGCCGAAGCGCCGGATGCCGCTCCGGACATTACCCACGAGTTCGTGAAACGCTGCCTCTACGCCGGACAAAAAGGCGACGGGCTGCTCTTTGCCGCAGTGCTCAAGGGCGCGCTGCTTTGCGCCCCGGAACTGAAAAGCCAGTGGTTCGAGTGGACCGGATCGTTTTGGAAACAGGTCACGGTCTACCGCGCCGAGGCGTTGGTCGAGGAAGTTGTCGCCAAGTATGAGGAAACGCGGCTCGACACTGAGACAAAAATCGCCGAGGCGAAACAGGCCAGGGATGAAGAGGCCGAGAAACGGCTGCAAAAACTGTCGAAGCGACTGCGAAAGAACATCGACGACCTCCGGGAAGGGGCCGGGGTTTCGGCCGCGCTTCGCTTTTCGCTGTCGAACGAGGACCCCCTGCTGGTGCGGATGGAGGAGTTCGACGCGGATCCGTATCTGCTTGGCGTGGCCAACGGTGTTGTGGACCTGCATACTGGGGAATTTCGCAAGGCGCGCCCTGGGGATCGGGTCAAGCGCACCTGCGGCGTCGAGTGGAAGGGGATCGACGCGCCGTGTCCCCTGTGGCCCGGGTTCGTCGAGGAAATCGTCGGTGATGATCCCGCCGTCGCCGCGTTCCTGCAGCGCGTGTTCGGCTATGCCATCACAGGCTTGTCGTGCGAGCCGCTTTTCGTGGTGCTGGCTGGGGACGGCCGGAACGGCAAGACCGTCATGGTCGAGACCCTGGGCAAAGTGCTCGGGGACTACATGGCGCCTATCCCGGCAGAATTACTGCTGGACCAGGGGCAGGCCCGGGACGCGGACAAACCGACGCCCACCATCATGTCGCTCAACGGCCTGCGCGTGGCCTACGCCACCGAGTCCGATGAGAACCGTCGATTCTCCATCGCCCGCGTGAAATGGCTGTCCGGCGACGACCGCCTCACCGGCCGCTACATGTGGGATCGCGACCCGTCGAGCTTCTACCCGACGCACACGCTGTTCCTGCTCACCAACCACAAGCCCCATGCCGGGGCCCACGAGTACGCTTTCTGGGACCGGCTGCGCCTGGTCAATTTTCCGTACCGCTACGTCGACAACCCCACGCGGGAGCACGAGCGGCAGCGCGATCGCACCATCCCGGACCGTCTGGAGCAGGAGTTGCCCGGGATCCTGGCTTGGCTGGTGCGGGGCTGCCTGCTGTGGCAGCGCGACGGCATAGCGCCTCCGCAAAGCGTGCTGGCCGCCACCGAGGAATACCAGCGGGAAGAAGACCATGTGCAGGATTTCGTGGACGAATGCCTGCTCATGACGGTCCCCGAGGACCGGGTTTCCGCCACCGAGATCTACGATCTTTACACCCGTTGGTACGCCAAGAACCGGGGCAAATACGTCCCCAGCATGAATGCGTTCGGCAAGCAGCTCACGCGCAAGATCCACAAGGATCGCAAGGGCGGCGTGGTCTACTACTACGGCGTGCAGCTCAACCCTGTAGCCGAAGACGCCTACCCCGACAAAAAAGCTGAAAAAGAAACCGGTTACAGCCGTACCCGGTGGCGGAAATGATCCGTCCTGTCGCCAGGACATAGGACTTTCGCCAGGACCTTCCCGCTGGATTGTCCTGGTGGCGGAAAGGGGCGCGGACTCTGGATGGAGAGGTGCGCCAGGACATCAGGACCCCGGCATGTAATGCCGGCTAAACGTTCAAACCTCGGCCCGGAGCATACAATCATGTCCTATCCTGTCATCCTGTTTCTTAAAAAAGATAAGAAATATGGTCTGTTACTGCCAGGATATTGCCAGGACCTTGCCATGCAGACAGGACATTGCCGCTATGGCCGCTGATCTGCTTGGATTGTTCGAGGCGCACGGCCTCACGCCGAAAAAGAAAACCGGCGGCGAGTGGGCCGCGCCGTGCCCGGCCTGCGGCGGAACGGACCGCTGCATGATCAAGCCGGACGACCATGACGGGCGGGGCGGCTACTGGTGCCGCCAGTGCGGGACCTACGGCGATGCCATCCAGTTCCTGCGGGACTACGAGGGCATGGGCTACGCCGAGGCCTGCCGCCACCTGGGGATGGAAGCGACGCGGGCCAGGGTGGGGCTGCCCCGTGTCCCCAAACCGGCCGCCGGCCAGGACCGGTTCGAGGCCGCGCCGGCCGTGTCGCCGGGCGAGCTGTGGGCCAAAAAGGCCCGCGACTTCGCCGCCTGGGCGCACCAGCAATTGCTTGCCAACCCGACGGAACTGGGCTGGCTGGCCGCCCGCGGTCTGCCGCTCGAGGCGGTCCAGCGTTACCGCCTGGGCTGGAATCCCGGGGAAAAGGGCCGCGCGTGCCTCATCCGGCCGCGAAAGTCGTGGGGCCTGCCGCCAGTCGAAGGCAAGCCAGGGAAGGATGGCAAGCCGACGCAGAAGACCACGTTTTGGATCCCGCGCGGTCTCGTGATCCCGTACCTCGCCTCGGATGATCCCGAGGGGCCGGTGCTGCGGCTGCGCATCCGTCGTCCGGAAGCGGATCGCCGGGAATTCGGCGCGGACAAGAAATATTACGTGATTCCGGGGAGCGCCATGGACGCCATGATCCTGGGACGGACGTCCCGGGCCTTTGTCGTGGTCGAGTCCGAACTGGACGCGCTCATGCTGCACCATCAGGCCGGGGATCTGGCCGGGGCCGTGTCGGTGATGACGGCCACGGTCAAAAAGATCGAGGCCGGCGTGCTCGAAACCCTGCGTGAGGCCCTGGCCATCCTGGTTGCCCTGGATGCCGAGGGCAAGGACGGGACCGGGGCCAAGGGTTGCGCCCGATGGATGGCCAGCTTTCCGCGCGCCAAGCGCTGGCCGGTGCCGGTGGGCAAGGATCCTGGTGAGGCCTTCGAGGAGGGCGCGAATCTGCGCGCCTGGATCGTTGCCGGCCTGCCGCCGGCGCTGCAGCCAGGACTTTTGCCACCTGGAAAGCCGTCATTGAGGGAGGGGGGGGAACGAAAAGAGGCGCATGGCGGCGCGGCCGGAGAGAGCGCGGAAGCGCCGGAGGCTGCGCCGGCGACGGAAGGCGACGCGCCGACGGCCCGGGAGAATGCGGGCGAGGCCTGCGCCGATGCGTCGGAGACCGTGGAACATGGGCCGGTCGTGCCCTGGCTCGATCCCGAGTACACGACCGCGCTCGATATGGTCCCGCTCCGGGAGCTGCTCGAGGGGCTGGACCGGCACCGCGTCCAGCCGGTGCTGGTCGACGGACTGGCCGGGGAGCGCGAACGCGTGTTGGCGCTCCGGAGTGCCGGGGAGATCCCGGGGGAGACCAGGGAGCGGCTTGGCCGCTTGTTTTTTGGCGATTGCCTCGAGGCTGTGCTGTGGTTCGCCGACGTCCGGAGGTTGCGCTACGCGCCGAATCTCAAGCGGTTGATCGGTCTGCCGGACGCGCGCGGCGAAAGCGCGGCCATCGTGCGCTGCGCCGGCGAGGACAGTCAGGGGCTGGTGTTCGCCGGCTGGACGAATCTGGATTACTGGCGCGGCGCTCGGCCGGCCAATCGGTAAGTGGAGGGCTGCCGACCGGAGTTGCCGCTCCTGCCGGCGGCCGGATGAAAGAGGCATCCGACCAGGAAACCCCAGCCCTCCAGCCATGCATGGCCCGGAGGCAGTAGCACGGGGACGGACGGATGAAAACGCTCACACTCGAAAACTGGCCGGTGGAACGGCTCCGGCCCTACGGGCGGGGCCTGCGCAAATACGGGAAGGATGTGGTGGAGCGGATGATGGCGGCGATTCGGGAATACGGGTTTCAGGTGCCGGTGCTGGCGCGGTCCGATGGCGAGGTGGTCGACGGCCGCCTGCGCCTGGACGCGGCCGCGCGCCTGGGGCTGGCCACGGTGCCCGTGATCCCGGCCGATGGACTCACCGAGGCGCAGGTGCGCGCCTTTCGCCTGCTGGTCAACCGCTCGGCCACCTGGGCGGCCTGGGATGAGGAGATGGTGGCCGTGGAGCTTGGCGAGCTGCGGGAGCTGGATGTGGATCTCGCGCTCACCGGGTTCGACGTTGTCGAGCTGGATGAGCTGCTCGGCTTGCTGCCGCTGGCCGGGTGCACGGATCCGGATGCGGTGCCGCCTGTCCCGGACGAAGCGATCACCCGGCCGGGCGATGTCTGGTGCCTGGGCCGGCATCGGCTGCTGTGCGGCGATGCCACAAATCCGGCCGATCTGGCCACGCTGTTACAGGACGACAGGCCGGCCCTGGCCGTGACCGATCCGCCCTACAACGTGGCCGTCGAAGGCAAGGCCGGGCGGATCCTCAACGACGACATGGCAGGCGGCGTGTTCCGGGAGTTCCTGGGCCGGGCCTTCTCCGCGCTCCACGAGGTCCTGGCCGATGGAGCGGCCGTGTACGTGGCCCACTCCGAAACAGAGGGGGTGGCGTTTCGCGAGGCGTTCCAGGAAGCCGGCTTCAAGCTGGCCTCCTGCCTCGTCTGGCGCAAGAACGTCCATGTGCTCGGCCGGGCGGACTACCAGTGGCAGCACGAGCCGATCCTCTACGGCTGGAAGCCGACCGGCCGCCATGCGTGGTTCGGCGGCCGCCGCCAGACGTCGCTCCTCGAGGCGCTGCCGGGCGCGGTGCTCCTGCCGGACGGCCGCGTGCAGATCCCGGCCGGCGACGATGTCTATCTCGTGTCCGGACAGGATCTGACCGTGGAGGTCGCCCCGGGCTCTGTCGTCAGCGTGGACAAGCCGACCCGAAACGACGCGCATCCCACTATGAAGCCCGTGGCGCTTCTCGAGCGCTTCATCCGCAACTCGTCCCGTCCGGGCGGCTTGGTCATCGATCCGTTTGGCGGCTCCGGCTCCACGCTCATGGCCTGCGAGGGGTTGGGCCGCGTGTGTCGCACGCTCGAGCTGGATCCTCGTTTTTGCGACGTGATCGTGCGCCGCTGGCAGGACCATGTCGGCCGGGTGGCCACCACTCCGGACGGTCGCCCGTTTGACCTGGCTGGGGGTGCGGCATGACCGGTGATCTGACCACGTATCTCGAGCGGAGTGCCTCCACGGATCTGCCCGCCCTGTTGCGGGCCAAAGAAGGGGCCAAGAGACGCATGAACGAGACGCCGACCAAGGAAAACATCGAAGCCTTTCGGAAGGTGCGCGACGAGGTGGACAAGGCCACGGCTGTCAGCGGCGAGGGCCGGCTCTTCCAAAAGCGGCCGGCCGCCCTGGCCTATCTGCAGGGGCGCGGCTTTTCGATCCAGAAAACCAAGTTCTACGCCGACTGCAAGGCCGGACTTATCCCGACGGATGCCAGTGGTCGCTTCGAAGAGGCCGTGTTGCTCGCCTATGCGGCCAGCCTGTCGTCCGCGGCCAAGGAGGAGGACGGCAGGCTGGCCGAGGAGTCGCGCCGACGCCTGACGGCGGATGCCGACCACAAGGCCGAGCAGGCGCGGCTGACCCGGTTGCGCCGGCAGAAGCTCGAGGGGCTGCTGGTCGAACGGTCGCAGCTCGAGCGGGATCTGGCGGCCCGGGCCCAGTTTTTCCGCCGGCAGCTTGAGAACTGGGGGCCGCTTGTCGGGGGGCGGATCATCGACGCCGTGGGTGGCGACGAGACGAAGCTGCCCGATCTGTTGTTGCTGTGGGAGGAGGCGGTCGCGGAGTGGTTGGACGCGTGGTCGGCGGATCGGGAGTTCGTGGTGGGTGCGGATGAGCCGACGGATGACGTCGGCGTGTGATGGTCCCAAAACACGAGGAGCGAGCGATGAGTGGCAACCCCTGGAACCAGACGTTTTCCGGCTTGGCTTTCGATCTGCTGGAGCCCGCGGCGTCCATGGTGTCCATCAAGGACATTGCGCAGTCCCTGGCCAATCAGTGTCGGTATAACGGCCATACCCGGCGATACTATTCGGTGGCCGAGCACAGCATCTACGTCTCCAGGGCGGTGCCGCGCGAGCTGGCCTTTTTCGGACTCATGCACGACGCGGCCGAGGCCTACGTCGGCGACATGGTCTCGCCGCTCAAATCCCTGTTGCCGGACTACCGCGACATTGAGCGCCGCGTTTGGGCGGCGGTCGCGCGTCGATTTGACCTGCCCCAGGTGGCCCAGGAAATGCCGGTTGAGGTTGGCATTGCCGATGGCCGCATGCTGGCCACGGAACTGGAGTGGCTGCTGCTCACGCCGCCCAAGTCCTGGGGGGCCATGCTCGAGCCCTACGACCTGCGGGACATCGGCCTGGACTATCCCAACCAGTTCGGCCTGCCGCCGCGCGAGGCGCATCGGCGGTTTCTGGAACGCTTTGCCGAATTGTCGGCGTAAGGGGCGCGGCCATGACCTACCCGCCAAACCATGTGTCCAAGGCCGAGCTGCGCAATTTCCGCCAGGAGCGCGCGCAACTGCTGGGCACAATCCAGATCAAGCTGACCGTTGTCGAGATTGCACTGACGACCCTCGAGGGGGTGTTTGCGCACGCCAAGGGACGGTCGCGCCACCTCGCCAAGGTTCGGCGCTGGCTCGAGGAGTGCTGGCAGTCGGTGGGACAGGGGTCGGGCAAGCCGCTTTCAGCCGAGGTACAGCGGCGCGCGGACCGCGAGTCCGCGCTGGTGGACGAGGCCCGGCGATCGGTCGTCGGGCCCTGCGACACGCCCGATGACTGGGCCGCCTGGCTGGTGGCCATCGACGCCCTGCTGCACGACGTGGTCGTCAGTCTGATCAAACGCCCGCGCTGCTGGGGCTACTTGGCCCAGACCTGGGAGACGCTGGCGCGGCTGTTCCTGGCGCATTGCGTGGACGCGCCGAGTGCCGAGGCGAACGGCACGGCGATCTATCTCGAAACAATCAAACGTACGGGGTGGGAGTGATGAGCGACGAAAACAGTGGCGTGTGGTGGGACAGCACCTGGAATCCGGTCGTGGGTTGCTCGCCGGTGTCTCCAGGCTGCCTCAACTGCTACGCCGCGCGCATGGCGCGTCGGCTGGGGAGCAACCCGGCCACGCCGCAGTTCGCCGGCCTGACCGTGGACGGCAAATGGACGGGCGAGACGCGGCACGTATGGAAGGTCCTGTGCGTGCCCTTCGCGCGGCGGAAACCGCAACGCATTTTCGTGTGCAGCATGGGCGACCTGTTCCACGAGTCGGTGTCGTTCGAATACCTCGACCAGGTCTTTGCGGTCATGGCGCAGGCTTCGCAGCATACGTTCATGCTGCTTACGAAACGCCCGGAGCGGATGGAAGCGTTTTGCTCCCCGGATAGGTACGGAATTTTGCGGCAGATTCTCCACGAGTCTGGTGCTTCCAACATCAACTCCGGTTGGCCCCTCCCTAACGTTATCCTCATGGCCACGGCCGAGGACCAGACTCGAGCGGACGAAAGGATGCCGCACATTGCGGAACTGACCGGCAGGGGCTGGCGCACCGGCGTGAGTGTGGAGCCGATGCTCGGGCCGGTGGATTTGTCGCCCTGGCTTGAAGGATGGATGTGCCGGCGATGCGGCGTGGCCCGTCTCCCGATGGGGGAGCATGGCTACTGCGATTGCCCGATCCCGGACGACCCGGAAGAGGCGCAGGGCGACCATCGGCAGGGAATGGTCGACTGGGTCATCGCCGGCGGCGAAACCGGCCCCGACGCACGGCCGGCGCATCCCGATTGGTTTCGCAGCCTGCGCGACCAATGCGCCGATGCCGGGACGCCGTTTTTCTTCAAACAGTGGGGTGAGCATCTGCCAGCAGTCCGGATGCGCGATTGGGATTGGCGGGGGCATAAAGGGCTCAAGCACTATCTCCCGCCGGACCTTGCTTCTTTGCCTTGCAGGCGTCTGAAATGGGATGCGGTGGAACAGGACGGGAGTGTTCTACAGTCCTTCAAAATAGACGATCATCCCGACGCCTACAATATGTTTCGCGTCGGTAAGGCTCGCGCCGGCCGGATCCTCGATGGCGTGGAGCACAATGCCTTCCCGGAGGTGCGGCGCTGGGGCGCGGTCCTGCAAACCATCGAAAACGCCGGGGGGCAAGCATGATCCCGAAAGAGACAATGACCCTGTTGGCCGAAGTGTTGGATGAACGCGCGAAGCAGATCGCCATGGGGTTTACGCCTGAGCATGACGACGCGGCCCAGCGGGGCGAGCTGGCCCAGGCTGCTGCGGCGCAGATCCTGGCGGCGATCACCCACCATGCGGTCGAACTGGCTCAGTTGCCGCCGCCTGGTTTCCCGGGGTCGGCGGCCGTGCCGTGGCCGGACGAGAACGAATACGCCGAGAAAGTTCCGCTCCGGCCTGTGCGCCGGGGCTACATCGTCGCCATCACCATGCTCCTGGCCGAGGTCGAGCGCCTGGACCGGCTGCGCGAGGCCGGGGGTCTCGAATACTGCGGCGGTTGCGGCGCCCTCGTCTGGAAGGACGAGGCTGTGGTGGACATCGAGGGCGTGGTGCTGTGCCCCGTGTGCGCCGAGGAGGATGGCCGGGAGATCGCCTACGCCCACGAACCCAATTCTGTGGCCCGGTTCCTGCGTGAGCGGTGCGACCGAAACCCCGAAGCCAGCGAGACGGCGGCGGACCTCTATGCCGCCTACCGGGACTGGTACGACGGGCAGCCCGAGGCCAGCGAAAAGCGCGTCCGGACCAAAATGGCGTTCGGACTGACTTTGAGCGAACTGCCCTGGATAGTGAGGGTACAGGCCTTCGGCAGCGCGCATTTCGCTGGCCTGCGCCTGCGGCGGGAGGGCTGACCATGGACATCCCCAGTATCGCCGTGTCCGTACAACAGCCCTGGGCGTGGCTCATCGTCAACGGCTTCAAGGACGTCGAAAACCGCACATGGCCGTTGCCGCCGGCCTATGTGGGCCGGCGCGTGCTGGTCCATGCGAGTCAGCGGCCGCGATTCAATCTGGCCGAGGCGCGGGGGCTCCTCGAGGAGATCCACGCCCGCTATGGCTTGCGCGGCGGGTTGCGGTTCCCGGAGGTCGGCCGGCAGACCGGCGGCATCGTGGGCATGGTCCGGCTGGTCGGCTGCGACCAGGGACACCGCGTGTCGCCCTGGGCGGAATCCGGGCAATGGCATTGGCAGTTGTCCGAAGCCGCACCGTTGCCGTTCATGCCCTGCAAAGGGCGGCTCGGCTTTTTCCGGGTGGACTATGCCGCGCCCGAGACGCGGCCCAGCCTGATGGGGGTGGCGTGATGAAACGCCGTCCCGCCTCTGGCCAGCTGTCCCTGTTTGATGCACTCGCGACCACTCCGGTCGCGCCGGCACGGGTTCGGCAGGATCCCACCAGCCCTCCGAAGGCGCGGCCGCCGGAACCTCTTTCGCCGCCCTATATCGTCAACGGGGCGTTCATCATGCCGTACCGCCCGGGAGAAACGACCGCCAAGCAATGGTTTTGCGTGTGCGATCCCTCGGGCGCGTACCGCGATGCCCTGGCCATCCTTTATGCGGTGATCTTTCGCGAGGGGTCCCCGGTGGCCATCTCCTGCCCGGTGCTGGGACAGCGTTGGGACGCACTCCGGGATTACGGCGATGATTGCATCGCTCCATTCTATGAGGCTGTCTACGTTTATGCGGCAGGAATCCTTGACGTGCCGCAAGATACCGTGCCCGGGCTCTGCTATTTCACCTGCGCACATTCGACCGAAACGCGGGCGGAACAGCGCGACGTTCCACCTCTTGGCAGCGTCAGACCAGAGATAATGAAGCAGGGGGCTCCCGCTTGAGTAGGCGCCGGCCCTATTTCGATTTTTGCTCCCCGAGGCCATGCCCGTACTGCGGCCGGGTATTCGAGCCGCGCTATCGGCATCAAGTGACGTGCGGTCACTACACCTGCCGGCGACGGGCCCGGCGGGACGGGGCGCGGCCGGTGCATGTGTTCCAGCGGCCGGCCGGGACCGGAAAACGGCCGCGTCTTACTGCACCGTGCAGCGGACAATAATTCTCGAGCTGTCTAGGCTGCTCCGTTGGGGCGGACAAATGTCCGCCCCATGATGCGATGCAAAACGGGGTAGCCGAAAGCATGGAAAACGACGAACGGAGCCGTTGGCTCGAATATGAGCGGCGCAAGGAGTTGCTGCGAACGATGGGATTGGATGCACAGACATTCTCGATCCGGTGCCGGGAGATAGCCGAGGAGCTGGGATTGTGAGCGACGTTGCATTCCGGTTTACGGCGTCGGAGCGCCGGATCTACCGCAAGCGCGAGCGGCCGCGGCCGTCTGTCTGGGCGGCGCAAAACGTGGTGGTGCAGGATGGGCCGTATGCCGGTTCGCGGCTGCGCCTGGACGTCACGCCCTACATGGCCGGCATCCTCGACACGCTTTATCAGCCTCACGTGGAGGAGGCCGCCGTCTGCGCCTCGCCGCAGATCTCCAAAAGCGAGATGCTCCAGGCAGCGCTTTTCTACTCCATGGAGTTCTACCCGGGGCCGAAACTCCTGGCCATGCCGGACGAGGACACCCTGACCCGGGCCGTCGAAAAAAAGTTGATCCCGCGCATCAAGGGTTCCCCGGCCTTGCGCAAGCTTTTTGCCCGTCTCGCCAAAGGCACCATTGAGCTGGTCGACGGCTCGCCGGTCTACCTTGCTTCGGCCCAGTCGCCGTCGCAGCGGGCCTCCGTGTCGGTCATGCACATGTTCCTCGACGAGGTCGACCTCTACAAGCAGCTTGCCGGACAGGGCGCGCCGGTCACGGAGTTCGAGGAACGGACGATCAGCTACGGACTCAAGCGTAAGATCCTCAAAATATCAAAGCCGATGGGCGATGAGTCGAGCGTCATATGGGTCACTCTCACGAAGCTTTGCGATGAGCTGCGTCGCTGGCAGGTGCCGTGCCCGGCCTGCGGCACGGTGCAGGTGATGGATGAGGGCAACGTGGTGGTGCTCGAGGACTGCAAGGACCCCAAGGAAATCAAGCGGCGCAAACTCGGACGGTATAAGTGCCCGCACTGCAACTACTTGTGGACCGACCACGCGCGGAACAGCGCGGTTTCGCGCGGGGAATGGATTGCCGACGAACCCGTGCTCAAACCGCGTGCCGTGGGCTTCCATTTGCCGTCGCTGGTGTCCCGGTTCGTGTCACTGTCCGAGATCGCCGCCGACAAGGTCAAGGCCGAGCTGTCCGACGATGACCGGGTCAAAAAGGATTACGCCAACGGCCGTTGCGCCAAGCCGTACAAGGCGATTGCCCTGGAGACGCCGCAAGAGTCGATTCTGTCGCGCCGGGCCATGTGGTTGCCGGCCAAGACCGCGCCGGTCGAAGCCGTGGCGCTCACCTGCGGCATCGATGTGCAGATGGATTCATTCTGGTTCTCGGTGCTGGCCTGGGGCGACGCCATGCAGAGCTGGCTTATCGACTACGGCCAGCTGCGCACCTGGGAGGACGTCATGGGGCTGGTGCACGGCACGCGCTACCCGGTGCTTGGCCGCGCTGGCGCCACGCTCGGGATCTGGCGCGCCGGCATCGACTCGGGCGGCAACAAGACCAAGCACGCGGTCCTGACCCGCACCGAGGAGGTCTATTCCTGGTGCCGGGCGCACGGCGAAGGGCGCTTGCATCCGATCAAGGGGCGGTCGCGGGACTACCACGTCAACGTCAGCTGGACGACCATCGACAAGCTGCCGCACTCCGGCCGGGCCATCCCCGGCGGGTTGCAGCTCTACCTGCTCGACGTCAACAGCCTGAAACGGCTGCTCTACAAGCGGCTGCGCCAGGACGCCCGGCAGCCCATGCTGCTCCATGCCCAGACCGGGGAGGATTACGCCCGGCATCTGGCCGCCGAGCGCCTGGTCAAGGACAGGGCCGGCAACTACGTCTGGGAGCAGTTGAGCGAAACCAACCACTTGTTAGACTCCACGATGATCGCCCATGCCTGCGCGGACGATTCGTGGACACCAAGCCTGTCCTATCTGCTCGAACAGGAACGCGAGGAAACCGCCCGGGCCCAGGAAGCGCCGCGTCCGGACGCCGATGACCGGGCATCCATCCTGGCGACCGCCGCCAGCCGGGCCAGCACCATCCTGGCCAACCGCCAAACGAGGGGAGCATGAAGACGAATTTGCCGTATGACCGCACCGCCGAGGGGCCGCTGCTGACTGTCGCCCGGGTGATGGCCGCCCTCAACTGCTCACGGAGTTTTGCTTACAAACTGATCAAGCGTGGGGAGTTCAAGGTGGTGCGCCTGGGTGATGCCAAGGGGCTGCGGGTGACCGAGCGGAGTTTGCAGCGGTATATCAGACGCAAGGGGTTGGCCTGAGAGATACAATCGGTGTTATTTTTTACACAAAAACTACTTATTTTTCTTGACTAATACACAAAAACTACTTATTCTTTTTTCAACGCAAACGAGGAAGGGAGGCAATGCCAAGCAGTAGGGAAATCATTAAAAAACTTAAGGCGGCCGGGTGGATAAAGAAACGGACTGAAGGTGATCACCACCATTTCTACCATCCTGAAAAGCCTGGGTTGGTGACGGTTCCACACCCCCTGAAAGACATCGACATAACGCTTCTAAAACTGATTGAGAGGCAAGCCGGGATGAAATTGAGATAAGGGGAGGGGGCGAAAGC
>JAFABC010000366.1 GCA_023426275.1 Pseudomonadota bacterium | reverse complement strand
AGAGCACTTGGTCGGCGGCCTTGCGCCCCAGGGCTCGAAACGGGTGGTTCCGGTAAGGCAGCTGATGAAATAAAAGTGTCAGGGATGTACCCGGTCCAAAGTGTCAACGATGTTCCCGGTTGCACAGCCCCCCGGCCCCCCTCGATAGTGCTTTTCGCGGCGCGAAGCGACGCTGGCGCGCCTTGGCGGCGCATTTTTTCCCTGGCTTTGCCAGGGAGGAAATGCGCCGCCAAATGTTCGAAGCCCACCACCGGACCGTCCGACCAACCCAACATCCGCCCGCCCCTTTCGGGAGGGTCCGGGAGGGGGTGACCCCCTCCCGGCCGCCGGAGGCATTCTTCGTCTTTTCCTTCCTATTCCTCGTCCACCCACTGGCCCTTGGCCCGGGAATACGGCGTCACCGGGGTGGCGCAGCGGCGGTCGCAGCGCACGTCGATGACGCATGGCCCGTCGCCGGCAAGGCCTTCCTCCAGGGCGTCGCCGAGTTCCTCGGGCCGGGCCACCGTGAGCCCCCGCGCACCCATGGCCCGGCCGAAGGCGGCGAAGTCGTGTCCCGGCAGCTCGGCCAGGGCGGCGGTGGCCGGACCGTCCTGGATGGCCCGCAGCCAGACGTTGCCCAGGGCGCTGTTGTTGATGACCACGAACAGCACGGGCAGGCCGTAGCGGGCGGCGGTGGCCACCTCCATGCCGTGCATGAGCATGCAGCCGTCGCCGGTCACGCAGGCCACGGGCCGGTCGGGCAGGGCGGCCTTGATGCCGATGGAGGCCGGAATGGCCCAGCCCATGGGGCCGAGGTTGGCGGCCGTAAAATAGGTGCGCGGCCCGAGCGCCTGGAAGTAGTGGGCGAAAAAGGCGCGGTGGGCCCCGGAATCCACGGCCACGCAGGCGTTTCGGGGCAGCACCTGGCGCAGTCCCGCCGCCACCCGGGCCGGATGCAGCGGCAGGGCGTCGCTGGTGGCGTGCTCCGGGTCGTAGCAGACCGGCCCGGTTTCCCGGATGCGGGCGAGCCAGGCCATGCGCGCCTGGTTGCCCGAGCGCAGCCGCATGACCCGGGCCGACCCGCCTTCCATCATGAGCGCCAGAGCCTCCCGGCAGTCCCCGACCACGGGCACGTGGGCGTGGAAGGTGCGTCCGATCACGGTCGGGTCCACGTCCACGTGGACGAGCGCCCGGGTCGGCAGCATCTGCTTGTCCCAATAGAGCGTGTCGCGCTGGGACAGTCCGCTGCCGAGCACGATGAGCACCTCCACCTCGCCCGACAGCAGCGCCTCGATGGCGTGGCGGTGGCCGGCGTAGCCGAAAACGCCGAGCGCAAGGGGATGGTCCTCGGGGAAAACGCCCTTGGCCCGCAGGGTCGTGGCCACGGGGATGTGGAACAGCTCGGCAAAGGCGATGAGTTGCTCGGTGGCCTCGGATTTTTCCACGCCCGCCCCGGCCAGGATGGCCACCCGGCTGGGGGCCGCGCCGCCGCCCTCCGGCACGAGGACGCGCCACAGCCGCTCCACGGCGCAGGCGTCCACGAACCGGGGTCGGTAGACAGAGGCGTCGAGCGGTTCCCAGGGCGCGGCCACCTCGGCGCGCTGCACGTCGAGAGGCAGGCTCATGTGCACGGGCGCGCCGGGCCCGGCCAGCATGCGGATAAGGCAGGCGCGCAGATGATGGTGGATCAGGTGGGGATTTTCCACGGCAACGGAGGCCGCCGTGACCGGACCGAGCAGGGCCACGTCGTTGAGCGCCGCCGGCGAGGAATCCTGAAAGCCGCCGCGTCCCTCCCAGTCGGTGGGCACCTGCCCGGTGACGAAGAGCACCGGCGAGGCGTCGGCCCGGGCCGAAGCCGCGGCCGTGACCATGTTGGTCACGCCGGGCCCGCCGATGGCCAGACACACGCCGAACCGGCCCGAGGCCCGGGCGTAGCCGTCGGCCATGAAGGCCGCCCCGGCCTCGTGGGCGGCCACGATGGGACGCGGTCCGGAAGATGCGGCCAGCTCGGGTAAGAAAGGATCGACCAATCCCCCGGGCACCATAAAAACGTGATCCACGCCTTCGACGGCAAGGCTTTCCAGCAGATACGCCGTTGCCCGCATATCTCCCCCCTCCTGGTCAGCGTTCACCCGTATTTTCATGATGCTTCGGCCCAGAGCCGGCGTCAAGAACAAGCCGCATCACGAAATTACATTCGGGCGTGATCCAAGGGATACGCGTTGCCCGGTCCTGCTGTTGGTGATACGCCAATCCCAGGATCACGCCAGGCGCGACCAAGGCCAGCGAACATGCAGGCGAACGAAAGGAAGAGCCCATGGGCACGGCGGACAAGAACACGGGGGGGGAGCCCCTCCCGGCGCAGGCGGATTCCCCCTCGCAACGGGAACGGGACGCGCCCATGCCGGTGGTCGCCATCGGAGCCTCGGCCGGCGGCATCGAGGCCATCAAGCAGGTTCTGTCCCATCTCCCGGGTCCGCAACACGCCGCCATCATTATCCTGACCCACGTCCCGGCCGACAAGCCGAGCCGCCTGCCCGAACTGCTGGCCACGTTCTCCTCCCTGCCCGTGCGGGAAGTGACCGCGCCCACGCCGCTGGTCCCGGGCACGATCTTCACGCCGCCGCCAAGCCACGACCTGACCATCCGGCAGCACGTGCTTGCGCTGGTGGCGCGCGATCCCGCCCTGCCCCACCACAATATCGACTCTTTTTTTTCCGCCCTGGCCGAGGACCAGGGGTCCGGGGCCATCGGCGTCGTCCTGTCCGGGGCCGGCTCCGACGGGATGCTCGGGGCCCTGCGCATCGCCAAGGCCGGGGGCGTGGTCCTGGTGCAGGAGCCCAGCGAAGCCCAGCACTCCAGCATGCCCGAAGCCGTCATCGCCTCGGGCGCGGCCGCGGCCGTGCTGCCGACGGCCGAACTGGGCCGCCAGCTCGGCCTCCTGCTGGCCACGCCCGAATGCCCGGAAACCGAACAGGCCGCCTTCCTGCGCCATGTCCTGGAAATGCTGCGCGAGAGCACCGGCCACGACCTGTCCGGCTACCGGCCGAGCACCCTGGGCCGGCGCATCCGCAAACGCATGGTGCTGACCGGCGCGAACGACCCCGCCGCCTACCTTGCCCGGCTGGAGGAGGACCCCGAGGAGCCCACGCGGCTGCTGCGTTCGCTTTTCATCGGCGTCACCGCCTTTTTCCGCGACCCCGAAGCCTTCGACGTCCTGCGCGAAAAGGTCCTGCCGGCCATCTTCCATGAGCGCGGCGCCGGCGAAACCGTCCGCATCTGGGCGGTGGGCTGCTCCACCGGCGAGGAAGCCTACTCCCTGGCCATGCTCGTTGCCGACTACCTGGCCGAGACCGGATCGCGGGCCGATTTCAAGATCTTCGCCACGGACATCGACCAGCAGGCCGTGGACACCGCCCGCAAGGGCCGCTACGCCCTGCACGAGCCGCACAATCTCAGTCAGGAGCGCCTTGCCCGCTATTTCACCGAGGAGCGTCGCGGCCACGTCATCGTGCCCGCCCTGCGGGAACGCATCGTGGTGGCGCGCCACAACCTGCTCGAAGACCCGCCGTTTCTGCACATGGATCTGGTGGTGTGCCGCAATCTGCTCATCTACCTGAATCCCACGTTGCAGGACCGGGCCATCGGGCTGCTGCTCGAAGCCCTCGTGCCGGGCGGGTTTCTGCTGCTCGGCCCGTCCGAGTCGGCCAGACCGCACGCCGGCAACCTGGAAGTCGTGGACAAGCGCTGGAAGCTGTTTCGCGTCGTGGGCATCCCGGATCGCCGGGCCGTGAGCCGCTACGTGCCGACGCGGCACGCCGGGCCGCAACCGCCCTGGCCGGAGCCGCTCGGGGAAAAAACAACCAGGGGCTCGGCGCAAGTCCTGGCCGAGGCCCTGCGCCGCCGCTATGATCCGCCGGCCGTGCTGGTCGACCGGGAAGGCGACATCCTGCACACCAGCGGCGACACCACCCCTTTTTTGCGCCTGCCAAGCGGCGCTCCCAGCCTCAATCTCGTCAAGCTGGCCCGGCCGGACCTGCGCCAGCACCTGCGGCTGGCCCTGCGCTCCGCGCTCAAGAGCCAGGCGTCCACCACCATGCCGCCGGTGCGCCTGACCCCGGACGTGCAGCAGGCCGTGATCGTGGCCGTGGACCCCGTTTTCGACGAGAACAAGCAGCTGACCTGCCTGATGGTTGTTTTCGAGCCGGTGCGCGGCTGCGCCGCCAACCAGGCCTGTCCGGGACTGTCGGGCCTGTCGGAAAGCGGCGTGGTCCAGCGCTACGAGGCCGAGTTGCAGGCCGCCCACGACCTGCTCCACGAGGTGGTCGAGCGCGACGAGACCTTAAACGACGAGCTGCGCGCCTCCAACGAGGAGCTGCTCAGCATGAACGAGGAGCTGCAATCGGCCAACGAGGAAATGGACGCCTCGCGGGAGGAATTGCAGGCCCTAAACGAGGAGCTTTCCCTCAAGGTCGAGGAGCTGGCCCGGGCCCACGCCTTCGTGGAAAACCTGCTCGGCGCGTCCAACGTGGCCACGGTTTTTCTCGACCGCGAACAGCGCATCATGCGCGCCACCCCGGCCGCCCTGGACGTCTTCCACATCACCGTAAAGGACACCGGCCGCTCCCTGGCCGCCATCAAGTCCAAGGTGCACGACGACGCGCTCATGACCGACATCGGCCGGATTCTCGACGGCGGCCGGCTGATCGAACGCGAGGTGGTCCGCGACGACGGGCGGGTGTTTTTGCGCCGGGCCTTTCCCTACCACGAGGGCGACAAGGCCGTGGGCGGGGCCGTGCTCACCTATGCCGACGTGACCGCGCTCAAGGAGGCCGAGGCCGTGTTGCGGCGCGGCAAGGAGGAGCTGGAAACGCTGGTGACGCAACGCACGGCCGCGCTGCGTCAGGCCCAGGAGGAACTGCGGGGCTGGGCGGCCAGGCTGGAGGCGGCCCTGTCGAGCATGACCGACGCCGTGGCCATCGCCGACGCGGGCGGCCACTTCATCCACGTCAACGACGCCTTTGCCGAATTCTACCGGTTCGCCGACAAAAAGGACTGCCCGGACACCATCGGCGCCTATCCCGACCTCCTGGACCTCTTTCTGGAAGACGGCGCCCCGGCCGACCTGCCCCGGCGTCCGCTGCCCAGGGCCCTGGCCGGCGAACGGGTCAGCAACGCCATCTACACCCTGCGGCGCAAGGACACGGGCGAAACCTGGACCGCCAGCTACAGCTTCGGCCCCATCCGCGCCGACAACGGGACCATTGTCGGCGGCGTGGTGGTCGGGCGCGACATCACCGACCGCCAGCGCATGGAGGAGGAGCTGCGCGAAAGCGAGGCACGCTTTCGCAAGCTGTTCGAAAACGCGCCCCTGCCCTACCAGTCCCTGGACGAGCACGGCATGTTCCTGGACGTCAACCAGAAGTGGCTCGACACCCTGGGCTATGCCAAGGACGAGGTCATCGGCCGCTTTTTCGGCGACTTCCTGGGCGAGGGCTACGCCGACCACTTCGACAAGAAATTCCCCATGTTCAAGGCGGCCTGCGTCATCGACGGCGTGGAATTCGACATGCGGGCCAGGGACGGCCGCCGGCTGCGGGTGAGCTTCAACGGCCGGGTCCAGCGCGACGCCGAAGGCCGGTTCGAGCGCACCCACTGCATCTTCACGGACATCACCGAGCGCGCGCGCCTGGAAAAGGCCCTCAAGGAATCCTCCGACCGGCTGGTCATGGCCCTGGAAGCGGCCACGGCCGGCATCTGGGAATGGGACACCGTCACCAACGAAAACATCTGGTCCGACCAGCTCTGGGACCTCTACGGCCTCGACCGTGAGGCCTGTTCCCCATCCTACGAGAGCTGGCGACAGGCCATCCGCCCCGACGCCCGGGAGATGGTCGAGACGGCCATCAACGAGGCCCTGCGGGACAGCGCGCCCATCAGCGTCGAATGGCCCGTGAACCTGCCGCCGGAGCACACGCGCTGGCTGCTCTCCGTGGGCCGGCCGGTCTTCGATCAAAACGGACAGATCAAGCGCTATCGGGGCATCGTCCTTGACATTACCGAACGCAAGATCATCGAGCAGGCCACGGCCTTTCTGGCCACCTGCGGCCACGAGACGGACGGCCTGCAGTTTTTCGAATCCCTGACCCGCTATCTGGCCGAGGCCCTCCACATGGATCTGGCCTGCGTGGACCGCCTGGAAAGCGACGGCCTGCACGCCACCACCCTGGCCGTGTACCGCGACGGCGACTTCGCGGACAACCTGACCTACGCCCTGCCCGACACCCCCTGCGGCGCGGCCGTGGGGCAGACCGTCTACTGCGTGCCCCGGGGCGTGCGGGAGCGCTTCCCCAACGACGCCGATCTGGCCCGGCTGGAAACCGAAAGCTACGCCGCGGTCACCCTCTGGGACACCGCCGGCCGGGCCAGCGGCCTGCTCCTCGTCTCCGGCCGCCGCCCCATGGAGGACTGCCGTCTGGTCGAGGCCATCATGGTCATGGCCGGCTCCCGGGCGGCCAGCGAACTGGAGCGGCGCAAGGCCGAGCAGGCCCTGCTCAAGGCCAAGGAAGCCGCCGAGGCCGCCAATCGCACCAAGTCGGAATTCCTGGCCAACATGAGCCACGAGATCCGCACGCCGCTCAACGGCGTGGTCGGCATGCTCCAGCTCATGGGCACCACGGAGCTCAATCCCGAGCAGGCCGAATACGTCCACGCCGCCACGGTCGCCTCCCTGCGCCTGACCCGGCTGCTGGCCGACATCCTCGACCTCTCGCGCATCGAGGCCGGCAAGCTGTCGTTGCAGGAGGCCGAATTCCAGGTGGCCGGTCTGCGCCCGGCCGTGCTGGACCTGTTCGCCCTGGCCGCCCGGGAAAAGGGCCTCTCCCTGGAATGCGTCCTGGACCCGTCCCTGCCGGCGGCGCTGGTCGGCGACGAGGCCCGGCTGCGCCAGATCCTGTTCAACCTCGTCGGCAACGCCATCAAATTCACGGCCACGGGCTCGGTGCGGGTCGAGGCGGCGCTGCTGCGCCGCAACGGCGACGGGCTGCGGCTGCTTTTTTCCATCGCCGACACCGGCATCGGCATCCCGGACGAACAACTGCGGGACATCTTCGAGCCCTTCGTCCAGGCCGAAGGCGCCTACACCCGGCGCTTCCAGGGCGCGGGGCTGGGCCTTTCCATCGTGCGCCGGCTGGTGCGGCTCATGCAAGGCACCCTGGACGTGGACACCGAGGTGGGCCGGGGCACGACGTTCTGGCTGTCCCTGCCCTTCGGCCTGCCCGGACAAAACCAGACGGCCGCGCCCGTCCGGGAAACGGTCACGGCCGCGCCGGGCGAACTGCGCCTGCTTTTGGTGGAGGACGACGCCGTCAACCTGCTGGCCGGCCGGCGGATGCTGGAAAAGCTCGGCCACCACGTGACCACGGCCGGAAACGGCCGGGAATGCCTCGACCGGCTGGCCCACGAGGACTTCGACCTCGTTTTCATGGACATCCAGATGCCGGTCATGGACGGCCTGGAGGCCACCCGCCGCATCCGGGCCGACGACGCGCCCCGGCCGGACATTCCCATCGTCGCCCTGACCGCCTATGCCATGGCCGCCGACCGGGAACGGTTTCTGGCCGCCGGCATCAACGACTACGTGGCCAAGCCCGTGGAATCGACCGGCCTGAACGCGGCCATCCAGCGTTTTCTGGCCCGGCGGGAGATGTCCCGGGCCCTGTCCCGCGGCTGACCCATTGCCGGAAACGGCCCGGGTGCGTATACTGGTACTTTGTCCGCTACAGGAGGAAACGCCATGTCGACGAAAACCGCCACCTTTGAAACGACCTGCCCGACCTGCGGGGAAAAAATCCGCGTCGTGGCCGACGAAAAACAGGTCGCCGACGGCAAGGTGTCCGTGCCCGCAAAGTGCCAGCGCTGCCTGGGCCAATTCGAGGCCATCACCGATCTGGACTGCCTGGAATGGGATGATGCCTGCAAAACCGAGGTGGGCCGCTTCGGCTAGGCCGACGCCGCCCCCGTCAGGACCAGCGCCATGCCGCGTTACTGGCTGCTCAAAACCGAGCCGGGCTGCTATTCCATAGACGATCTGGCCGCCGCCCCGGACAGGACCACCTGCTGGGACGGCGTGCGCAATTATCAGGCCCGCAACTTCCTGCGCGACATGCGCCGGAGCGACTTGGCGCTTTTTTATCACAGCGTGAAAAACCCGGCCGCCGTGGGCGTGGTGGAAATCGTGCGCGAGGGCTATCCCGACAGCACCGCCCTCGACCCGGCCGACGACCACTTCGATCCCCGGGCCACGCCGGAAAAGCCCATCTGGCTCATGGTCGACGTCTGCCTGCGTTGGCGGTTCGCCACACCCGTGTCCCTGGCCGCCATGCGCCGGGAACCGGAACTGGCCGGCATGGAGCTCTTGCGCAAGGGCTCGCGGCTGTCGGTGATGCCGGTTTCCCCCGAGGCCTTTGCCTTCATTCTCCGCCTGGGCGGCCGGGTGGACGAAAAAAATCCTTGACCTCGCCGCCCCCCGGTGGTGGAGCCGGTCGTGCGCCGGACGCCCCCGGCGTCCACATCGCAGACAAAAGGCTAACCCCGTGCATTGCGACGCATCCTGCCCCATCGGTATTTTCGACTCCGGCGTCGGCGGCCTGACCGTGGCCCGCGCCGTCATGGACCGCCTGCCAAACGAGCGCATCGTCTATTTCGGCGACACCGCCCGCGTGCCCTACGGCGTCAAGTCGCCGGACACCGTGGCCCGTTACGCCGGCCAGATCACCCAGTTTCTGCTGGGACAAAACGTCAAGCTGCTCATCGTGGCCTGCAACACCATGGCCGCCGTGGCCCTGCCGGCCATCGCCGCCGCCTCGCCGGTGCCCGTGATCGAAGTGATCTCCGCCGGGGCCAAGAGCGCCCTGAGCGTGACCAAAACCAAACACATCGGCATCATCGCCACGCCCTCGACCATCGCCAGCCGGGCCTACGAAAAGGCCCTGGCCCTGTTCGGCGGCCCGGACGTACACGTGACGGCCAAGGCCTGCCCGCTGTTCGTGCCCCTGGTCGAGGAAGGCTGGCTGGACCACCCGGCCACCCGGCTGGTGGCCGAGGAATACCTGCGCCCCATGCTGGCCGACCACCCGGACACCCTCATCCTGGGCTGCACCCACTACCCGCTGCTGTCACCGCTGTTGCAGACGGTGGTCGGCCCGACGGTGCGCCTCCAGGACTCGGCCACGGCCATGGCCGAACGCGCGGCCGCCGTGCTGGCCGAACTCGGCCTGTGCCGCGACGACGGCGAACGGCCGCGCCACGTCTTTCACGTCACGGACATGCCCCTGCGCTTCCGCGAGATCGGCGAACGCTTCCTGGGCCGCCCCATGGAAGACGTCCGCCTGGAGCAGATGTAGGTAAGCAGAGAAAGACGAAGATGCCTCCGGCGGCCGGGAGGGGATCCCCCCCTCCCGGCCCCTCCCGAAAGGGGCGGGCGGCGGCTGGGTTGGCCGGGTGGTCCGGGGGGCATCATGCCCCCGGCCGCCGGAGGCGTCTTCTCCCCCGCCCTAGGGGCCGGTGACGGCAGCGGCGGCGGTGGCGGCGGGCGTCTTGCCTGGCGCGGGGCGCGATCCGGCCGGCGGCGTGGGACGCGGTTTGGCCTTGGGCCGGGCGTCGCGCTTCGGAGCCGGAGTGCCGGCCGGTTTGTCCACCCGGGCGCAGGCCACGCGGGCGTTCTTGTATTCGGTAATGGCCGGCGTGAAGGTCGGATCGAGGGTCATGGCCTTGCGGTAGGCGGCCAGCCCCTTGTCGCAATCGCCGGCGGTCATGAAAAGATTGCCCCGGTAGTACCAGACCTGCGCGTTGGTCGAACCGCGGGCTACGGCCGCATCCAGCTGCGCCATGGCGTCTTCGCGCCGGCCGGCCTCGTAGAACGCGATGCCGAGCGCCTCCAGCGGACGCGGGTCCTTGGCGTCCAGGGCGGCGGCCCGGGTCAGGGCCTCCCGCGCCCGGGGCAGATCGCCGGTGCGGGCCGCGCAAATTCCCAGGTACAGCCGGGCCTCGGCCGACGCCTCATCCAGCCGGGCCGCCTCGGACAGATCGGCCATGGCTCCGGAACACTTGCCGGCGGCGACGAGCCGCTTGCCCGCCGCCAGCCGCGTGGCGGCCGTGTCGGCAGGCGAAACCTGCGGCGCGGGCGGGACAACCGGCGGCTGCTTCTGACAGCCAACCAACACAGAGGCCAGAACCGCGAGAACAAGAGCGGTCCGGGCCGAAAAAAAACGCAACATGACGTCCATGCCTCCTGGCCGGCTGGTCGCGCGACGGGCCTTCCCGACGGACCGGGAAAGGGGCGCGGACTTTCCAAGGGTTGGGCTGTAGCGCCGCTTTCCCGGCCGTGTCAACGTCGGCCGTCCCGGCTTGACGCCGTAGGGCTCTCTTCGTATTAATTAGGTAGTTTCCCCTAATGACCGCTCTTCGCCGAGCCGCCAGGAGTCGCCGTGTTGTGCCCCGCCGTTTTGCTTGACGCTTTTTCCCGCCAGCGCGCAGCCGCGCCGCAGCCGCCCGCATGAACGGGGACAAGCCGAGTCCCTGGCCCCTGACCGACCGCCGCGTGTCGCCCCTGGCCATCGGCGGCTGCTGGACCGTGGTCGTGTCCCTGCTGGTCCTGTACGCGACAGGGACGCTTTCCGCGGGCGCCTTCCACGCCCTGGCCGAAATGGCCTGCATGGCCGCCGGCGTGGCCACCTTCCTGGTCGCCTGGAACGCCCGCCGCTTCGTGACCCACGGTTTTTTCCTGATTCTCGGCCCGGCCTTTCTCGTGGCGGCCGCCTTTGACGCCGCCCACATCATGGCCATGGTCGGCCTGACCCGGCCGCCGCTGACCGCCGTGGGGCCGGCCGCGATCTGGGCTTCGGGCGGCCTCGGGCTGGCGGCCTCGCTGTGCGCGGGCGCCTGGCTGCCGGCCGGACGCCGCGTGCAGGCCAACACCGCCCTGCTGGCCGTTATCGGCGGCAACCTCGGCCTGCTGCTGGCCGCCGCCGTCCTGCCGGACTTCGGGCAGTGGATGGCCCTGGCCGCCCATCCGACGGGGCTGGGCCTGCTGGCGGCGGCGGGCGCGGGGCTGCTGCGCGCCAAGACCTCCCTGACGCCCCAGGTCACCCGGCTCGTGCTCGGCTCGCTCACCTGTCTGGCCCTGTCCGAAGGGGCCTTCGCCTGGAGCGGTCCCGCGCCCTGGCCGGAGCTGCTCGGCCACGCCGCCAAGATCATGGGCTATTGCCTGGGCTGTCAGGTGGCCGTGGTCATGGGCGTCATCCGGCCCCATGAGCTGCTCCAGCGCGAAATGGACCGCCGCGAACGGGATTTGGCCGCCCGCATGGCCCGCCTGGACGCGCAGGCCCAGGCCATCACCGCCCTGGCCGGTCTGGAGGCGGCCAGCGATTCCTACGCCGATTTCGCCGCCTCCCTGCTGGCCCGGGGCACCAGCGTGCTCGGGCTGGCCCGGGCCGGGGTCTGGCGTTTCAACCAGGGCCAGGACCGGCTGGTCTGCCAGATGGGCAGCGGACTGGCCCGGGACGAGGCCGCCACCGAACTCGACGTGTCCCAGGCCGCCGCCTATCGCGAGGCCCTGACCTGCAACCGGGTGTTTATGGCCGAGGACGCCCTGCACGCGCCCCTGACCGCCCCCCTGACCGACGCCTACCTGCGCCCGCGCGGCATCACCGCCTTTCTCGACGCGCCGGTACGCTTTTCCGGAAAGCTCTTCGGCCTGCTCAAGCTCGAACATATCGGGCCGCCGCGCCGGTTCACCGACGACGAACAGGCCTTTGCCGGGTCCCTGGCCGACATGCTGGTGCTGGCCCGGGAGTCGGCCAAACGCCGGCAGGCGGCGCGGGAAAAAGCCGAAAGCGAACTGCGCCTGCGCACCCTGCTCGACGCCATGCCCGATCCCGTCTGCTTCAAGGACGCGGCCGGACGCTGGGTCGTGGCCAACCAGGCCATGCTCGAAGCCTTCGGTCTCGCCGACGTGGACTGGCGGGGTCGGACCGACATGGAACTGGCCAAGCGCGCCAGCGGCGACAAGCAGGCCTTTGCCGCCACCGGCGCCACCGACGCCCGCACCTGGGCCAACCGCGAGCCGAGCGTGTTCGGCCTGTCCCTGCGCACGCCCGCGGACGAACTGCATCACTACGACGTGATCAAGGCCCCCCTGTACCACGCCGACGGCCGGCCCAAGGGACTCGTGGTGCTCGGGCGCGACGTCACGGCCTACCGCAACGCCCTGGCCCGGCTGCGCGAGACCAATGTGGAGCTTGAGGCCATCTACAACGAGACGTCCGACGGCCTCATCATCACGGATGTGGAGACGCGGGCCATCGTCCGGGTCAACGCCGCCGCCTGCCGCATGTTCGGCTACGAGCACAGGACCCTGTCCGCCCTGCCCCCCTGGGACCTGCACCCCCGGGAAGAGGGGGACCGGGCCCGGGCGCGCTTCGACGATATCGCGGCCGGCCGGCTGCGGCTGCTGGAAAACGTTCCCTGCTGCCGGGCCGGGGGAACGGTCTTTTTCGCCGACATCGCCCTGCAACCCATCACCTACGGCGGCCGTCCGGCCATCCTGGGCTTTTATCGCGACATTTCCGAACGCCGCCGGGCCGAGGAGGCGCTGCGCGCCTCGGAGGACCGTTTCCGGCGGGTGTTCAACAGCACCTACGACGCCATTTTCCTGCACGACGAGACAGGCGGCATCCTCGATGTCAATGACAAGGCCCTGGAACTCTACGGCGTGCGCCGCGAGGACGCGACCGCCTTTTCCCTGGAGCACGACTACTCCGCCCCGGACAATCCGGCCGGCCGGCTGCCCGAATACTGGGGCGAGGTCCTGTCCGGGCAGGACCGTTTTTTCGAATGGAAGGCCAGACGGCCCCACGACGGCAGCACCTTTTACGTAGAAGTGTTCCTGCGGCGCATCGCCCTGGCCGAGCGGCCGGTGATCCTGGCCAACGTGCGCGACGTGACCGAACGCAAGCGCGTGCTGGCCGCCCTGGCCGCCCGCCAGGAGGAAATCTCGGCGCTCAACCGCGATCTGGCCGACCGGGTGCACGAGGAAACGGAAAAGAACCGGCAAAAGGACATCCTGCTCCTGCACCGGACACGGCTGGCGGCCATGGGCCAGATGATCGGCAACATCGCCCACCAGTGGCGCCAGCCGTTAAACGCCCTGTCCATCCTGCTGTCCAACATGCGCTTCGAATACGAAACGACCTGCGACGAGGAAAACCCGGCCCTGCAAGGCGCGCACGACCAGGCCGGCGAAATCCTGCGCAAGATGTCCACGACCATCGACGACTTCCGCAACTTCTTCAAACCCGACAAGCAGCGCGAATCGTTCCCCGTGATCGCGGCCATCGGCGACGCCCTGCTGCTTATCGAGGCCACCCTGGCCCAGCACGGCGTGCGCCTGCACCTGATCGCCCGGCACGACCCCCGGGTGCTGGGATTTCGCGGCGAATTCTCCCAGGTCATGCTCAACCTGATGAGCAACGCCAAAGACGCGGTCCTGGCCGCCCGGGACTCCGGCGGCGTCGTGACCGTGCGGGTCATGCAGCGCCGCGACCGGGCCGTGATCCATGTGACCGACAACGGCGGCGGCATTCCCGACGACGTGCTCGGGCGCATCTTCGACCCCTACTTCACCACCAAATACGGCCGGGGCGGCACCGGACTCGGCCTCTACATCGCCAAGACCATCGTCGAGGACCACATGCAGGGACGTCTGATCGTGACCAACGTGCACGACGGCGCGCGGTTCACCGTGCGCATTCCCCTCGCTCCGGTCGGCCCGCTTACGGTCGATCCCGAGTCACACCCCTGACAGGAAGGGAGCCCGCCATGTCAAAACTCGAAGCCATGCGGCAAAAATACCGGCCGCTGACGCGCCTGCACATCATGATCGTCGAGGACGACCCGCTGGCCCGGGAACAGATGGGGCTCATGCTGTCCCGGTTCGTCGCCCGGCTGACCAAGGCCGGCGACGGGGCCGAGGGACTGGCGCTCTTCAAGCAGGAACGCCCCGACCTCGTGGTCACGGACATCAACATGCCCCACATGGGCGGGCTGGATCTGGCCGAGGCCATCAAGGCCATGGACCCGACCACCCCGGTGGTGCTGGTCACGGCCCACAGCGACGCGGAATTCTTTTTGCGCTCCATCGCCATGGGAATCGACGGCTACGTGGTCAAGCCCGTGGAAGGCGAACCCCTGTTCGACCTGCTGTCCCGGCTGGGCGAGGGCCTGCTCGCCTCGCGGGCGGCGGCTTCCCGGGCCCGGCTGTTCCAGTTCACCCTGGACATCAATCCCAACTTCATCCTCACCCTGGACGCGGGCGAGGTGGACTACGTCAACCGGACCTTTCTGGAATTTCTGGGCGCGCCGAGCCTGGAGGCCCTCAAGGCCGGCAACCACGCCGGCCGCAACCTGGAGATCGACGGCCGCCGCCACGACGCCGCCGACATGACCTGGACCGGACACATCGGCGCGCGCCCGGACGCCACCCACCAGGCCGTCTTTTCGCAGCTGCCCGGCGAACTGGGCCGGCCGCGCACGTTTCTCGTGTCCGCGGCCAACTTCCCGGAACTCGACCGCCGCATCCTGACCTTCACCGACATCACGCCGCTGGCCGAGGAACGCCGGCTGCTGCTCATCCGGGCCGCCACCGACGCCCTGACCGGCATCGCCAACCGGGCCGGCACCGACGAGATCCTCGACAGCGAACTGCGCCGGGCCGTGCGCGAGAAAACCCCGCTGGCCGTCATCATGTTCGACATCGACCACTTCAAGGTCATCAACGACACCTACGGCCATCCGGCCGGCGACGCGGTGCTCGTGGCCCTGACCGGTCTCGTGGCCGGGCTCGTGCGCACCGACGACACCCTTGGCCGCTACGGCGGCGAGGAGTTTCTCATCGTGACGCCGCACGCGGACCTGGAAGAAGCCGGCAGGCTGGCCGAACGCCTGCGCGCGGCCGTCGAGACGCACCTGTTTCCGGCGGCGGGCCGGGTGACGTGCAGCTTCGGCCTGGCCGAGGCCCGGTCCGGGGAAGCCGCCGCCACACTGGTCAGCCGGGCCGACGAGGCCCTGTACCGGGCCAAGACCTCGGGCCGCAACCGCGTGGCCGCCGGCTAGGAGAAAGACGCCTCCGGCGGCCGGGGGGCATGATGCCCCCCGGACCCCCTCGACGTGTCTTTGGC
>JAFABC010000359.1 GCA_023426275.1 Pseudomonadota bacterium | reverse complement strand
CCTTTCGGGAGGGTCCGGGAGGGGCAGTGCCCCTCCCGGCCGCCGGAGGCATCTTAAAACGCGCCCTAAACCGTTCGCGGCTCGCCGCAGGCGGCCGCGAACGAGGCGTCGAAAATGGCCGACCAGCGGTAGCGCTCCATGAAGGCGGCGGCGGCGAGGCCCATGGCCCGCCAGTCGTCCGGGGCCCCGACCATGGCCGCCACGGCCTCTTCCACGGCTCCGGCCGTGTAGGCGGCCACCAGCCCGGCTCCCCCGGCGTCCACGTCGCGGGCGATCTCGGGCACGTCGGTGATGATCACGGGCAGGCCGCAGGCCAGATAATCCTTGACCCGGCTGGGATCGGCCCAGCGCGACAGGTTATTGTCCGTGGGCCGGTACAGGGCCAGTCCGATGTCGAACGTCGGCAGGGTTTCGAGCACGGCGTCGTGCTTCATGACGCCGTGCAGGACGACCGAATCGCCGAGTTCGCGCAGCCGGAGCTCGTAGGGCGCGTACACCACCCCATCCTCCACGGCGTTGTTGGGCGTCTTGCCGATGACGTGCAGGCGCAGGTCCGGGAACCGGGCCAGCAGCCGGGGCCAGGCCTCGATGACCAGATCGACGCCCTTGGAGGGGCTCAGGGCCCCGAGCAGGACCAGATCGCGCGGCGCGCGCGCGGCCTTGTCCGGCAGGCTGATCTTTTCCAGGTCCACGCCGACCGGCACCAGCACGTTTCGCGCGTCGGGCAGGCCCTGCTCCCGCCGCACCTCCACGATGCGCGGCGAGATGTTCCAGGCCGCGTCGCAGTGGCGCACGCAAAAGCGGTCCAGGGCGTGGTAGACGGCGTTGAGCACCGGATTGGCGAACCGGCCGGGCATCCAGTCGATGGTGTAGAAGATCACCCGGTCGATGCGCCGGCATTTCTTGAGCAGGATGGCGACCACGGCGTTTAGGGGGTCGCAGGCCACGCAGTCGGTGAACCGGCCGCCGAGCAGGAAGAAGAACACCAGGGTGCACAGGGCGTCCTTGAAATAGGTCAAAAGCGGCGGCAGGGGCCAGCCACAGCGCTTCGTGTCCCGGGCCAGCCGGCCGGCCTCGTACTTGCGGGCCAGGGAACGCCGGTCGGAACAGTAATGGAATGGATGGTAAATGACGCCCAGCACATCGCTGCGGTGGCGCAGGTAGTCTTCCAGGGCCTCCGACGGGCCGGCCAGATCGGTGACGTGGCTTATGAGCAGGGCTTTGGCAAAGCGCATGGCATTCCTGTGGACGATGTTGGAGGATGGGCCGGTGAAACCGCCGGTCGGGCCTGAGGTAGCCGCATCCCCCGGGGAAATCAAGGCGGGGAGGCGCGGGGAAGCCACGACGCGGCGTTGCCAAGGACGGCGGCCTGGGCTAGCTTTGGGAAACTCCGATAAGGAACCTTCCCCTATGGATTATCCCCGGGCCAGACACGACGTCGAATTCATTCCCTTCGATTACGAAGGCCGTCCCATGATCCTGGTGCGCGACCGGCTGGGGCTCGTGCCCTACGGCACGGGCGTGCCGTCCGGGCTGCTGCCGGTGCTGGCGCTCATGGACGGGCAACGCTCCCTGGACGACCTGAGTCGCGAGATCACGGCCCTGCAAGGCGGCCGGGAGGTCGGCCGCGAGGACATCCTGTCCGTGCTGGCCGAGCTCGACGCGGCCGGCCTGCTCGACACCGAGCGCTACCGGACGGCCAAGGCCGCGGCCGAGGCTGCTTTTGCCGGGGAGACCACGCGGCAGGCCATGTTCGCCGGGCAGGCCTACCCCGACACGCCGCAGCTGCTCGGCCCCTACCTCGACGCCATCCTGGAGCAGGCGTCCGGAACGTCCGGGGCGTCCGCGCCGCCGGCGGAGGCCATCCGGGCCGTCATCGCCCCGCACATCGACCCCGAGGCGGGCAAGGCCGTCTACGCCGCCGCCTACGCCCCCCTGCGCGGGGCCGCGCCCCGGCGGGTGGTGGTCCTTGGCGTGGGCCATCAGATCATAAAGGGCCTCTACTGCCTGACGGAGAAGGCCTACGCCACGCCCTTTGGCGATGTGCCCGCCGACAAGGAGGCCGTTTCCCGGCTGCGGCGGGCCGGCGGCGGCTGCGTCGATCCGGGGGATCTGCAACACCGCGACGAGCATTCGGTGGAGTTCCAGGCGGTCTTTTTGCGCCACGTCCTGGCCAACGCCCCGGACGCGCCCTTTTCCCTGGTGCCCATCCTGTGCGGCACGCCGCGCGGCGTGCTGGCCGCGCCCACGCGCCAAGCCTTCCTGGAGACGGCCGGCGGTTTTCTCGACGCCCTGCGCGCGCTTGTGGCCGAACCCGGCACCCTGGTGGTGGCGGGCGTGGACTTCTGCCACATCGGCCCCAAATTCGGCCACGACAAGCCGGCCACGGCGCTGGAGGAAGCGGCCCTGGCCCATGACGCCGCCCTGCTCGACGCCCTGGCCGCCGGAGACGCGGCCGCCTTCTGGGCCGAATCGGCCCGGGTGGACGACGTCTACAATGTCTGCGGCCTGACCGCCCTGGCCACCCTGGCCGAGATCCTGCCGCCGACGACCATGACCGTGCTTGGCCGGGACATCATGCGCGAACCCCCGACCGCCTCGGCCGTGACCTTCGCGGCCGCGGCCTTCACCGACCGGACCGCCCGATGATGGCCCGGCCGCTGATCCTTGACCGGCTGCTGGTCGAGGCCTCCTCGCGCAGCCGGGCCGAAACCGGCTACACCATCCGGGCCGGCCACAAAAAGCGCTGGATCGACCACGATCTGCCCCTGTCCGTCTTCGAGGCGCTGCTGGCCGACATCGACGCGGTCAACGAAATCCGTTTTCACGGCTGGGGCGATCCCCTGGCCAACCCCGACATCCTGGCCATGCTGGCCATGGCCCGGAAAAAGGGCGCGCGCGCCACGCTCGTCACCGACGCCAGCCGCTTCACCGACGACCACGCCAACGCGCTGGTGCGCGACGGCGTGGAGGCGGTCGTCTTCCCCCTGGCCGGCCTGACCGAGGAGAGCAATTTCCGGCGGCGCGGCACGAGCCTTTTTTCCGTGCTGGCCGCCGTCGACCGCCTGCGCACGGTGCGGGCCGTGCACGAATCCCCCCTGCCCGAGCTGCGCATCCGCTACACCCTGACCCGTTCGGGCCTGACCGGCGGCGAACTGGCGCTTCTGCCCCGCTTTCTGGAGAACCTCGCCGTCACGACGGCCCATGTGCGGCCGTTGTCCTACGCCACCAGCCCGGAGACCGAGTACGACGTGCTGGTGCCGGCGGACCAGGAAACCTTCGACGCCGTGGCCGGAGCCATGCGCGAGGCCATCGCCCAGGCCGCGGCCAAGGGCATCACCCTGGATTGCCGGCTGGTCCATGGCGGCGTGGCGCGGTTCCACTGCCCGGACACGCCGGGATCGAGCCTGTTCGTGGCCGCCGACGGGGCCGTCAGCCCGTGCGCCCTGCGCAACGTGCCCCTGCCCGATCCGGCCGGCTACCGCTTCCATGGCCGCGACGTGCCCTTTCCCCGCGACGTGCGCGGCAACCTGCACACCGCGCCGTCCCTGGCCGCCATCTGGAACGACGCCGACTACCGCGATTTCCGCTACGCCCACGACACCGACACCGCCCCGGCCGGCTGTGCCGGCTGCTGGCGATCCTTCCTGGTGCCCATCAAATAGTCCTTGCGATGCACCGGGACATCCGCGCGGGAGCACTCCGTCCACAGTTATCGACTGGCAAATACACCTGTTAAGGAGAGGGATATGGCCTGGAAAACCGTGCTCGCCACACTGCTGCTCGTGCTTACCGCATCCGTTTCCTTTGGCGCCCATGCCGTTTTCATCACGAAGATCGTCAACGGCGACACCCTCGTCGTCAGCGACAAGGGGACAAACGTCATTGTCCGCATGTACGGCATCGACGCCCCGGACGAGGGGCAGTTCGGCTATGAGACATCGAAAAACGCGTTGACCGACCTCCTGAAGGGCGGAGGCGGCGTCATTTTGCTCGACACCATCGGCACGGTGGACAGGTTCGGCCGGACCATCGGCATCCTGATCTATGACGGGAAATGCATCAACAAGGAGATGGTGGCGCGCGGGCTGGCCTTCGTGGACCCGGCCACCTGCCTGGAAAACGAATGCATGGAGTGGCTCCAGCTGCAAAGCGCCGCCAAGCAGCAACATGTCGGCCTGTGGACGGAGCTGCTGGAGGAAATGCCCTGGGTGTACCGCAACGCCCATGACAGGCTGTTTCGCAAGAAAGAGGAAGGCTACATCGAAGGCGTGCAGTACATCGTCAAAGGGAAGACCGTGACCGCTTCCGTTCCGGAACTGCCCCGGGAAAAATTCAAGATCTACCCGATTCCCATTTACGTCATCCACGAAAACACCGGCCCGGTCTTCAACATCAACCAGACCCAGATAAACCAGGACAACAGCCGCCGGTAGCCCGCCGGGAAAGGCCGTCCCATCTTTCCGGCCCCTTGGCGTTGGGCCGTTT
>JAFABC010000357.1 GCA_023426275.1 Pseudomonadota bacterium | reverse complement strand
CCTTTCGGGAGGGTCCGGGAGGGGGTGACCCCCTCCCGGCCGCCGGAGGCATCTTCCTCTGCCGTCTCCCCGCTCAGACGGCACCGGCGCGCCGCTGGCGCAGGACATCCCAGGCCGCGGCCATGCGGGAAAAATTGACGCTGTGCACTTCCACCCGGCTGCCGATGCCGTCCAGCAGGCTCAGGTGCAGCCGGCCGCCCAGGTGTTCCCGGAAGGCCTCCAGCGCGGCCGGCATGTCCAGGGCGTCCAGGGCCGGATGCCAGACGGCCAGTCCCAGGCCTTCCAGCAGCGAGAGCACGACCGCGACGCCGTCGGGATCGACCATGCCGGCCAGCCCGGAATAGACGGTATCCAGGGCCACGCCCACGGCCACGGCCTCGCCGTGGCGCAACGCCCCGGACGTGGCTTCCTCCAGGGCGTGGGCCGACCAATGGCCGAAATCGAGGGGCCGGGCCGACCCGAGTTCGAAGGGATCGCCGCCGCCGGCGATATGCTGCAAATGGGCCACGGCGCAGTGGCGGTTGGCCTCTTCCAGGGCATCGGCGTCGCGCACGGCCAGCCGGGGAGCCAGTTCCCGCAGGCGGGTGAAAAAGGCCGCGTCGCGCACCAGCGCCACCTTGACCGCCTCGGCCAGTCCGGCCCGGATGTCCCGGTCGGGCAACGTGGCCAGCAGGTCGTTGTCGTTGACCACGCCGAAAGGCGGCGCGAAACAACCCAGGTAGTTCTTGCGGCCAAAGGCGTTGACGCCGTTTTTGACGCCCACGCCGGCATCGTTTTGCGACAGGACCGTGGACGGCATCCGCACCAGCCGCACGCCCCGATGGGCCGTGGCCGCGGCGAACCCGGCCGCGTCCAGCACCGCCCCGCCGCCAATGACCAGCAGGAAGGACTGGCGGCAAAGCCGGGCCTCGAAGGTAAGCTTCCACACGGCCTCGGGCACGCTGAAATCGGCCTTGGCCCGCTCGCCGCCCGGCACGAGCAGCGGCGGCGCGACCAGCGTGGCCACGGCGGCATGGGCGGCGAAATAGGCCTCGGCGCGCCCGGCCAGATCCGGGGCGGCCGCGGCCAGTCCGTCGTCGAGCACCACGCCGACCCGGTGGGGTCCCGGCCCGGCCCGGCCAAACAGTTCGATCAGGGTGGGATTGTCCGGGGACAGGGCCTGACGGGTGAAAATGACGGGAAAATCGAAAACCGGCGCGATGTGCTGCGAAATGGCGCGGGTCATGCGGCCTCGTTTGTTTTGGGCCGGTGTCAGCCCGTTTCCACCCGGTTGCGGCCAAGGGATTTGGCCGCATACAGGGCCTGATCCACCCGGGTCATGAGCGCTTCGCCGCTTTCCGCCGGTTCGGCCTCGACCACGCCGAAGCTGCAGGTCAGTCCCTGGGCGGCGTCGGGCGGCAGGGCCGCGACCGCCTCGCGCAGGGTCTCGGCCAGCAGATAGGCGTCGGCCAGTCCCCGGCCCGGGCACAGCATCAGGAACTCCTCGCCGCCCCAGCGACCGACCACATGGTCTTGCGGGGCCATGCGGCGCAACAGTCCGGCCAGGGCCTGCAGGACCGCATCGCCGCGCGGATGGCCGTAGCGGTCGTTGATGGCCTTGAAATGATCGATGTCGAGCATGATGAGGCAAAAAGGCCGTGCGGCCTCGCGGCAGGCCGTCCACTCCCGCTTGAGCAGCGCGTCGGCATGCTGCCTGTTGGCCAGCCCGGTCAGCATGTCCGTGGTGGACAGCCGCACCAGCTCGATGTTTTTCAGCGCCAGTTCCGCATGGGCCTCGGCCAGCCGGTTTTGCACTTCCTTGAGCTCGGAAATGTCCACGGCGCTGGAGTACTTGACCACCCGGCCGTCCGGCCAGGTCATGGCCCGCACCTGCATCTGATACCAGCGGTCGTCGGCGGCGTTGAAATGCTCGAAAACCAGGGTGTGCCCGTTGGGCAGCCCGTCGGCGTCGAGCAGCTCGGTCATGCGGCAGTCGCGGCAGGGCTGGTCGTTCTCGTAGAGGACCTTGTAGCAGACCCGGCCGACGTGATCGCCGAAGTGCTCCACAAAGGACTTGTTGTTGTACAGGACCCGGTAGGTCCCGATCTCGACGACGTAGATGCCAAAGGGAATCAGATCGAAATGGCTCTCGAAGAGCGCGTTTTCCATCATGCTGCGTCTCCGATGCGGCGGGGCAACGACACGAGGACCGTGGTGCGTCCGATCGTGACCGCATCGAGCGCCAGACGCCCCCCGTGCGCCCGGGCGGCCAGGGCGGCGGAATAGGCGCCAAGGCCGGTGCCGCCCCGTTTGCCCTTGGTGACGTATTTTTCGAACATGCGGGGCCGGATATCCGGCGGCACCTCGCCGTCGTTGGCGATGGCCAGAATGACGCGCCCGGGAGCGTCGCGCACGTCGAGCACGATCTCGCCACCTTCGGGCGAGGCTTCCAGGGCGTTGACCACGAGATTTTGCACCATGGTTTCGAGCAGCTGTTCGTCGCCGCTGTAGGGTAGCCGGTCCCCCTGACCGACGGGCAGGCCGTGTCGCCGCAGCACGAGGCGGCGGCCCCTGGCCACGGACATGGTTTGCAGCCGGGTGCAGCCGCGCCGCAGCAAATCGACCAGATCGAGGTCATGGGGGGCCAGCACGTAGGTGCCGGTTTCCAGGCGATAGAGCACCAGGGACTGGTTGAGCATCTCCAGCATGGAATGTCCGGCCTGCTCGATCAGGCGCACCACGGCCAGGGCATCCTCGGGCAGGTCGAAATTGTCGAGCAGGATCTGGGGCAGACCGATCAGGGCCGACAGGGGGGCCTTGAGGTCGTGGCGGGCAATGCGCTCGACATGCTCGCGCAGGGCCATGTTCTCCTGGAGGATGCGGTTCTGATCCGCCAGATCCTTGTTGCGGATGGCCAGCTCGGCATGGGCCTCGGCCAGACGGTTCTGGGTCTCCTTGAGCTCGGAAATGTCCACGGCGATGGCGTACTTGACCACCCGGCCATCGGGCCAGCCCATGGTTTTCTCCTGCATCTGGTACCAGCGGTCCTCGCGCTCGTTAAACAGGTCATAGACGACGGTTTCGCCGTTGGGCCGGCCGTCGGCCGTGACCAGTTCCGCGATGCGGCAATGCAGGCAGGGCGCCTCTTCCGCGAAAATGACCTCATAACACTTGCGCCCCTCGACCGCGCCCAGCGTCTCCCGGAAATGCCGATTGACGAAGACCAGTTCGTGGCTGGCCACGTCGACGACATAAATACCGAAGGGAATGACGTCAAAATGCGTCTGCAACAAGGCGCTTTCGAGCATGGCTCCGTTCATGACAGGTACTTGGCGGCGACGGTTTCCAGGGTTTCCCGCAACTTCTCCAGCTTGACGGGCTTTAAAATATATCCCTTGGCCCCGGCCTCGATGGCGTCCATGACCATCTGTTCCTGGCCGTGGGAGGTGACGATGACGATGCGCGCCTCCGGCGCCCGGGCCATGATGCGGCGCGTGGCTTCGATGCCGTCGAGATCGGGCATGGTGATGTCCATGGCCACGATGTCCGGGGCCACGGCGGCGTAGGTGTCCACGGCCTGCTGGCCGGTGGCGGCCACGGCGGCCACCTCGTGACCGAGCTCTTCCAAAAGCCTGGTCATTTTTTTGATGGTGAGGCCGGAATCGTCCACCACCATGATGCGAAGCGGTTTCATGCCCTACTCCTCCACATACTCGAGGGAGTCGTTGAAAAGTTCTCCCGGCCCGATGAGATGGATGCTCAGCCGCCCGGCCGCGGCGGCGAATTCCGCCGAAGCGAACCTGGCCTCCCGGTAGCGCATGACGGATTTGGCTTCGGTCAAAATAATGGGCGGCGACAGCGCGATGGCCGGTCCGGAGACGGCGATGTCGGCCAAGGCGTTGCCGACGATGATGTTGATGATGTCTCCGGCGGTTTCCTGCACGGCGTCGTCCCGGTCTTCCTCGTCGATGTCCAGGTCGGCGGTGTAGGCGGCGAAGGCCGCGTCGAGCAACGCGGCGTCGAAGCTGTAGGCCAGATAGAGCCTGAGCGGACCGGCCACGCTCATGATCGCCGTGGTGTGGCGCAGGTCGAGCTTTTGCACGTCATCGCTTTGAAACGTCCGATTGCCGAAAACGATGCCGAGTTCCTCCCGGAAAAACGTCTCGGTGCGGGTGGCGAGCGCGTCCAGAAACGCGCCGATGTCCAGATGTTCGGTCATAAGGGCTCCCACAGGCGCATTACGGTTCGAGAGGAACGTCGATGACCAGACGCATCCCCTGGCCGGGCGCATTGTTCAAGGAAACCGAGCCACCCAGGCGCTCGACTTCGGCCCGCACGGCGGCCAGTCCCACGCCCCGGCCGGAAAGCTCGCCGGCCACGCGGCGCGAGGTGAAGCCATCGCGAAAAACGAGATTGAGAATGGCGGCATCGTCCATGCCGGCCAGTTCCTCCGCGCCGACAAGCCCCAGTTCGTAGGCCCGGGCCCGCACCGCGCCGACATCCACGCCCCGGCCGTCGTCGGACAGCACGATGCGCACGTCCCCCTCCCGGGCCTCGACCCGCAGATCGATATGCCCGACCTCGTCCTTTCCGGCCGCGTCCCGCTCCTCCGGCGATTCCAGGCCATGATCCACGGCGTTGCGGATGCCATGTATCAGACTTTTGGCCAAGGGGGCAAAACGGGCGGGGTCCACGGCCACGGCGTCGCCCTCCACGGCAAAGGGCGCAAGCAGCTTGCCCTGGGCCTTGGCCAGCCGCATGGCCGTGCGGGGCGAGGCGGACAGCAGCTTGCGCACATCGACAAAGCGCAAGGCCCGGGTGGCGTCCAGCACGGCCGCGTCGGCCGGATCGAGGGCCAGGGCGTCCAGGCGGGCGAGCAGCCGGCCGGCCAGATCGGCCAGCGCATCGGCCAGTTCGCCGTCCACGCGCACCTCGCCGCGCCGGGCGAAATACTCCTCGCCAAGGGCCTCGCGCACCACGTCCAGATCGCGGGAAAGGGCCGCGTCCACATCGGGTTCGGCCAAAAGGGCCAGCATGGCGGCGCGGTCGGGCGTCTCCTGCCGGCGCAGGCGCGACAGGCGCTCTTCCAGGGCGTCGAGGGCCTTGCCGGCGTTGGTGCATTCGAGCTGCCAGAAAAGGCCCTTGAACGTGTGCACCTTGCGATAGACCAGATCGAGGGCGTCGCGGGCGTTGGCAACGGCCGCGGCCTCGGCCGCGCCGTCGCGACGAAAAGCCACGAAGTCATCAAGCACGGTGAAGAAATCCCGTTGTTCCCGCACCGCCGCCACCACGCAGGCCAGCCGGTTGCGCTCCCGGGCCACGGCGTCCTTGAGCCGGACCTCGCCGGTCACGTCGGTGATGATGCACATCAGCCGGTTTCCGCCCAGGGTGCGGTAGCCCAGCCGCAGGGAGGCCGCGCCGCGCCCAAGCTGCTTGGGCATCAGCGACAGGTAGAGATCGCGGCGATAGGCGTCGGGCTCGTCCACCACGCGGCGGACATTGACGGTCATGGCCTCGCGCCCGGCCGCGTCGTCGGGATAGAGCAAGGCGGCCACATTGCGGCCTTCGATGTCGCCGCCAAAAATGTTGCGGCACTCGGCGCTGTACTGGGGATCGACCGTGCCCTCGCGGTCCACGGATAAAAACCCCTGGCCGGCGTTGTCCAGCAGCGCCGCCACCCGGCCGGCGGCGGCGTCGCGGGCCTCGTTGGCCAGCCGCAGGGCGCGGTTGAGCCGGGACAGCTTGCGGTTCCACCAGATCACCACCAGCAGGACCAGCACGGCCGCGGCCACCACCTTCCAGACCAGGGCGTAGTCGATGCCCTGCTCGTAGGTGACGGCCAGCCACTTTTTCATGATGTGGTCGGAATCTTCCGGGCTCAACGTATTGACGGCCTTCTGGAACAGCGAGGCCAGCTCGGGTTCGTCGTCGCGGCTGGCCAGGGCCAGATCCAGGTGGGTATCCAGCCGGCCGGCGATCTTGAGATCGGAAAACCGTCCCCTGGACAGGGCCTGGCTGATGGCCGGCACGATGTCGATGTAGCCGTAGAGCTTGCCGTCGGCCACGAGCGTGAGGCCTTCACTGGCGCTCGACACCTCCAGCAGCCGCATATCCGGATACTTGGCCCGCAGGAGGTCCAGGCTGGCGTAGCTGTTGGCCACGCCCAGGCTGCGGCCCTTGAGGCTGCCGGCGTTCTCGATGTAGGGCGCGTCGGACCGGGTGGCCACGACCATGGGGAAATGCAGATAGGGCGAGGTGAAGCGCAAAAAGCGCCGCCGGTCCTTGGTCTCGCCGGCCACGGGCAGGAAATCGCAACGGTGCTTCTTGACGGCGTCCAGGGACTGGCTCCAGGAGGCCGTGGGCACGAGTCCCATGGAAACGCCCAGGCGGTCGCCAAAAAGCTTGAGAAAATCCGAGCCGATACCGACATAGCGTCCGTTTTCGTCGATCCGGTCGACCGGGGCCCAATCCGGGTCCACGCAGTACCGCAGCACTTTCTTGGCGGCCAGATAGTCCCGCTCCCGGTCGGTGAAGGCGATGGCCGCCCTGGCCGGATCGACCACGGGCGTCGTCGCGTCCCCACTCCCCCGGCCGGGCAGCCACTTGGCCAGCAGCGCCGCCTTTTCCTGCTCGGTGACCAGGGCCTGCGCCTTGGTCAGGATCGAGGCCAGCGGCGGCCAGTCGCTGCGCACCAGGGTATAAATGTCGCTTTCGTGCTTCAGTTGCCCGGCAATGCCGATGTTGGTCAGCCCCGAAGCGCGGATGGCGTAGGCGGCCACGGCCAGATTCTCCACCGTGGCGTCGGCCTTGCCCAGGGCGGTCATGGCCAGGGCGGCGACGGCGTCCTTGACCGGCTCCAGCACAATGTCCGGGGCGTGTTGGCGCAGATATTCGAACGCGGTGCCGCTGCGGCCCACCGCCACTTTCCTGCCGGCCAGGGCGTCCAGGGAATCGACCTTGAGGCCGGAGCGCGTGACAATGGCCAGAGGGAACCGGAAAAACGGCCCCACGAACAAGGCATAGGTGCCCCGCTCCGCGGTCCTGCCCGTGCCGCCGATCATGTCGATGCGCCGCTCGCGCAAGGCGTCGAGCACCTGCCCGAAATCATGGCCGCCGCCGACGGGCTCGAACTGGAAGGCCAGCCCGGTCTTGCTGGCGAGCAAGGCATAGTAGTCGTGCAGCAGCCCGGTCAGCCGGCCTTCGTCGTAAATGGCCAGGGGCCGCCAGTCGCTGTCGCTGTAGCGAATGACCGGATGGTCCACGAGAAAGGCCCGCTCCTCGACGGACATGACCGGTCCGGCCGCGGACGCGGGAGGCACGGCCGCGCCCAGACAGCACACGGCCAGAAGAAACAACAGGACGCGCCCCCCGCCCGACAGGCGGCGGACGCGATCACAAGCCATACCAACGCCATATTCCATACAAGGGAATGATAGCCCAACCACGCCCGATCCCCAACCCCAAAAAGCAGGCTTTTCCGGTCAGGAAAGTTCGAGGCGGACCAAGTGGGACAGGCGCGAGACCACGGGTTCGCCGCGGTAGGTGCCCTCGACGGGCGCGGCATCGGTCGGATCGGCCGCCGCGGCCACGGCCACGTGCCGGTCGGCCACGGCCAGCCCCAGGGAGGGATCGAAACCGCGCCAGCCCCCGCCCGGCAACCAGACCTCGACCCAGGCGTGCAGCTCGGCGTCGTCGCGCGCGGGGTCACCCTCGTGGTAGCCGCTGACAAACCGGGCCGGGAGACCCACATGGCGGCAGGCGGCCATGTAGCACACCGACAGGTCGCGGCAGGCGCCGCAGGACCCGCCCAGCACGGCGTCCGGCGACAGCAGGCCCGGCTCCTCGCGGGTGGTGGGACAGAGGTTGGCCGCCATCCACGCGGCCAGGGCCATGGCGAAGGTCTGCGGCGTATCCGCGCCGCCGGCGCGCAGGTCGTCGGCCAGGGCGGCGGCCCGGCCATGGGACAGGGGGGTCTGGGCCAGGTAGGGGCCGATCAGGGCCGCCTCGGAGAGCGAGACCAGGACCGGCAACCGGCTTTTGCCGTTTTCGATCAGATAATCGAACGGATTGACGCGCAGGGTTTCCACCGTGGCCGCCACCCGGATTTCCAGATGGGAAGTCAGCCCGGAAAACCAGACCGTCCGCACGGCATTGCCGGACAGGTCGAGGCAGGCCGTCTGTCCGGCCGGGGCCGGATCGATGTCCACGGCAACGGAAACCACCCGCTGGCAGGCGTCCGGACGCGGCAACAGCCGCACGACGTGCGGCTCAAGAAAGACGGCCCGATCGAAGTCGTAGCGCGTCAGGTGCGACAGCCGGCACAACACGGGTTACTTGGGGGACGTGGGCCGGCACAGGGCGCGCTCGGGAACCCTGGTCAGCTTCGAGGCCACGTTGTCTATCCATTCCGAGGGCAGCTTGTGCACGAGACCGCGCAGGTGCTCCTGCCACCAGGAGGAGATGTCGGCCAGATCCTCCTTCTCGTAGCGGTGTTGCGCCAGTTGCAGGCCGTCTTTGTGATAGAGCACCACGTCGATGGGAAAGTCCACGTCCGAAGCGCTGATGCGGGTGGAATCAAAGGCCAGACAGCCGACCTTGAGAGCCATGCGCAGCGAATCGGAATACTTGAGCGTGCGGTCGAGCACCGGCTTGCCGTATCCGCCCTCGCCGATGATGTGATACGGCGTGCCGTGGCTGATCTCCACCCAGTTGCCTTCGGGATAGACCAAAAAGAGCTTGTGCACGCTGTCGGCCACGAGCTGGCCGCCGATCAGGACGTGCAGATTGAAGTGCAGTCCCGATTCGGCCAGGAAGGCCTTGTCCTCGGTGGCCACGCGGCGCAGCTCGGTGGAAAAGGCGTTGACGACCTTGTAGAGCTTGTCAAAGGGCGTCGGGCAGTCTTCGAGCACTTCGTCGAAGTAGGTCAGGGTCTTGTCGCGCACCGAGCGCAAGCCCGAAGTCATCAGAAAGAAGGCCCCGTTGCCGTTTTGGTAGGTGGTCACCTTCTGGGCGCTTGTCAGCTCGTTGCCCGAAGTGATGCGCGTGTCGGCGATGCCGACAAGCCCTTCCTCCACCGTAATGCCCAGGCAGAATGTCATGGGGCCTTCCTTGTCACTGTTGGCTGGTTGCGTCAATAGCCGGAAACGTCGAGAAAAACGTGGCAAAAAAGGCCTCGTCCACAAGGTTCATACGGGTTTGCAGATTGTCGGTGAATTCGTGCAGGCCCGAGCCGAAGATTTCGTCCACGCCGCTGTAGGCCAGATCGCCGCACAGGTGCCCCAGATGCTTTTCCGCCGGCGTGGTGAAATACCCGATCGGCGTGCCGGTGATGGCGTGCAGGCAGGCCTGGGCCTTGATGAGACAACAGAGCACCGAGCGGGGAAACTCGTGGTCGAGCAGCAAAAATTCCACGATGCGGTCCGGCTTGAGGCGGCCATCGCGACGCCGGTAGGCTTCCAGGGCGCTGATGGCCTTGAGCAGGGCCGCCCATTGCACATAGTCGAGGTTGGACCCGACGTCCGTGGGACGCGGCAGCAGGATGAAGTACTTCACGTCGAGCATGCGCGAGGTCTTGTCCGCCCGTTCCAGCAGCTTGCCGAGCTGGAAGAAGTCCCAGGCCTCGTCATGGGACATGACGTCCCCGGCGATGCCGCTGATGGTCAGGTCGCGCCGCTTGATCTCGTCGCAGAACTGGTAGGGGTTGCGCATGACCCGTTCGCAGTCCCGGGCCGCCTCCCGGACGTGATGGTAGAAGATGTTGATCTGTTCCCACATCTCGGAAGGGATGATCTCACGGATGGTGCGAGCGTTGTCCCGGGCATGGGACAGGCAGGAGACGATGGAATTGTGGTAATCGGGATCGAAGGCCAGGAAACGGATGACGCCGTTGCGGTCCGGCGCGATGTCCCGGGACCGGAACAGGTCCCAATCGCCCATGGTGCGCACGAGCGGAGTCCACTGTTCGGTCATCGCCCCGGGCGCGTCCAGGGTCAGGTGCCAGTTGACGTCGAGAAACCGGGCGATGTTCTCGGCCCGTTCCAGATACCGGCTCATCCAATAAATGGCGTCGGCCACGCGGCTCAACATGGAGTGCTCCTTCCCTGCCCCGACGGTCACTGCGCCGTCCGGGGCGTTGGCTCTGTCGGGCGCTGTGGCGACCTGCGCCCGTCTCCCGCCCTTTGATCAAACGCCGGCCCCTCAGGCCAGGGGGTCGCCCAGGACCCAGGTGTCCTTGCTGCCGCCGCCCTGGGAGGAATTGACCACCAGCGAGCCCTTTTTCAGCGCCACGCGGGTCAGTCCGCCGGGAATGACGCGGATGTCCTCGCCGTAGATGACGTAGGGACGCAGATCGACATGGCGGCCCTCGAAATGGTCGCCGACGATGACCGGCGTGCGCGACAGCCCGATGGTCGGCTGGGCGATGTAATTGCGCGGATTGGCCTCGATCTTGGCGGCGAATTCCTGGCGCTCCTCGGGCGTGGCCGCCGGACCGACCAGCATGCCGTAGCCGCCGGACTCGGCCGCCGCCTTGACGACCATGGTGTCCAGATGCTGCAGCACGTGTTGCCGGGCCTTGTCCTCCCAGCACAAAAACGTCTCCACGTTGTCGAGCAGCGGCTCCTCGTCCAGATAGTAGCGAATCATGCGCGGCACGTAGGCGTAGACCACCTTGTCGTCGGCCACGCCCGTTCCCGGGGCGTTGGCCATGGCCACCCGGCCGGCCTTGTAGACGTCCATGATGCCGGGCACGCCGAGCAGCGAGTCGGGCCGGAAGACCGTGGGATCGAGAAAATCCTCCCCCACCCGGCGATAGAGCACGTCCACGCGCTTGAGCCCCTTGGTGGTGCGCATGTGCACGTAACCGTCGGCCACGACCAGATCGCGCCCCTCGACCAGCTCGATGCCGGCCTGCTGGGCCAGGAAGGTGTGTTCGAAGTAGGCGGAGTTGAACACGCCCGGCGTCAGCAGGGCCGCCGTGGGCCGGGCGGCGCCGTGGGGGGCGATGGCGTGGAGCATGTCGAGCAGAAGCGGCGGATAGTTGTCCACGGTGCGGATGTTGATGGCCTCGAAGACCTGGGGAAAGGCGCGCTTCAAAATGCGGCGGTTGGCCAGGACGTAGGACACGCCCGAAGGACAGCGCAGGTTGTCTTCGAGCACCATGAACCGGCCGGACTCGTCGCGGATGAGATCGGTGCCGGTGATGTGGCACCACACCCCGAGCGGCGGGGTCAGGCCCTGGCATTCCTTGAAATAGCCCGACGAGGATTCGACCACGGAGCGGGGAACCACGCCGTCGGCCATGATCCGGCCCTTGCCGTACACGTCGGCAATAAACAGATTGAGCGCCCGGATGCGCTGGGCCAGTCCCCGTTCCAGGGCGTTCCAGGCATCGGCCTCGATGATGCGGGGCACGATGTCGAAGGGAAAAATCTTCTCCGTGCCGTCCTCATGGCCGTAGACCGTGAAGGTGATGCCCATGTCATAAAGGGCCTGCTCGGCGGCGGCCTGTCGGGCCAGCACCTCGCTCGACGGCAGGGAGCTGATTTTTTCGTAAAGCATCCGGCACCCCGCCCGGGGCCGGCCCGACGACTCGAACATCTCATCGTAATAGGGACCTGGATCGTAGTCGGAAAAGTCCATTTTCTGCGGCATGGCGTGGCCTCACTGGCTTCGGGGAACGTGTTTTCGCTAGGGCGCATGGTCGCGCGTTTCTCCCGGCCTCGCGACGAACCCCCTAAGGCTGATTACCTTTTTTGGTAATCCAAGGATTCAAAACCTGTCAACGTCCAAGCCCTTCGAAGCGCCGTCCCATGGACAGGATTCGCTTCCCGTCTTACCACATTCACCATGAACAACGCCGACATGGACACTTTGGCCGGGACCATCGCCGCCCTGCTGGCCGAAGGCCTGCCCCAGGACGAGGCCGTGGCCCACTTCATCCGCTCCACCCACGGCGCGCTGTCCCCGTCGCAACTGACCGCCCTCGTGGCCGGCAACGACGATCCGCAGGGGGCCAGTCTGGCCGAGTTGCTGCTTTTTCCGGGCGAGGAAACGCTCCAGCTCCTGGAACCGGCCCTGGCCGACGCCGCGCTCAACGCCGACGGCGTCGCCGCGCTGGCCAGCCGGCTGGGGGCGCTGGCGCGGCAGGCCGTGGCCGTGCTGCCGGACGGCGTGCGCCTGCCCGTGCCCATGGACGCCGAGGCCATCCGGCGCTTCGTGTCGCGCCTGCACCCCACCCGCACCCTGCCGGCGGACGTGGCCGCCCTGCTCACGGAACGCTTCGGCGCGCCGGCCGCCCTGGACCTCGCCGTCACGGCCCGGCAGGCCGGACCGGAATGGACGCCCGCGGCCGCGTCCTTCCTGCGCTCCGTGCTGTCGCGCCTGACCGGCGACACGGCCACGGCCCTGGACACACTGACCTACGTCGTCCGGTTTCTGGGAGCGCTTTCCGACAAGGCCCTGCCGCTGCCGACCCTGATCGCCCATCGGGGACGCCTGGCCGCCCAGTTGCGCCGGGCCAGACAGCAGGAGCAGGCGCAGGCCGCAAGCAATTTCGAGACCCTGGCCATGACCGGGGCCCGGCTACCCTACCTGCACGCGCCGGACATCTCCCGGGAGCTCACCCTGGCCGACGCGGCCATCCTGGCCGCCACGGGCCGCCCCGCGCCGGATACGGCCGGAACCTGTGTGGACATGGGCATAATCGAGGACGCGGACGACTTGCTCGCCGCGCTTGATGATCAGAGGGATTGAGGAAAAACGTTTTTCATCCGACCCGGCCGGCCGCCGCGAACCCCGCCAGGGCGTACACCCTCCCCTTTCGGGAGGGGTCGGGAGGGGCCTCGCCCCTCCCGGCCGCCGGAGGCAGTCTTTTTCGCTTACTGGACACCGGGCGCAGCCGGCTCGCGGGGGGCGTCGTCGATGGCCGGAGGGGTTTGCGGGATGCGCACCACGAAACGGGTGCCCTCCCCGGGCTCGGAGGTCAGGTCGATGGTCCCGCCGTGCTTGGCCACCATGTCGTTGGCGATAAAAAGGCCCAGCCCGGTGCCCTTGAGGCCCTTGGAGGAAAAAAACAGGGTAAACGCCTTCTCCCGGGTCTCCTGGTCCATGCCCATGCCGTCGTCCTCGATGTCGAAGACCACGCGCCCGCCCTCGCGGGAAACCCGAAAGGCGATATGATGCCCGGGCTTGGCCGTATCGGCCAGACAGGCGTCCACGGCGTTTTCCAGGATATTGACCAGGGCGGCCTGCAAATTGACGACGTCCACGTCCATGGTGCCGAGGTCCTGGCCGATGGCGGTATCCAGCATGACGCCTTCGCGGGCGGCCTTGAGCGCGACGGTTTGCGCCACAGAGGCGGCAAAGGCGGCCACGTCCACGGTTTCCGGAGCCAACTCGCGGGATTTGGCGTAATAGAGCACGTTGAGCACGAGGCTGCGCACGCGGCCGACCAGCGTCTTGACCGCCTCGGCCGCGGCCTGGGACCGGGCCGCGTCGCCGCGCTTGATACCCGACTCCACCCGGTAGACCGCGCCTTCGAGCGCCGTCAGCATGCCCTTGACCCCGTGGGAAATGGACCCGAGCATGAGCCCGAGCGAGGTGAGATGGCTTTGCAGCTGGCGGATGCTCGTGATGTCGGCCGACATTTCCATGACCTCGACCACCTCGCCGGCGGCGTTGCGGATGGCGGCCGTGGAGATGAGCACGTTGCGCTGCTTGCCGTCGCGGGTGGTGACCACGGATTCCTGGTAATGCGGCTCGCCGTCGGCAAAGGTCTGCTCGGCCGGACACTGGGGACAGGGTTCGGTGCGGTGCTTGAACACATCGAAGCAGGACCGCCCCACCCCTTCGCCGAAATCCTCGATAAAGCGGCGGTTGTTGGCCACCACCTTGCCGTTGCGGTCGCGCACGGCGATATAGCAGGGCGTGGCGTCGAACAGGTCCATGTATTTCTGCTGGGTGACCCGCAGTTCTTCCTGGAGCCTTTTAATCTCGCTGACATCCACGGCCATTTCCAGCACCAGCTCCACCTTGCCGTCGGTGGCGGCGATGGGCGAGGTGTGGACCATGACCGGCAGCTCGTTGCCGTTTTTGCACAGCATGGTTTCGCGCGAGCGCTGGCCCCGGCCGGTCTCGAAGGTCTTCCAGACCGGACCGTCAAAGCCCTTGAGCGCCTGCCCGGCGTAGACCTCCCAGCTGTGGTGCCCGACCATGTCGCCCAGGCGTTCCTTGTAAAGCTGGTTGGTGGCCACCACTTCCAGGGAATGGTTGTGCACGGCCACGAAGCACGGCATTTCGTTGAAATAGCCCGCGCCCTCGCCCAGGTCGGCCGACAGGCCCGAGATGGCCTGACACATGGTCTCGGCCATCTGCCCGGCGGCCAACTGGCGTTCGAGCTCCACCACGCGGCTGGATTTCTCGCGCACGAGCTTTTCGAGATTTTGCGTGTACTGGCGCAGCTCCCGGCGCATGGCCAGCTTTTCGTCGATGCGTTTGAGCGCCGCGTCAAGAATGTCGTGATTGATGGGCTTGGTGACGAAATCGGCGGCCTCGTACTGGAGGCAGCTGATGGCCAGATCCATGTCGCCATGGCCCGAGATCATGACGACCTCGGTGTCCGGACTTCTGGCCTTGATGCGTTTGAGCAGCTCCAACCCGTCCATGACCGGCATCTTGATGTCGGTCAGCACAATGGAGGGGGCGACCTCGTCGAACATGGCCAGGGCCTCCTCCCCGTTGGAGGCGGCATGGACTGCGTAGCCGAGGTCCGCCAGGAACAGTCCCAGGAACCGCCGGATGTCTTCCTCGTCGTCGACAAGAAGCAAGGACTCGCTCATGACGTCACTTCGCTTGTATCCGGGCCAAGGTGGCAAGGGGAAGGCCGCCGGCGGGCGACCTTCCCGCCTCCCGCGTCAGGAACCGATGGTCTCGCGCACGATGCGCAGGACTTCGTCGGCGTCAAAGGGTTTGCCCAAAAAGGCCGCGGCCTTGGGAATGATGTAGTTCAGTTCCGTGTGGCCGGTGATGACCACGATGGGAATCGAGGCCAGGGCGCTGTTTTTCTGGATGGCCCGGCTGACCCAGGGACCGGTCTTGTCGGGCATCTCGACATCGAGGGTGATGAGGTCGGGCCGCAGGTCCTTGAGCAGCTCCATGGCCTTGTCGCCGTTTTCGGCGGTGACGACCTCGTAGCCGTTGTCGGTGAAAAGCGCCTCCAGGTACTCGCGGATATTGGGATCATCGTCCACGGTCAGGATGGTTTTCTTGGTCATGGCTCCACTGCTCCTTTGCGTTGGAGTGCTGGCGCGCCGTTCGCGCCCGTATCGTCGGCAACCGCCGCCGGTCGCCCCGTTCGGGTCCTGGCGGCGGCGCGAAAACGTTTCGGGATGCTCCCCGGGGACGCGAAGCTAGGCATCCATCGCCACGGGCAGCTTGTCCGGACGGTTGATGCTGATGACGGGACAGGTGGCCCGCACAAGGACCTGCTCCAGGGTGCTGCCGAACGGCCGTTCGTCGGGATCGACCTCCCGGGTGTGGTGGGCCATGACGATGAGGTCGGCCTGCCGTTCCCGGGCGAACTTGACGATTTCCACGTAGGGCGATCCTTCCCAGACCTCGATGGAGGTCCGCTTGGCCAGATCGCCGAGCTTGGAAGCGTATTCGGTCTGGATCTTGCGCCGGGCCTCGGCCAGCCGGCCCTCGATGCCCTCCTGGGTCAGGGCGATGGGCGATTGCAGCCGTTCGAGGTCGACGCAGTGAAACAGGTGCAGATCGCCGGAGACGTCCCGGGCGACGGTTTCGGCCAGCTTGAAGGCCGATTCCGACGCCTTGGAGAAGTCCGTGGCGAAGACGATATTGGAGAACCCGCCCCAAAACGAGGCGGCCGGACGCGAAACCGTGAGCACCGGGCAGCGGGCGGCCTTGGCCACCTTCTGGTGGGTGGCCCCGATGACGCCGCGCCGGTAGAAGCCGCCGACCTCCATGCCCGCGCCGCGCGCGCCCATGACGATGATGTCCGCGTCTTCCTTGCGGGCCACGCGCAACACCTCGCGGGAGGGATTGCCGATGGCGATCTCGATCCGGGCCCTGGGGCAGCCGGACAGCTGGATGGCGTAGGTGGTGCGCAGTTCCTCGCGCACGCCCTCCAGATATTCCTCGTCGGCGTCCACTTCCTCGCCGGTGCGCACGTCGAGCACCAGATTGCTGTCGCCCTTGCCGGGAATGCCCAGGCAATGGAAGATGATGATCTCGGAGCCGTAGCGGCCCGCCATGTCGAAGGCCACGCGGGCGGCGCTGTCGCAATCCGGCGCGCCCGAAGTCGCAAACACTATTTTCCCAAACATACCCGACCCCCATGGAGCGTGAGAGGTGCGTTGTTCATTGCCGCGTCAATGCCCTGTGGGCCTTATTCCTCTTCCTTGGGCTTCAAATGCTCGGGAACGACAACCATCTTGATGAGCAGCGGCTTGAGGAAGGACCAGTCGATGCCGATCTGGTACTCCTCCTCCAGGTCGCGGATGGCGTCCCAGCAGTTGTGGCAGGGCGCGATGACGAGCTTGGCCCCGGTGGCGAGGATCTGGTCGCGCTTGGTGAGAAGCGCCTTGTTGCGCTGGGGACGGAACTTGCCGATGCCGTTGAAACCGCCGCCACCGCCGCAGCAGTAGTTGTGTTCCTTGTTCGGCGTCATCTCGCGCAGGTAGCCGGGCTCCACGATGTAGGACAAAATCTCGCGGGCGGTTTCGGCCAGACCCCAGTTGCGCACGTAGTTGCACGAATCCTGATAGGTGACGGGCTGCTTGATGCGCTTGGCCGGATCGATCTTGAGCTTGCCCGTGCGCAGGGCCTCGGCCACCCACTGCACATAGTGGATATAGGGCGCGGGCGGCTGGCCGTCGGGACGCCCGGCCCAGTAGGGCCCTTCAACGACCGTGGCCCGGTGGGCGTGGCCGCATTCCGTGCCGATGACCCGCTTGGGCCGCAGGCGTTCGATGGCGGCGTAGACGTTTTGCACCTGCAGCTTGCAGGCTTCCCAGTCGCCGGCGAACATCGACAGGCTGGTCTGCTCCCAGCCTTCCGAGGGCACGGTCCAGTTCTCGCCGGCAATATGGAAGAGGATGGCCGCCTCGGCCAGATCCTCGGGATAGTGCTTGGGCTCGCGGGCATTGCACGTGTACATGATGTCCGCGTCTTCCTTGTCGATGGGAATCTCAAGCCCGGGCCAGTCGTCCTGCTGCTCCTCGGCCATCCAGTCGCAGGTTTCGGTCCAGTCCTCGGTGGTCACGTCCATCTGGGCCCGGTAGACGCGGTGCATGCCGGCACCGATCTTGAGTTCCCAGGGCACGAAACCCTGGGAGTACAGCAGGCCGCGCAAATACCCCATCATGATGCCGATGTCGATGCCGTGGGGGCAATACATGGCGCAGCGGTTGCAGCAGGTGCAGCGCGACCAGGCCACTTCCATGGCGTGGCGCATGAACGCGTTGTCCACGTCGCCCTTGCGCTTGATGATTTCGCCGAGCGTCGAATGAATCTTGTAGGACGGCACCTGCTCCGGGTCGCGGTCGTTGACCAGATACAGGAAGCAGGAGTCGGCGCACAGCCCGCAGCGGGCGCAGACGTCAAGCCACGTCTTCATGCGCGATTTCATGGTCTTCTGGATGGTGGACCACAGCTTTTCGCGGTCCACTTCCAGTTCGAGCATTTCCGCGTAGTATTTGGTGCCCCGGGTGTCCGACAGAAGCGCCTTGAGCGCCTCCTCGGTCGTCACCGGCTGCTTGTTGCAATAGATCCCTTCAGGCATGTCGTATCTCCTTGGCGACTGGCGTCGACCGTTTCTACCAGACGATGCCGCGGCCGCGCTGCCCGCCGCGCTTGACGCCGAAATCCACTCCGATCTGGGCCCGGGAACAGAAGAACAGCACCACGTGGGAAAGCTTGGTGAACGGAATGGCGATCAGCCAGATTTCCCCGGTGATGATGTGGGCCAGCAGCCAGCCGCTGTGGTCCCCGGCCTGATGGGCGGCCACGAACCCGGTAAAAAGCGGGGCCAGGCTGATGGCCATGACCCACAGGTCGTGGGCGGTGGTGATGATGCGCACCTCCGGCAGGGCGAAGCGGCGCAGCAGGATGAAGACGCCGGCGGCCAGGGCCAGGATGGTGAGCGCGTCGGCCAGACCGGCCGGCAGCGTGGGCCAGGAGACGCCGAAGCGCTCGGACACCAGCATCACATGGGCGAACAGGAACAGCGGCACGATGACCAGCCCGATGTGGAGCAGGAAAAAGGCGGCCGCGTAGAGCGGTTTGATCCGCCAGCTGCGCGACCCGTACGGGGTGAGCCAGTGGAAGATGGACTTGAGCGCCCCCTTGAAGGCGAGCTCGCGGTAATAGCCATAGGGAACGCGGTCGAGTTGCCAGTCGAGGCCCCTCACGTATTTGACGACGCGCCAGGCGCAGCCGACGATGCAGATGGCGAACGACAGCCAGAGCATCGGACCCGTCAGGAATGCATACATGCGATCTTCTCCTTACCGTATCACGGTCCTGGCGCGGCCTAGTAGCGCCGGTTGCGTTCCTCGCGCCCCGTCAGGAAGCGCCAGAAGCCGACGAAACACACGAGCACCACGCCCATCATGATATAGGTGATGCTCTTGTTGTGCAGCATCAGGTCTTGCAAGGTATTAAACATCGGAAACCTCCACCTTCATCCTAGTGGGACGAGTCTTTGTAGGCCGGGTGGGCGTAGAAGATCGGCATACGGGTGACGATGAACCGGAAGGCCAGCACGCCGACCGTGACCACGAACACCGAGATGATGATCTCGCCCAGGCTCGGGAAGTAGCGAAGCGCGCTCGGCAACTGCCAGTTGAAAGCGATCAGGCTCACGTTGAAGCGGTTGAGCATGATGCCGATGACGGTCCAGGGGGCGGCGAGGCGCACCAGATTGATATTACGATCGCGATAGCCCACGGCGTAGCAGTAGCACGGCAGCACCACGAAGCCGATGACCTCGAACAGCCACCAGGCGCCGTAGCCGGTAAAGAGGTAGTGCCAGCGGTTGTCCATGGCCAGGCCGATGAGCTTCATGGCCAGGTAGCCGGACATGATCCAGGCCGCGCCCTTGGCAAAGGCGAACTGCAGGTCCAGGTAGTTGGTGTTGTAGTCCTCGTCCATCTTGTGATGGAAGTACTTGTGCGAGAGCGTGCCCTCGAAGAGGACCATGGACAGGCCGGCGAACATGCTCGACATGAAAAACATCACCGGCAGGTACGGGGTGTACCACAGGGGATGGAGCTTGGACGGGACGATGAGGTAGAGCGCGCCAAGCGAGCTCTGGTGCAGGGTGGACAGGATGACGCCGAGAATGGTCAGGCCCATGGTCACCTTGACCAGGACGCCGCGCAGCTTGTCGTAGCCGCCCTTCCACTCCAGGGCTGCGGGCAGGTACTCCAGGAAGAGCACCGTCAGGTAGATGAACACGCAAAGGCCCACTTCGAAGAGAATCGAGGTCGTGCCCTGCGAGTAGAAGATGGGGTACGGCAGGCGCCAGGGGCGGCCGACGTCGTAGTTGAGCGCGAAGACGACCAGGGCGTAGCCCAGAAAGGCCGTCAGGATGGCCGGGCGCACGGCGGCGTGGAAGCGCTTGAAGCCGAAGATGTAGCAGGCGGCCGACGTGGTGTAGCCGCCGGCGGCCAGGGCGACGCCGCACAGGAGGTCGAAACCGATCCAGATGCCCCAGGGGTTGTTGTCCGACAGGTTGGTCACCGAGCCCAGGCCCATGGTGAACCGCATGACGGTCACCACGATGCCGGCGGCCAGGATGATGCCGGCCACGATGTTAAAAGGCGTCAGGAGCGCCTTCTTGCTGCTGGCTTCCGTCGACATTACGCGTCCTCCCCGCCGTCGGCGTCCTTGGCGGACGCTTCAAGCGCCTTTTTGACCTCGACCTCGATGCGCCGTTTGTTGGCCACCTCGGCCTTGGACAACTCCTCGGCCAGCTTGGCCTCGGCCTCGGCGCTGGCCTTGGCGATGGCCGACTCGACCGCCGCCTTCTTTTCTTCCTCGGCGATTTTGTCCTTGCGCTTGCTGACGGCGTAGAGGCCGGTCAGCAGCACCGGCCAGATGCCGGCCACGGCCGGCACGGCGGCCAGGGCGCCGCTGGTCAGCTGGGGCGCGGACTCGGTGCCCAGATGCTCGTTCATGCCGAGGGCCGCGAACGAGGGTTTGGGCGCGAGGTACAGCCAGCTCGTGCCGCCCATCTCGTGCTCGCCGTAGACGTGCTGCACGTATTTGTCGGGATTGGCCGACAGCCGGTCCCAGGCCACGTTGAGCAGCTCCCGGCGCTTGCCGAACTGCAGGGCCTCCTTGGGGCAGGCCTCGACGCAGCCGGGCAGCTTGCCTTCCTTGATGCGCGGGTAGCACATGGTGCACTTCATCACGCGCGGGGAAATGACCTTGTCGTATTCGTAGGTCGGAATGTTGAACGGACAGGCCACCATGCAGTAGCGGCAGCCGACGCACAGAGAGGCGTCGTAGACGACCGCGCCCGTCGGGGTCTTCTTGAAGGCCTTGACGAAGCAGGCCGAAGCGCAGGCCGGCTCCATGCAGTGGTTGCACTGGATCTTGCGAAAGACCGGGTTTTCGCCGGGCTTGGGCACGTATTTGTTGACCACGGTATAGGCCTTGGCGGTCGTGCGGCGCTCGGTGTCGAGCACGGTCAGATCGTCAAACGGCTTGTCCGGCTTGGGCAGTTCGTTGACCGTGTTGCAGGCGGCCTCGCATTTGCGGCAGCCGATGCAGCGGGAGGCGTCGAAGAGGACCCCGAACGCATTGGGCAGGCCCGCCACATCCGCGGCATCGGAAGCCTTGGCCTTGGTCCCCGTGGTCAGGGTCACCCCGGCCGCTCCCAAAAGGCCCAGAAAGTGTCTTCGTTTCATCGTATCGCGACCTCGTCTGGTTGGCGTGTGCTAGTTCTTCTTTGCCGCGTGGCAGCCGGTGCAATCCGTGGACTTGGGCACGGGCTTGGCGTCGGGGGCCTTGTCGACCACCTTGCCGCTGATGCCCATGGCCGTGTGACAGCCCATGCACTGATTGTGGTAGGCGGCCTTGAGGGCCGGACGCGGCGAGGCGGCCGTGCCTTCGATGGCGACGTGGCAGTTGCCGCAGCGCGGCGGCGTCTTGGAGGCGGGGCTGTTGTGGTGGCAGCCCTGGCACACGGCCAGGTCGGTGGCATGGAACGCCCCGGCCAGCCGGCTGTCCTTCATGCCCGCGATCATGGAGAGCACGATCTTGCGATGGGGCAGCACCGAGGGCTCGTAGTCCTTGGACAGCGAACCGATGGTCACGGTTTCGGGAATCTCCCCGGCCGGGATGGTCGTGGTCCGCTCCCGCTTGCCGGCAAGCAGCTTCCTGGCCAGATCCGGGGCCATGGCGGCGGCATCCTTGTCGCTGCGGCTCATGAACTCGGTCACCTCGGACTGCAGCGCACCCGTCGGGGTCACATGGCAGGAACCGCACCGGGACGTGTCGCCCACGCCCTTTTTCATGGACGTGTGGCAGCCGGCGCACTCGGGCTTTTGCTGCAAGGCGGCATGGCAGCCGGCACAGCTTTGTTTCGCCTCGACCGTGTGCATGGCCGTCTCCAGGGTGACGTTGCCGCCCTTCTTGTCGCCGGAGGCCGTGTGGCAGCTGGCGCAGGAGGCAAGCGACGCGTGGTGGCAGGAGACGCAGGTCTGGTTTTCGGCCTCGTGGTATTTATGATCGAAGGGCACCGGAGGCATGCCGGCCGGCTTGACCGGTTTGCCGTCCGCGCCGACGAGGGGCTTGTCCCCGGCCAGGGGCCGGATCATGGCCAGGTCGGGCTGACCGCGCTTGATGCGCAGGTCGGCGTCCGCCGGCACCTTTTTGTGCGACGTCTCGGCAATGGCCTTCTGGTCCAACGGTCCGTGGCAGCCGGCGCAGGTGGACGGGCCGGTGGGCACGTCCTTGCCGGTGGCGGCCGTGGCCCGGTGACAGGTCACGCATTCGCCGTGGGCGGCCAGCCGCAGGGACCGGATCTTTTCGGGCTTGCGGCCGGGCTCCACCGAACCGGTCGGGGTATGGCAGTACACGCAGGCCCCGGGCACCTTCTCGGGCGTGGGCGCGGGCACGGTCTTTTCGGCGGCGGCGTCATAGACATGGTGGCAGGAGCCGCACTTGTTCTCGGATTTCTCCTGGGTGGCGGCGTGGCGGTAGTGCAGCCGCTTGTCCACCGTGATGGGCTGCCAGTTGGAGCCCACGTCGGGCTTGGCGTTGTGGCAGCCTTTGCACTGCACGTCGGTGGGCCCGGACTTGAGGCCGGCGGCGGTCATGTCCCGGTGACACGAAATGCAGTTCTTGTGAAAGGTGTCCTTGATCTGTTCGGCCGAGGCCGGGGCGTCATCGCGCTGGTAGGCGAGATACATGGTCCCGTTTTTGTCCGACAGGTGGCAGGTGCCGCATTCCTTTTTGTAGAGCTGGCCCTGCTTGCCAAGCGCCGCCGTGTGTTTGTCGTGCAGGAAAACCACCGGAGGCTGGGTCAGCGGGCCGAACTGCCTGAGTTCGTCGATGGACACGATGTCGGCCCGGAGCTTGTCGTCCCCCTGCGCCCTGGCCGTGTCCTGTCCCGCCGTGAGCAAAAGCAAGCCGCCGGCCCCGAGAAGGAGCAGGACGACAAGCAGTGTTCCCGTGCGCCGTGTTGCCTTTTTCATACGTTTTTCGACCCTCTGCTTGACGTGTTCACTTCACCCATCTCCCTTGGCCTCGGTCCTTGCGGCGCTGTCGGTCTCGGCAGCCGGTCCTGGACGTTTCGTGACTTCCAGGGCCATACTGGGGCTGTTACGAGGCGGCCTGACAAAAAGAGGCTTGACAGCACCACAAAAAATTATCACGCTTTGCCTGCAATACGTGAGATACGTCCTTAGCGACTTTTGTGAAACTTGTCACCTGCTTTTTTATTTCCTACACGAGGCGTCGTTTTTTAACGCACGGGAAGACGACGACGCCAAACAAAGCGGAGGCGCGCAAGAAATGGGGATGCCCCCTGAAGTTTCTAAGGATTCTGCGAAGAAAAATCGCAGAAAACCGGCTGCTGGAGCCGGTTCCGACGCTTCGATGGCCAAATTCCTGACCACGGAGCAGTTGGTTTTGCTTGACCACGCCTTCACAACCTGGGTTGGCAAGGCGCGCGGCAAGCGCTCATTAATATCACGAAACCGTTGTCGACTCGTGTTTTTGATGCTGCGCCACACCGGGGCCAAACTCGGCGAGGTGCTGGCCATCGACGACACCGAGGATTTCGATCTCGTGGCCCGCAAGGTGCGCCTGGGCGGTCGCGGCGAGGACGCCAAGCCCTGGCGCGAGGTCTACATGCCCCACGAGCTCCACGCCGAACTCGGGGACATCCTGCGCGACACCGACTACGCGCCCCATCGCGGCGGCCTGTTCGCCCTGGACCAGGGCTACGTGCGCCGGGTGCTCTACGAACGGGCGGCCGAATGCGGCCTGCCCCGCCATCTGGCCAACCCCAACACCCTGCGCCGCTCCCGGGGCATCGAACTGTTCAGCGGCGGCGTGCCCCTGGTGGCCATCCAGCGCAGCCTGGGCCATCTGACCGCCAACTCCACCGCCGCCTTTCTGGAACTGTCCGGCGACGACACGGCCGTGGACCCCGCGCTCTTCGAGCGGGAAAAAAATCCGGCCGAGGACAACCGCAACGTCTTTTCCGGCCGGGTCGCGGCCATCAATCCCGGCGACCTGCAATCCCTGGTGGAAGTGGAAACCCCGGGCGGACACCGGCTGGTGTCGGTGCTGTCCAACGACCATCTGCGCGCCATGGGGCTGCGCCGGGGCAGTCCGGTCACGGCCCGCATCCGGCCGCCCCGGCTGACGCGCAACGACGCCGGCCAGAGCGCCCCGGGTCCCAACCGCTTTCGCGGCGTGGTGGAACGCATCATGGTGGGCGCGGACACGGCCGAGGTGGTGGTGGAACTCGAGGACGGCGCCCGGGTGTCGTCGGTGGTCACGCCCGAGTCCCTGGCCACCCTGGGCCTTGAGGTGGGCGAACCGGTCTGGGCCATGACCGGCGCCTTTTCCATCACCGTGAGCACGCCCTGACGCCATCGCGCCGGACAGCCGCCCACGATTCGGAGACAGCCATGGAACCCTCCACCCCGCCAAACGCCGCCCCGGACACATCCCAAGGCACGCCCCAGGGAACGAAAGCCCCCCAGGGAGCCTTTTGCCGTGGCGGCCGCGGGCTTTTCACACGAATCCGCTGCTCGCTGATCACCAAGCTGGCCATCGTCTCCGGCGCGGCCCTCATGTTCTTTTTCTTCCTGTGGTCCTCCCTGAACATGGAGGCCATGGAGGCGCTGTCGCGGGAAAACACCATCTCCGACATCGACCGGCTGGGCACCACCATCATCCTGGGCCTGCACGACTCCATGCTGACCTACACGCCGGACGCCACCCAGGAAATCGTGCGCAACATCGGCAGCCAGCCGGCCATCAAGACCATCCGCCTCTACAACAAGCGCGGGGAGATCAAGTATTCCAACCACCCGGCGGAACTCGGCGAGATCACCGACATCAAGCAGGAAGCCTGCTACGTCTGCCACCGCGTCGATCCGCCCATGGCGGAGCTGGGCATCAAACAGCGCACCCGGCTTTTCACCAACCTCCAGGGCCAGAAATGCATCGGTATCATCTTTCCCATCGCCAACGACCCGTCCTGCTCGGGCGACCCCTGCCACGTGCATCCGCCCGACAAGAAGGTCCTCGGCCTGCTCGACATGGTGGTGTCCCTCGAAGCCTCGGAAGCCTCCCTGGCCAGATTCGGCCGGATCAACTTCCTGATGGCCCTGGCCATTGCCGCCGCCATCTTCTGCATCCTGTTCCTGTGCCTGCACCTGCTCGTCAACCGGCCGGTGCGGCGCATGATGCGGGCCACCCGGGCCATTGCCGCGGGTGGGGATTTCCAGGGCATCGACGCCCGGCAGGCCGACGAAATGGGCGAACTCGGCCGGGCCATCAACGCCATGGGGCGGGAGGTGCTGAGCAAGCAGGCCGAGCTGGCCCGCCAGATGAAACGATATCAGGATCTTTTCGAGCACGTGCCCTGCACCATCACCGTGCAGGATGAGAACCTGCGCCTGATCAGCTACAACAGGCGCTTCGCCGAGGAGTTCCACGCCAGCCCCGGCGAATACTGCTACAAGGTCTACAAGGGCCTGGACGCGCCCTGCCCCAATTGTCCGGTGATCCGCACCTTCGAGGACGGCCGGCCCCACGCCACCGAGGAGGCGACCACGGCCAAGGACGGCTGCACGCGGTCGCTGTTCGTCAGCACCGCGCCCATGACCGAGGTCAACGGCACGGTGAATTCGGTCATGGAGATCAGTCTGGACATCACCGAAAGCAAATTCCTTGAAGCGGAACTTGAGCGTTCCCGGCGCAAGTACCTCGGCATCTTCAGCTGCGTGCCCACTGCCCTGTTCGTGCTCGACCGCGACAGCCTGGCCATCCTCGAATGCAACGCCACGGCCGAGGAGGTCTACGGCGCCAGCCAGAGCGAGCTGATCGGCCAGAACTTCCTCGACCTCTTTGCCGATCCCGACCGGACCGAGGACGAACGGCGCATCCGCGAACGCCTCGCCATCGACCGGGCCCGCCACCGCAAAAAGACCGGCGAAAGCATCTACGTCTCCATCCGCGTCTCCACCACGGCCTTTCCGGGCAGCGAGGTCTATCTGGTCTCGGCCACGGACATCACCCGCCGCCTGGAGACCGAGCAGCAGCTCATCCAGGCCAGCAAGATGGCCACCCTGGGCGAGATGGCCACCAGCGTGGCCCACGAACTCAACCAGCCCATGACCGTGATCCAGACCATCGCCGAATACCTGCTGCGCAAGACGCGCGGCGACGCGGTCCTGCCCCGGGAGCTTTTCCAGGAAATGGCCGAGGGCATCAGCCGCCACATCGCCCGGGCCACGCGCATCATCAACCATATGCGGGAATTCGGCCGCAAATCCGAACTGACCATCGAGCCCGTGGACCTCGGCGAGGTGCTCCGGCGCACCCTGGAACTGTTCACCCAGCAGCTCAAGGTGCGCAATATCGAGGTCGTCTGCGACATCGCCCCGGACCTGCCCCCGGTCATGGCCGAGGGCAACCGGCTGGAGCAGGTGTTCATGAACCTGCTTTTAAACGCCCGCGACGCCATCGAGGAGCACGCCGCCACCACTCCCAACGCCACCAAACGCATCGACCTGCGCGTTTTCGCCGAGGAGGCGGACGTGGTGGCGGAAATCGCCGACTCCGGCGCCGGGGTGGCCCCGGACATCCGGGACAGGATCTTCGAACCGTTTTTCACAACCAAGGCTCCGGGCAAGGGCACGGGCCTCGGTCTTTCCATCAGCTATGGCATCGTCAAGGACTATGGCGGAACCATCGACATCACCTCGGAGCCCGGCCAGGGAGCCCGCTTGCGCCTGCGGCTGCCCCGGCGGCAACGGGAAAACCCCCAAGGAGGCAACGGGACGCGCGGCTGAGGCGAAAATGTCTTTCCTCTCATGGCGCGAAACAGTTTATCGTCCACACGGACCCATGGGACGCGGCGCGGACGCGCCGGCGCCTGCCGGCAACGATCCGTCCCCATCCCTTCACATCGTGCCCCGGGCGATACCGCCGGCCGGATGTTCCGGCTGGCGCAGGGGCACGCGGCGACCAACCGCATCGGGACCGCGTCCGCAGCAGGTCGCGAACCCGGCAAGGAGACGAAAATGGCCAAGAAAATCATGGTGGTGGATGACGATCCGCAGATCGTCTCCTATCTCGTCACGCTGCTTGGGGATAACGGGTTTGAAACGTGCAGCGCCTCGGATGGCGACAAGGCCATGGAAGTGCTCGAACGCGAACGCCCGGACTGCATCACCCTGGACCTTGAAATGCCCCATGAATGGGGGCCGCGCTTTTATCGCAAGTTCTCCCAGAAAGAGGAGTTCAAAGACCTGCCCGTGGTGGTGATCAGCGGCCTGACCGGCCATGACATGGCCATCCGCAAGGCCGTGGCCGCCCTGCGCAAACCCTTCGAGCCCGAGGCCGTGCTGACGGCCGTCAAAAAGGCCTGCGGCGAATAAGCCGCCTCTCCCGGGCCGGTCGGCATTCCGTCGGCCGGCCCGTACTTTTCCCCCTCCCCGCGCCCCGCTCGCGGGGTGACTCTTTCGCGTTCCCACCCCGCCTTGCCTCCGGCCCCTCGGGCGGCGTATAGGGGCACTATCCCCAGACCGCCACAACGAGGAGTAGTCATGAAACGACTTTTGGGTCTTGTGTGCGCCATCCTTCTCGCCAGCAGCCTGTCCGGCTGCGGCTACAACCAGATGCAGACCAACGAAGAGGCGGTCAACGCCGCCTGGGGCAACGTGGAATCGGCCCTGCAACGCCGCCTCGACCTCATCCCCAACCTGGTGGAGACGGTCAAAGGCTACGCCAGCCACGAAAAAGACACCCTGACCGCCGTGGTCGAGGCCCGGGCCAAGGCCACGCAGGTGAAAATCACCCCGGACACCCTGGCCGATCCGCAGGCCATGGCCGCCTTCCAGCAGGCGCAAGGGCAGATGCAGTCCTCGCTGTCGCGCTTGCTGGCCGTGGTGGAAAACTATCCCCAGCTCAAGGCCGACCAGAATTTCCGGGACCTGCAAAACCAGCTCGAAGGCACGGAGAACCGCATCAACGTGGCCCGGCAGCGCTACAACAAGACCGTCGAGGTCTACAACGCCTCCATCCGCACTTTCCCCAATTTCATCACCAATTCCCTGCTGTTGCACTTAAAGCCCAAGGAATACTTCAAGGCTGACGCGGCGGCGGCCCAGGCCCCCAAAGTCAAATTCTAAAAGGACCGCCCGCCATGCCCACTTCCCATCTTCCAGCCCCTCCCCCCCTTTCGCGGGGGGCGGGGGGGCGGTACGCCCTGCGGCAGGTCCGGGGCAACGCCCTGGCCGCCGCAGGCCTTGCCCTGCTGTTTTTTCTCCTTCTTGCCGGCAGCGCCCTGGCCCTGGCCGTGCCGCCGCTCACCGGACGGGTCAACGACACGGCGCACCTGCTTTCCCCCGAAACCGTCACACGCCTGGATGAGCGGCTGGCCGCCTTCGAGCGCAGCGACTCCACCCAGGTGGTCGTGCTGACGATCCCCTCCCTGAAGGGCGAGTCCCTGGAGGAATACTCCATCAAGGTGGCGCAGGCCTGGGGCATCGGGCAGAAGGGCAAGGACAACGGCGTGCTGCTGCTGGTGTCCAAGGGCGACCGCAAGGTGCGCATCGAGGTGGGCTACGGCCTGGAAGGCCGCCTCACCGACGCCCTGTCCGGCCGCATCATCGACTACGCCATCCTGCCCTCGTTTCGCTCCGGCAATTTCGACGCCGGCGTCACCAACGGCGTTTCGGCCATCATCGAGGCCGTGCGCGGCGAATACAAGGCCCCGGCCGGCGGGGAAAAGCCCTCCGGCCATGACGACAACGCCTTTTTCGGCCTGTTCATCCTGGCCATGGTGCTGACGGCTCTGCTTTCCCGGCTGCCGGCACCGGTGCGGGCGGGCATCTTCGGCGTGGTGCTGCCCGGGGCGGGCGCGCTGTTCGGGCTGGGGCTCGGCCTGCTCGTGCTCCTTGGCCTGGGTGGCGTGGTGCTCGGGCTTGTGGGGCCGTATCTCTTTCGCTCCGGTCGCGGCGGCGGAGGCGGCGGATTTTACGTCGGCGGCGGAGGCGGCGGGTTCTCCGGCGGGGGCGGCGGATTTTCCGGTGGCGGCGGCTCCTTCGGGGGCGGCGGTTCTTCGGGCGGCTGGTAGGAGGATGCTATGCGAAATCTGGTGGATTCCATCTTTCCCCCGGCCGACCGGGAAGCGGTGCTCGCCGCCGTGCGGGCGGCCGAGGCCGATACGTCCGTCGAGTTCGTGCCCATGGTGGTCGGCGCCAGCGACAGCTATCCCAAGGCGGAGCTGGCCTGCGCCCTGACCATCGGCCTGCTCGGGGCCGTCCTGCTCTGTCTGGCCCTTGGCACGCGCGATATGTGGCTTTTCCTGCTGTCCTTCGGCCCCTGCGCCCTGGCCGGCTTCGAGGCGGCCAAACGCCTGCCCGGCCTCAAGCGGCTTTTCGTCTCCCCCGAGCGCGCCCGCCATGAAACGCTGCAAGCCGCCCAGGCCGCGTTTTACACCCACGGGCTGGCCAACACCCGGCAGCGAAACGCCCTGCTCCTTTATATCTCCGTCTTCGAGCGTCTGGTCTTCCTGCTGCCGGACGCCGGACTGGCCGACAAGCTCACTCCCGGCCGCCTGCAAACCGCCAGCACCGCCCTGGCCGACGGCATCCGCCACGGACGCCCGGCCCCGGCCCTGGCGGCGACCCTGGCCGCCCTGGCCTGCGAGCTGGCCCCCTCCTATCCCCCCGGCGCGGACGACGCCAACGAGCTCAAGGATCTGATCGTCCTGAAAGCCTGAAGAATTGAAGATGCCTCCGGCGGCCGGGGGGCATGATGCCCCCCGGTCC
>JAFABC010000354.1 GCA_023426275.1 Pseudomonadota bacterium | reverse complement strand
CGCGGGCGTCCACGGGAAAGCCCGGAGACCGCTTCCGGCCGCCGGCGCAACGAAGGACCGCCGCGACGCACACCCGTCGGGCCATGGCGGCGCACTGCCGGACCGTCTTCGTTGCCGTCAGCCCGGGAACAGATTGTTGATCTTGCAGGCCGCGCAGGCCGCGCCGAAGCCGTTGTCGATATTGACCACGGTCACGCCGCTGGCGCAGGAGGTGAGCATGCCGAGCAGCGCGGAAAGCCCGCCAAAGGCCGCGCCGTAGCCCACCGAGGTGGGCACGGCCACGATGGGCTGGGGCACGAGTCCGCCGACCACGCTGGCCAGCGCCCCTTCCATGCCCGCCACCACGATGATCACCCGGGCCCGGCGGAGGTCGTCCAGCCGGTCCAGCAGCCGGTGGATGCCGGCCACGCCCACGTCGGACAGGACAAAGGCCCGGCTGCCGAACATCTCGCAGGTCACCCGGGCCTCTTCGGCCACGGGCAGATCGGAGGTGCCGGCCGTGACAATGGCGATCTCCCCTTCCCGAAAATGGATTTCCCGGCGCACCACGGTCAGGGTGCGGGCCAGGGGGGCATAATGCGCTTCGGGACAAAGCCCCTGCACATAGGCGGCCATCTCCGGCGACACGCGCGTGGCCAGAATGTTGCCGTACGCGCCCATGCGGACAACGATTTCGCCCACCTGCTCCGGGGTCTTGCCCTCGCCGTAAATCACCTCGGGAAAGCCGTTTCGCAATTTCCGGTGCAGATCGATCTTGGTGTGGCCGATGTCCAGGAAGGGCAGATCGCGCAGCCGCTCCAGCCCCTGCTCCACGTCCAGGCTGCCGTTTCGAATGTCGGTGAGCAGCCGCTTCAACTCGTCTTGCATGTCCATGCTCATTGTGCCGTTTTCGTTCCGTCGAGGCGTTCGTTGAGGCTCCCCATGCGGTAGCCGGCCAGATCCACGGCCACGTGGCGATAGCCGAGGGCCTTGAGTCTGGCGTCGATGCCGTGGCGCCGGTCCGCCTCGACCAGCGCGGCCACGCGTCCGGCCGGCACTTCGATGCGGGCCAGATCGCCGTGGCTGCGCACGCGCACCGCCGGAAAGCCGAGGTCCCGCAGCACGGCCTCGGCCTGTTCGACGCGGCGCAAGACCGCCTCGTCGATCCGGACGCCATGGGGAATACGCGACAGCAGGCAGCCGCCGGACGGCTTGTCCCAGACAAGCCCCTGCTCCCGGGAAAGCTCCCGGACGTCCTGCTTGGTCAGGCCGGCCGTCAGCAACGGACTCCTGATGCCGAGCTCGCCCAGGGCGCGCAGCCCGGGCCGGTAGTCGCCGAGATCGTCCAGATTGGTGCCGTCGAGAACGGCGGTCACGCCCTCCCGCGCCGCCGCTTCCACCATCCCCGTAAACAGGCGGCGCTTGCAGCGGTAGCAGCGATCCGGCGGATTGTCGCGCAGGTCCTCCGGGAACGGGATGTCCAGCGCACATTGCCGGACGCCCATGGCCCGGGCCGTGTCCCGGGCCTCGGCGATCTCGGCCCCGGGCATGTACGGGGCCGCGCAGGTCACAGCCAGCACGGCCTCGCCGCCAAGGGCCTGCCGCGCGGCATGGAGCAGCAAGGTGCTGTCCAGGCCGCCGGAAAAAGCCACGGCAACCCGCCCCATGGCCCGCAGTTCACCCAGCAGGGCGTCGTATTTTTCGGTTCTGGTGCGTACGGTGCAACCCATGGCGCGCCCCCTCAGGCCTTGCACCGGCCGATGCAGGCGTACACGTCGGCCAGGGGAATGCCGTGGCGGCGGGCCAAGGCCCGGCATTCCTCCAGCTCGGGCTTGGAGCGGATGACCACGCCGTGACGGATGGCGTTTTTCATGGTCACGGTTCCAAGCGGCGTTTCCAGGCGCTCGAAACCGCGTTCCAGTTCGGTTTTCTCCAGCGGGAAGCTCTTGATGCCAAGCGTGGTGGTGTGGCGGAACAGCAGATCCTTGAAGCGTTCCTCGTCCTCCACGGCGCACAGCAGCGACAGGCAGGTCCCGGGCCGGTTTTTTTTCATCATGACCGGGGTGAAGTGCACGTCCATGGCCCCGTGCTCCATGAGTTCATCCATGGCCACGCCCAGGGCCTCGGCGGTCATGTCGTCGATGTTGCACTGGAGCAGGCGCGCCGGCCGCCTCGGGTCCCCGGCGGCAACCGGACGGCCCAGGTGGACCCGCAGCACGTTCGGAATCGCCGTGTCCCGATGGCCGATGCCGTAGGCGGTCTTCTCGGTCGTCATGGCCGGGGTGGCGGTGAAGGTGTCCACCAGGGCGGCCAGGATGGCCGCGCCCGTCGGCGTGGTGGTTTCCGCCTCCACCGCGCCCCGGGTGGTCGGAATGCCGTGGAGCAGTTCCACCGTGGCCGGCGCGGGCACCGGGATCAGCCCGTGGGCGCAACGGACAAAGCCGCCGCCGAGCTCCACCGGCGAGGCCCAGACCACGTCCACGCCCAGGCTGTGGTAGCAGATGGCCGCGCCCATGATGTCCACGATGGCGTCCACGGCCCCCACTTCATGGAAATGGACCTCTTCCACGGAAGTGCCGTGGACGCGGGCCTCGGCCTCCGCCAACCGATGAAAGATGCGCAGGCCGGTCCGCTGCACGGTCGGAGACAACCCGCTTTCGCCAATGAGCTTTTCGATGTCCGCGAGATGCCTATGCGGCCCATGCCCATGGGCTCCGTGGTGGTCGTGTTCGGCAAGCGCCACATCCACCCGGGTGCCGCCTATGCCATGGCGGGCATCGGCGGCGACGCGCAGCTCAAAGGCGTGGTCCAGGCCGAGCTTGCCGAGTTCGGCCCGCAGATAACCGGGATCGACGCCCAGGTCGATCATGGCGGCCAGATTCATGTCGCCGCTGATGCCGGCGAAGCAGTCGTAATACAAGATCTTCATGGTGCGATGCGACGGTGGCCCCGCCGTAGGGTTAAAGGTTGGAAGAGCCGGAAGATGCCTCCGGCGGCCGGGGGGCATGATGCCCC
>JAFABC010000340.1 GCA_023426275.1 Pseudomonadota bacterium | reverse complement strand
GGGCCGGACAGCCGGCCCAGGGTGCCAAGGGCGCGCAGGCAGGGGGAAAGCAGCGGCGGCAGGGCCTCGGGCTTGCCGCCGTCCTGGGCGCGCATCATGGCGGCCAGACTGGCGCGCGGACAGATTTGTTCCAGACCGGTGAACGCGCCGGTAAAGCGCATGGCCCCGAGCAGGTTTTGCAGCTGGCGCAGCCGATCGGGAGCGTTTTTGGCCGTGGTCGGGTCGCTACGCTCGCGCGCGGCCAGGGTGTGGGCTTCGCGCACCAGCATTTCCGGCGCGGGCTGGGCTTGGCAGGGGCGCGGGAAAAGCGGGCTGAAAAGCAGCGCCAGCACCCCCAGACGGCACAGCAGGGCCAGGGACGGGGGCAGGGTGTGGAGCAGGGTCGTCATAGGCGTCCTCCATACGCGCCGGACAGCGTCGCACGACCTGCAGGGCCGCGGCCAGGATGGCCACGTACAGCCAGGCGAAGCGCGACACCGGCGAGGTCAGGTCGTGGTCGATGCCGCTGTGCAGGCCCAATTCGGCCAGGGCGGCCACGACCACGGCGAGAAACAGGGTGCGCTCCGGCCCGGGAGGCGCGCGGCGCAGGGCCTGCCCCACGGCGAGCAGCAGCGTGGCCAGCCCCAGAATGCCCGTCAGGCCGCCGGCCAGTCCCAGATCGAAGAAAAAGGCCAGCCACAGGCTGTGCACCTCGGGCTCGTGGGTGTGCCAGATGAATCCGCCCGGCCCGAGCCCCAGGAGGAGATATTCCGGCCGGTCGGCCATGACCGAAAGGGCGTCCTTCCACATGCGAAACCGCGCCCCCGAGCCACTGACGTTGGAGGCCGATTCGCTGGTGTTTTTCTTTTCGGAAAAAAGCAGCGGCCCGGAATAGCCGAAGCCCACCAGCATCCGGTCGATAAACGAGGGCTTGCCGGCGGCGATGGCCAGGGTCAGGGCCAGGATGAGCAGGACCACCCGGGAAAGCAGCCGTTGCCGGCTGGCCGGGTGCAGCAGGAGAAAGGCGCCGCAGGCGCCGAGAAAGCCCAAAATGGCCCCGCGCGAGCCCGAGACCACCACGAAGGTCAAAAAGAGCAGGGCCAGCAGGCACAGTCCCGCCCGGGCGAAGCGTCGGTAGAGCCGCGACAGGCCCAGGGCGACAAACGTGGCGAAGACGAGGAAGCCGCCGGCCTGATTGGCCGAGCACAGTCCGCCGATGCGGCCCCAGCGTTCCTCGGAAAACAGTTCGAAGGTCAGGCTGACGCCCCGGCCCAGGGGAATGCTGCCGGCCCAGTCGTAGAGCGCGCCGCAGACCATGGTCGCGCACACGGCCACGGCCGAGGCGAGCACGGTGAAGAGCACCGCCCGCAGCCGGCGCGCATCGGACACGGCGGCCACGAGCACGGTGAAAAAAAGCGCGTCAAAGGCCAGGGTGGCCAACTGGCCCAGGGCGAAGGCGGTGTCCGGCGCCCAGCCAAGCGCCAGCAGATGCAGCACCACCACGGCGGCCACGAACGGAGCCAGGGGGGAAAGGTTGCGGCGGCGCGGCGGCGGCCGGTGCGGGCTGCCGGCCGCCGCCCTGGCCAGATACCCGGCCAGAAGCGACGGAAGCAGCAGCATGGCCGGGAAAAACTGCGTGACCACGCCCGGGGCGTGGGTGATGCGCAACGAGGGCGTGCCCACGAACAGGGTGGCCGTGACGGCCAGCAGGGCGGCAAAGGGAAAGCGCGCCAGCAGGACGGCCAGGATGACGGACCCGGCCGTGACGGCCACCCGCCAGTCCTGGCCGCAGACCGCGCCGGCCACGGCGAGTCCGGCCAGGATCAGCCCGACCGCCAGAGGGTGGCGGGAGCGGCGAGGCCCGGAAAAGGCGCGCAAACCCGTCATGCCCAAAAGCGCCCGCCGGTCAATATCCCGGCCAGCCGGGATAGCCCGGACCGTAGTAGCCGCTTTCCGGCGCGGGCTGGCGCGTCGGGGTTTTTCTGTTTTTGGCGGCCTTGGGCGTCGTCTTGGCGGCGGCCAGGGAGGCGACCTTGGCCGACAGGGCTTTCACCTCGCCGGCCAGCCGGTTGAGGGCCTTGTCGTCGCCGGCGCTCCGGCGCAGGGCCTCGACTTTTTCGGTCAGGGTCGCGACGGACTGGCGCAGGGCCCTGACGTCGCCGCCGATGGCTGCGGTGTCCGGGCAGGCCGGCGGCGCGGGCAGGGCGCGCACGTCGCGTTCCAGGGCGGCCAGGGCGTGGCGCTGGCGCTCCTGGGACAGGCCGATCCAGATGACCCCGGCCAGATTGAGCACAAGGGCCAACGTGGCGGCCACGAGCACGCGCCCCCAGGGAAAGTCCCGTTGATCCATGGGCCTGTCCTCCCGGCCGCCCCAGGCGGCCTACAGTTTGGGCAAGGTCTTCATGGTGCGGATGTTGTACCAGCGGTCCTCGTCGGCCAGCCGGCCCGAAGCGAAGGCCTCGGCCACGTCGCGGATGCCGTCGGCCACCCCGTATTTCGGGGAAAAGCCCGTGGCCAGCAGCTTGTCCGAATTCTGGCGGTAGGACCGGGGATCGTTGGACGGCTTGATCTCGATTTCCGCCGGCACCACGTCCACGATCTTCCGGGCCAGATCGAGAATGGAGATGTTCTCGAAGCCGGCGTTGAAGATGCCCGTGTATTGGTCGCCACAGGCCAGGAAGTGCAGGAAGACCCGCACGATGTCCTTCATGTGGATGTTGGGCCGGGTCTGGTCGCCGCCGAGCACGGTGATGCGTTTTTTGGCCAGGGCCTGCATGGTCAGCAGGTTGACGGCCACGTCCAGGCGCATGCGCGGGGAATAGCCGCACACCGTGGCCGGGCGGATGATTTGCAGGGCGAACTTGTCGGCGTAGCTCAGCAGCACCCGTTCGCTGACCATCTTGGTCTTGTTGTAGTCCGAGATGGGCACGCAGGTCAGGTCCTCGGTCACCTCGGGCTCGTCCTTGACGCCGTAGACCGAGCCGGAGGAGGCGTGCAGGAACTGGCGCACGCCGCAGGCAGCGGCCTTTTCGGCCAGCTTCATGGTGGCCAGGCAGTTGACCTCCCAGGTCAGCTTGGAGTCGAGGTCGCCGCAGGGGTCGTTGGCCACGTTGGCCAGATTGATGACCGCGTCCTGGCCGGCCATGGGCACGGCGTCGATGTCGCGGGTGTCGCCGGAAACGGCCGTCAGGGACGGGTGGTCGGGAATGTGGCGGCCGAACCAGCCGATGTCGTAAACCGTGACGGCGTGGCCCAGGGCGAGCAGTTCCGGGACAAGGACGCTGCCGATGTAGCCGAAGCCGCCGGTGACGAGTATGCGCATGCGTTTCGATCCTTTGTGTGATTGGGAATGGCGACAAGGTCGCTTTTGGCCGGCCATACACCATTTGCGCGGGAGCCGCCAGACATGCTACCGGCGGCGTCACGCAAGGGGGCGAAACCATGAGTGTGCTGCGCGACGCGCTGGTCTGGACCTATTGGCATCCGTTCAAACGGCTGGTGCAGGAGCTGCCCGACGGCCCGGCCCATGCCCTGGCCCGGGGGCTCGGACGCCTGCTTGGCCGGGTGCCCAACGCCCGGCTGGCCGGCATGGCCGAGGCGGCCCGGCTGGTGCCCGGCGTGCCGGACGATCCGGCGGTCCGGCTGCGGCTGGCCCGCAAGGCCCTGGTGGAATTCTGCCAGACCGATCTCGAAGTGTTGCTGTACCCCCGGCTGACCCCGGCGCGCACGGCGGCGCTGGTCGCCATCGAAGGGCGCGAGCGCCTGGACGCGGCCCTGGCCCTGGGGCGCGGGGCCATGCTGGCCTTTGGCCACTACGGGGCCAACCAGATGATCATGGCCGCCGTGGGCCATGCCGGCTACCGCATGTGGCAGCTGTCGGCCCCGGCCACGGCGCTCAACGAGAAACTGCCCGAGGCCCGCAACCGGCTGGTGCGCCACACCCGCGAGCTGCGCTGGGCCCACGAGCAGACCCTGCCCGTGACCCACGTCAACATTTTCGGCGGCCTCAAGGAGGCGTTCACCTGCCTGCGCGGCGGGCAGGTCCTGGGCGTGGCCGTGGACGGCGGCGGGGGCGAGCGTCGGGCCACGGTGCCATTCCTCGGTCGTCAGGCCGCCTTTTCCCTCGGGCCGATGCAGCTGGCCGGCAAGACGGGCTGCGCGGTGCTGCCGTGTTTCATGGAGCGGGCCGCAAACGGGCGTTTGACGCTGCGCATCGAGGAGCCCCTGCCCGCCGTGACCCAGGAGCCGGGCGCGGCCGAGACGGCCACGGCCCGGTTCGCCGACAGGCTTTCCCGGGCCGTGATGGCCAATCCCAGCCATTATCTCTATTTTCTGGCCTTCCGGCAGCACATGGCCGCCGCCGGCCACGATGCCTTTTTTATCGACCCGGAGCCCGCCGCCACTTGAGCGCCGGCCCCCGCCTCTTTCCCTTTGCAGGTTTCCAAAGGGCCGCGCCCTTTGGCCGCCGGAGGCTTTCTTGTCCCGCCTTTTTTCCCGTCCGCTACGCCATATCCGGCGCGGGCTTGGCCACGGTGACGGCGGGCCGGGGGCGCTGGCCCGGGCCGCGGGTCAGCCAGCCCGAGTGGGCGGCCGTGGCCAGTCCCCACAGGCTGATCCAGGACAGGGTGAACATCCAGAAGAAGCAGTAGGCCACGCCCCAGATCAGGCCGAACAGGCCGCGTTCGCGAAACTGGTAGACCACCACCGGAATCAGGGCCGCGGTCAGGCAGCCGGCGAAAAGCGCCCGCGCGCCGGGCACCGGGGCGAGCAGCAGGCCGGTCAGTCCGGCCACTTTCAGGGTTTCGGCCGTCGGCAGCATGGTCAGGGAGACCAGACCCGACAGGCGCACCCAGCCCCCGCCGCTGTCGCCCCGGCGGAACCGGCGCGGCAGATAGCGCAGCATGACCAGCGTTTCCCGCACGTTGCTGCGGGCCCAGCGCAGCAGCATCTTATACAGCCCCCGATAGTGCGTCGGCACGGTGGTCAGCACCACCGCGTCCTTCTGGTAGGCCACGCGCAGGCCCTGCGACAGGACGATGTTGGTCAGGGCCCGGTCCTCGCCGATGGTGGCCGGACGACCCATGAAGGTCTGGTCCGCCCAGGCCTCGATGAAGGGAGCCACGGCGCTTCGCCGGTAGGCCGAAAGCGCCCCCGGGGTGCACAGCACGCCGCCGTAGCTGCCCTGTCCCCGGCGCAGGAAGTCGAAAGACATGGTGAAGGACACGTCGAGCATCTTGGGGATGGCCCCGTCGGCCCGGTTGAGCACGCGCACGTTGCCGGCCACGGCCCCGACGCGCGGCGAGGCGGCCAGGGGGCTGACGAGCTGGCGCAGGGTGTCGGGCAAAATCAGGGAATCCGAGTCGATGGTGACGAAGACGTCGCCGCGTGCCAGCCGGAAACCGGCCAGCAGGGCGTGGCGCTTGCCCATGTTGCGGGGCTGTTGCACCAGCTGCAACCGATGGGGGAATTCCCGCTTGGCGGCCAGCATCCAGTCCCAGGTGTCGTCGCAGGAGCCGTCGTCCACGCCGATGACCGCCAGCTTGGCGGCGGGGTAGTCGCTGGCCAGGACCGAACGGATGGTGTCGAGGACCTGCCGGCCCTCGTTGTAGGCCGGGATGACCACCGTGACCAGGGGCAGCCGGCCGTTGGGCAGGGCCGGGCAGGGCCGGTAGCGGCAGGCCATCCAGGTCCGCAGGGCCAGCAACATGCCGGCCACGGGCGAAATGCCCAGGCCGAGGCCGGCGTAGGGCACGGCTTCGTCATAGACGACCAGCCAGTCCAGCAGCTCCTGGGCCCCCGCGAGAAAGGCCACGACGGTGGCGCTGCCCATAAGGGTGACGACGAGCATGAAACAATACAGGAAATCCGTGGGCGTATAAGCCTTTTTCATAACAGTTCGCCATGTTGGAAGAATTGTTGCCCGGCTGGGCGTTGGCCCGTCGGGAAGGTCGATTGTGCAATAGAGGAAAATTCCGGGAAGACATACTTACAGTTTTGATCGGGATTTTACGCCGCCGGACGGCCTTTTCGCCGTGTCGCACACGGAATTTCCCGGGCTGTTGCTTGCCGGCAGGACGGGCTTTTTGGGGGAGGCGGGCGATGCGTGACCCGGATGGGACGATTGACCGCCGGGCAGGGACGCTGCGGGGACGTGGAAATCGCCTGTCATGCGTCGGCGTGACGCCGTTTATGGTCGGTGCCGTATGGCCGGGGCTGTGAAAAAAATTTCCAGGGTCTTGTCTCATGAAGGGCTTTCGCGTATCAGGCCATGATCTTCAGTGTTTTCCCTGCATTTTTTCTGTTTCAAGGGAAATAATTTCTCGCCTCCCCATCACAATGATGGGACCGGTTTCTCGTGCAGTTTGTGGTTAAGGCAGTGCCGACATCTGGAAATGTCCGCAACGCTCCGATAGTGTATTGTCGAGGTGGCGCGGCAAGGCTCTTCTTCGGACATGCAACAGATACCATTTTGGCGTCGCCTCAGCCTGAAAGTAAGTGCTGCGTTCCTTGTCGGAATGTTGCCGCTTGTGGCCGTCATTGTTTCGTTTAACCTGTCCCTGCGCCGCGACGCCGTGCAGCACGCCCGCGATGTGCTGTTTCGCAGTGTGTCCGAGGCGGTGGGGGAGCAGGAAGCCCTGGTGCGCGACCTGTCCCGTCTGCTGCGGGGGCTTGCAGCCCGGCCCGAGGTCCGCTCCCCGGACCCGGCGGCCCTGGACGGCCTGCTGACCCGGTTGCGCCGCGACCGGCCCTCTGTGAGCAATATTTTTCTCTGCGACCCGGCCGGCAATGTGCTGGCCTCGGCGCAAAAGCCGTTTGCCGGCGTCAATTACGCCGGACACCGCTACTTCCGGGAAGCCCTCACCCACACCGGCGTGGTGGCCGGCGAATATGTCGTCGGGCAGGTGACGGGCAATGCCGTGCTCCATTTCGCCCTGGCCATCCCCGGCCCGGGAGGACGGCCCCGGGGCGTGGCCGTGGCCTCGCTTCGGCTGCGGACCCTGCGCGACCTGTTCGAAACGCTGCCCATGCCCTCCGGCGCGCACATCGTGGAACTGGACACCACCGGCAAGCTGCTGACCAGCTTTCCGGGCGAGCCCGACGCGGTGCAGCGCCAGGGGCTGCTTCAGGTGTTCGATCAGGCCCGGAACCTGGGCCGTCCGTCCGGGGCCATCGCGTCCTCCACGGCGGACGGGGTGGACTGGATGTGCGCCTACACCATGCTCCATCTCGAAGGCGAAACGCCCTACGGGGCCATTTTCGTGGGGATGCCCGTGGCCCTGGCCCTGCAAGGGGCGGGCGGGCGGCTCGTCGTGGCCGCCCTGGCTTCGCTGGGGTCGTTCACCCTGGCCGTGATCCTGGTGGTGGTGCTCGGCCGCCGGGTCCTCACGCGCCGCATCGAGGTGCTGGCCGGGTTCGCGGCCTCCCTTGGCGAGGAGCGGGTCTGCCGGCTGCCGCCGCGTTTCGGCCGCGACGAGATCGGGCTGCTCGGCCAGATCCTGGCCGACATGTCCCGGCGCCTGCACGACAAAAGCGAACATCTGGCCGACACCATGGGCAGTCTGGCCCGGGAGCGGGACCAGCTCGCCCGCGTGGTGGCCCGGTTGCGTGAAACCCAGGCGGAACTGGAGCGGCTGGCCAGCCAGGACCCCCTGACCGGGCTTGGCAACCGGCGGTGTTTCAACGAAAGGATGCGGCTGGAAGGCTCGCGGCTTTCCCGCTACGGCACGCCCTTTTCGCTCATCATGTTCGACATCGACGACTTCAAGCGGATCAACGACACCTACGGCCACAATACCGGCGATGAGGTGCTGCGCCGGCTGGGCGCCCTGACTCTGGCCGTGGTGCGGTCGGTGGACGGGGCCTACCGGGTGGGCGGCGAGGAGTTCACCGTGATCCTGCCGGAAACCGGCGGGGAACAGGCCATGATCCTGGCCGAGCGGCTGCGGCGGCGGATCGCGGCGCTGGCCGTTCCCACGGCCGGGGACGGGGACGTGCATTTCACCGTCAGCCTTGGCGTGGCCGAGGCCTGGACGGGCGCGGCCGGGGACAAGGACGTCTTTGCCGCCGCCGACAACGCGCTGTACGCGGCCAAGCACGCCGGCAAGAACAGAAGCGTGCTGGCCCGGCCGCAAATCGCGGCTTGAGACTGGACAACCGCGCCCGGGTCCATTACCCAGGGCGGGCCATGTCCAACGCCCCGACGACCGCCGGAGCCGCTTCGGCCGCGCCGCCGCTTCCCCCGAAGCCATCCCTCCTGGCCCGCCCGGATTGGGTCCTTGTCGCCATTCTTGTCGTGGCGGCCTTTCTCCTGTTCTATAATCTGGGCCAGCGTCCCTTCTGGCAGGACGAGGCGGAAACCGCCTGTCTGGCCAAGAATGTGCTCAAGACCGGGCTTCCGTACGCTTCCGACGGGGTCAACATCGTCTCCCAGGAAGAGCAGCGGGAGTTCGACAAGACCGGCGGCTCCCTGTGGCGCTGGTCGCCCTGGCTGCAAATCTACATGCAGGCGGCCGGGTTCGCCGTGGGCGGCCTGGATACCACCGCCGGCCGGGTGCCGTTCGCCCTGGCCGCGTTGCTGGCCGTGTTTTGGACCTACCGGCTGGTGCGCCGCCATTTCGGCGACCGGTCGTGGGCCTTGCTCGCCGCCACCTTGCTTACGCTGTGCGTGCCTTTTCTGCTTATCGGCCGGCAGGCCCGCTACTACGCCCCCGGCACCCTGTTCGTGTTGTGGACGCTCGACGCCTTTTTCAGCGACTGGCAGCGCCGCATCTGGCCCATGGTGGCCATTTTCCTGGGCATGGTGCTCCTTTTTCATGCCAACTATTTGCTCTTTTTGAGTTTTGCCCCGACGGCCCTGGCCGCCGCCATTCTGGTCTTCCCCGAGCGCATCGCCTGGAAGCGCCTGGGCTGGCTCATGGCCGCCACCATCGCCGTGGCCGTGGTGCCGGGCATTTTCCTGTACCGCATCGGCCGGCAAAGCGGCATGTTCGACATCCTGCTCGTGCCCGAAAACCTGATGCTCTATTTCGCCGACCTGTGCATGTTCTGCATCCCGCTGCCGGTGTCGGTGGCCCTGGTCTGGCGCTGGCGGGGATTTTTCACGCGCGGCCGGCGGCCGGCCGACGCGGGCGAACGGTTCGTGCTTTTCTGCGCCGTGCTGATCGTGTTGAGCCTGCTTTTCCTCGGTCTGGTTCCCCAGCGGTTTTTCCGCTACATCGCCCATCTGCTGCCGCTGTGCGCCATCCTCCTGGCCTGGTGCGTGCGCCGGCTGTGGGGCTTTTCCCGGCCGGCGGCGGTCATGCTCTTTTGCCTTCTGGCCTTCACCAACTGGCTGGCCGTCTATCCCATGGAGCGGCTCAAGATCGTCAACCGGCCGTGGCAAAACGATTTCCGCCAGCTCACTTCGCTCAATTTCCCCATCAAGCTCTTTGCGACCGAGCTGGTGTGCGGCTATCCCGACGTGAACAGCTCCATCGTGGAATTTTTCAAGACCCACGCCAAACCCGGGCAGACCGTGCTGGCCGAGTACGGCGAACTGCCGCTCATGTTCTACGTCGACGGCCTGCGGGTGCTTGGCGGCCTGCAGGGCCCGGTGCCGCCGGGCACGGTGCCGGACTGGGTGCTGCGCCGGCGGGTGGTGCGGGTCAACCGCGACCGTTTCCTGTTCGGCGCCCGGGAGTTCACCGACGCCATGGATCTGTCCCGGGACTATGAGCGCGTGCCCCTGTCCCTGCCCGACGAAACCTTCGGTAACCGGACCGACGACCCCAACCACCACTATTTCATGCCGGTGGAAGGCCCCCAAAAGGCCCTGGAAATCTGGCGGCGCAAGGGGGTGGCCCCGTGAGGCGGCTGTTGACCCGGGAAAATCTGGTGCGCCTGCTGCTGCTTGTCGCCCTGGGCGGCACCCTCTACAAGGGCTTCATGAAAACGCCCGAGGGCGGCTCCTGGCTGCGGCCGGCCGGCTTTTTCACCGGGCTGGTCAATGACGGCGAGAACACGGCCATCATGAAGGAGCGCCACCGCGACGTGCTGGAAGCCACGGACAAGGCCGTGCGGGTGCGTCTGGCCGAACTGCGCGCCGGCGTCTACAAGCCGGCTCCCGGCTCCCTGGTGACGCAGCAGTCCCTGCTGCGGGCCATCCGCAAGGATCAGGCCACGCGCGAGCGGGCCGTGGACGACGAGGTCCGGGCCCGGGAAAAGCTGGAACGGGCCAAACGGCTGGAAGCGGCCGGCTGGCGCATGCCGCTTGGCTGCGACGCGGCCGGGGAGGGCGGCCGGTGAACCGGGGACGGCTGTTGCGCCGGATGCTGTGGAGCCTTTTGGCGGTGCTCGTGCTGGCCGTCGGCGGCCTGATCTGGTTCGGGGCCTGGTATTATCCGGCCCTGGGGCTGGCCGGCATTCCCAAGGATGGCTATGACCGGGCCATGGACATCGCCGTGCGCGGCATGACCGCGGCCGACGGACTCACCTTCGAGGACTGGGATTTCCGCAAGTTCCGCACCGTGGAGCGCGGCGGCGAGGCCTATGCCTGGGGCGCGGCCCGCTGCCGGGCCGGGGACGGGTCCACGTCCTTTTACTGGGTCTATCTGGAGTGGAGCAAAAAACGGGGCCAGTGGCTGCGCAACTTCAGCGAGGAACTGGCCACGCCGGATGATGAAATATATTTCACCCGGACCGTCCCGGGGCAGTTCACCCGGGCCAGACTGGCCCTGGGCAAGATTTTCGGCCAGCTGGCCTCCCGGGTCCGGGAAGCCCTGGGCCGGCCCCCCGTCCCCCAACGCTTGCAAAAGCCGGGCCTTTGACGTATTGGCCGTTTTTCCGGCTACGTGCCGGAATCCGGCCTTTTTATGCGGAGGCCGGCACGGCGGATCATTCCTCCCCCGTTCGGGCCGCCGCCCCGTTTCCAAACCACGCGAAGGAAATAACGAAGCCATGAGACTGCGCCAACGCTGCGACCACTTCAACAGCCTGCATTCGAGCATCTCGGCCCAGGGCATCAATCCCTACTTCCGGCCCATCGCCAAAACCTGGGGCACCGAGGTCGAGGTGGAAGGCAGACGGCTGGTCATGATCGGCTCCAACGACTACCTGGGCCTCAGCCACGACCCCCGGGTCATGGACGCCTCGGCCCGGGCCGTCTACGACTGGGGCACCGGCCCCGGCGGTTCGCGCTTTTTAAGCGGCAACATGGTGCTGCACCATCGCCTGGAGGAACGGCTGGCCGCCTTTGTCGGCAAGAAACAGGCCGTGGTCCACGTCACCGGTTTCAGCACCAACATGGGGGCGCTCGGCGTCCTCGTGACCCCGGCCGACACCGTGATCTGCGACCGGGAAAACCACGCCAGCATTTTCGAGGGCATCAAGAACACCCGGGCCCGGCTCGTCACCTTCGCCCACAACGACGCGGCCCAGGCGCGCAAGCGCGTGGAGGACGCCAAGGCCTCCCGTCCCGACGGCGACGTGTTCCTGGTGACCGAGGGCGTGTTCAGCATGTCCGGCGAGCTGGCCGTGCTCGACGAGCTGGCCGCCATCAAGGCCGACCATCCCGACATCGTTTTCTACCTCGACGACGCCCACGGCCTGGGCGTGTTCGGCCGGGGCGGGCGCGGCGCGGCCGACCATTTCGGCATCACCGACAAGGTCGACTTCATCATGGGCACCTTCAGCAAGTCCCTGGCCTCCATCGGGGGGTTCATCGCCTCGGACGACGAGGACATGCTGCGTTACCTGCGCTACCAGTCGCGCACCCAGATTTTTTCCGCCGCCCTGCCGGCGGCCAACACCGTGGCCGTGCTGACCTGCCTCGACATCCTCGAACGCGAGCCCGAGCGCGTCGACCGGCTCCACGAGGTCACCGTGCGCATGCGTCAGGCCTATCGGGACATCGGCCTGCGCATCGGCGGTTCGGCCTCGCCCATCATTCCCATCATCATCGGTTCCGATGAAAAGGCCTTTCAGTTTTCCCGCGCCCTGTTCGAGGCCGGGGTGTTCGCCCTGCCGGCCGTGTACCCGGCCGTGCCGCGCGGACAGGCGCTGATCCGCACGGCCTACATGAGCACCCACGAGGACCGGCAGCTCGATTTCGTCCTGTCCGTGCTGGAACGCCTGGCCCGGGAGTTCGGCGTGCGCGAGTGCGACCTGCCCGACATCCCGGAGGTGGCCTGTTCGGACGACCCCGAGGCCGCGGGCCGCTCACGGCAGTCTTACTTGTAAACCGTCCATGCCTCCGGTATAGGCGCGTGAGCGTCCCTGCGACGCTCCCGGTATGTATTTATGGCCATAGGCAAGCGGAAAAAGATCACCGTCGCGGAACTCGACCGCATCCGTCGGCGCGGCACCGGGCTTTTGCGATACTACGACCTCGTGCGCGTCAGCGTGCGGGAGGTCGTGCGCAAGCGGCGCCGGTATATCGGCGTCCTGGCGTCCATTGCCCTCGGGATGGCGGGCTTTATCGTCATCATCACCATGGGCAACGACCTTAAGAAGAATTTCAACAACGACCTCGACCTGCTCGGCGGCGCGACGATCATCAACGTCATGTTCGAGCAGCAGCCCCTGGAACGCCAGGAGTGGTTTCGCGAACGCACCCTGGAGGCGCTTGGCCGCATCCCCGGCGTCACCGACATCACCAAGGTGGCGCTCAAGACCAGCGCCCTGACCACCTGGCACGACCGGCTTTTCGGTTTCAATCTGGTGGGCTGCGAGGCCAACTACTGGAAAGTCTTCTCCTTTAACGCCGCGGCCGGACGCCTGTTCGACGAGCGGGATGTCCAGGAAGGGGCGCGCGTCTGCGTGGTCGGCGCGGATCTGGCCCGGCAGATGTTCGGCGGCGAGGCCAACGCCCTGGGCAAGGTCCTGTCCATCGACGACAACCTCTACACCGTCATCGGCATTCTCGGCGGCGTGCGCGCCGGCGACCGCAGCCAGTTCGTGTTTCTGCCCATCACCACGGCCCGGGCCCGGGTGGTCAACATCTCCATGCCCTACAGCGCCTACGTGCGCTGCGCCACCTGGGACGACGTGTCCCCGGTGTCGAAGGCCGTTCCCGGCGTGGTCAAGGCCAACCAGCCCGATCGGGGGCTGCGCGTCAACGTGGCCTGGGAGCCGCTCAAGCAGGTGCAGCGCATTTTCTGGTGGGTGGAGCTTTTCATCTACAGTTCCATCGTGGCCACCATGATCCTCGGCGGCTTCGGCATCTGGAACATCATGATGGCCACCGTCACCAGCCGTACCCGGGAAATCGGCCTCAAAAAGGCCATGGGCGCCCTGGACACCGACATCCTGTACCAGTTTTTGTTCGAGGCCCTGTGCGTCACCCTGTCCTCCTCGGTGGTGGGCGTGATCCTCGGCCGGGTGGGCATCGAATACATGAGCCGGATGCTTGGCTCGCGCCCGCCCGAAGGACTGTTTTTCTTCTGCCTGCTGCTGGGGCTTGCCTTCGCGGCCGTGCTCGGCATCGGCGCGGGACTGTACCCCTCCATCCGGGCCAGTCGGATGCAGGTTGTGGACGCGATGCGTTATGAGTAACCAGACGACCGACGGCTACGACAACGAACTCGTTATCGACATCAACGGGTTGACCAAGACCTACAACTCCGGGCTCGAACCGATCCGGGTGCTCAAGGACGTCAACCTGCATGTCCGGCGGGGCGAGATGGTGGCGGTCATGGGGCCGTCGGGTTCGGGCAAGTCCACGCTGCTGTTCATCCTGGGCCTGTTCCAGCCGCCGAGCACGGGCGGGTACAAGGTGGCCGGGGTGGACGTCCTGTCGCTGACCCGCGACCAGCAGGCCATTTTCCGCCGGGAAATGTTGGGATTCGTGTTTCAGACCTGTGACCTGCTTGAAAACTCCACCGTGTACGAAAACCTGGAGTTGCCGCTGATCTACGCCGGCGTGCGCCGGCGGGAGCGGCCGGACAAGATTCGCGAGGCCCTGCGCATGGTCAACCTGGAGCACCGCATTCACCAGCCGTCCAACCGCCTGTCCGGCGGCGAGCGGCAGCGCGTGTCCATTGCCCGGGCCCTGGTCAATGATCCCGAATTCATTTTGGCCGATGAGCCCACCGGGCAGCTTGACCGGGAAAACAGCCTGCGTGTATTGGAGTATTTCACAAAGATTACGGAAGAAGCCCGCATGGCCATGGTCGTGGTCACCCATGATCAGACGACGGCCGACCACTGCACGCGTACATGCGTCCTGAGGGACGGGTATCTTAACGGGTAACGCTCGAGGGGGAGGAGCGCATGGCCAGATATGTGACCGACGGACAGAGGGGAGTAACGCCCGGGGGGGGCGTCCGTGTCCGCTCCAATACGGCAGCGGCGGCGCGCCTGGGACGGACGGCCGCCTTGCTGGTGGCCCTGCTGCTGCTGGCCACGCCCGGGGGCGCGGTCACGGCCTCGCGCTACACCAAGGACAAGGTCAAGGGCGCGGATGCGCCGGCGGCCAAGGCCCCTGCCGAGCCGGGCGCGCCGACCTATTCCAAGGTCGTCTCCTCGCTGGCCCTGGGCAAGACCACGGTGCGCTCCCCGGCCGACTTCCAGGAGTGCGTGCGCGTGGCCCTGGCCCAGTCGCCGCTTTTGACCAAAAGCTCCATTGAAATCGAATCCAAGCGCCTTGACGTGGGGGATGCCTATTCCCAGTTCATTCCCACCATCGTCATGAGCACCACGTTTTACCTGCGCCTGCCGGAATACAAGAACACGGTGGCCTCGACCGCCTACGGTTCGGTGCTGGAAAACGCGTCCTCGAATCCGACCGAGAACCTGTCCAACTCCATTTCCGCGGCCAACGCCGTCTACGCCGGCAATTCCAACAACCGCAACCGCAAGACCTACGACCTGAGCTTTTCCACCGGCGCCTGGAACCCGTTGCTGACGGCGTTCGAGGTGCAGGCCAAAAAAGAGATGGTCAACATCGCGGTGTTGTCCCACTTGAAGGTCATCGACGAGGGTCTGCTGCGGCTCGGCACCACCTTTTTGCAGCTCGGCATGGTCGATTCGGCCATGAAGCTGGCCAAGGAAAAGGAAGAACTCGCCGTCAAGAACCTGGAGTACGTCAAGACCAAGGCCGGCCTCGGCCAGGGCGCCAAGCTCGACGTGCGCATCGCCGAGACCAAGATCAATCTGGTCAAGGCCGAGACCGAGAAGCTGCGCACCACCAAGGGCGTGCTGCTCGACGAGCTCAAGTTCATCATGGGCGTGCCCTTTGTCCAGAAGGTCACGCTCGACCTCAACCACGCCGCCGGACAGGTGCTGGAAAACTTCAATCCGGCCAGCATCTCCGACGAATCCCTGCGCAAGCATTCCTTCAAACTGCGCATCCACGAATACGAAAAGGCGCTGCAACGCAAGAACATCGCCTTGTCCTATATCCACTTCCTGCCGACGTTTTCCTTTGGTTTCACCTCGGTCTCCACGCTCAACGATTCGTCGTACAAGGACGACACCACGTCCCTGCCGTTCATGTATCCGAACGTGACCTTCAATTTCCCGTTCGACTGGTGGACCAAGGGGCGCGATGTCAGCCGGCAGTACAAGAAAATGGCCCAGCTCAACGTCGAGGGCCGCAATATCGAGTTCTCGCTGATGAGCGAGTTCCAGCAGGCCCTGGCCCGGCTGCGCTCGGCCAACTCCGATGTCCACTTCGCCGAGTCCTCCATGGAGCTGCGCAAGCTCACGGCCCAGCAGGCCCAGTTCCGCTACGAGTCCGGACAGGCCGAATACGATGCCATCGTCCAGGCGATGAACGAGTATCTCGACAGCAAACAGAATCTGCTGGCCAAGGAGCATGACCGCGACGTGGCCCTGCTCAAGGTGCGGTCCCTGTCCGGGGATTTTCAGGACCGCTACATCAACGCCAGCATAATGGAGAACAACTAGATGCGGTTTTTCGCCTCGTTGCTGGCGGTCGGCTGTCTGCTGGCCGCCATGCCCTGCCAGGCCCAGGACAAGGCGCCCGCCGCTCCGGCGACCAAGCAGGACGAAATGCGCTCTTTCCGGCCGACGGAAATCAACTTCTCCGGCAAGCTCTACAGCCCGGTCAAGCTGTCCGTCTTTTTGCCCTACAACGCCAAGATCATCTCCCTTTCCGCCCACATCGGGCAGAAGGTCAAACGCGACGAGATCCTGGCCACCTACGAGATTCCCCTTGAAACCCGCATGGACGAGAAGACCAAGCTCTCGTCGGCCAACATCAAGGAGCTCGAGTTCAAGCTGGCCAACGTCAACAAGGAGATCGACCGGACCGCGGCCAAGGCCCGGGAACTCCAGGCCATGAGCGAACGCAGCATGGCCTCCAAACAGTCCGTTTCCCTCAATTCCAAGGAAATGGATGTGTTTCACAAAGAGAAGAATTCCATCATCGAACAGCTCGCCCTGGCCAAGGACCTGCTGTCCGACCGCGTGGAACTGGCCGAGGACCGCTTCGGCAAGAACGCCGGGGTCGGCAAGATGCCCAAGGACGGCATCATCAAGGCCCCCATCGACGGCTATGTCATGTGGATGAATCCGGAGCTGCGCAAGGGCGTCAAGCTGGCCAAGGAAGCGGAGCTGTTCCAGGTCGGCACCCTTGATCCCATGATCATCCGGGCGCAGGTGCACGAGATCGAGGCGCAAAAGCTGCGGGAGGGCATGGCGGCCACGGTCACCTTCGACTCCATCCCGGGCAAGAAGTTCGACGCCAAGGTGTCCCGCATCCCCTGGGCGCCCATCCCGGCCGCCTTGCAGCAGCCGTCCTACTACGATGTCGAACTGACCATCCCCAACCCCGGCCTGGAACTCAAGGAAGGGCTCAAGGGACAGATCATTATCCAGCCTGAAAAATAAGGTTTCGTCCCTCCATGACCGATTCGCCTCTTGAGATTTCGCCCGTGACCGATGGGGCCGGGCTGGACGCGTTCATCCGTTATCCCTGGGAAATCTACCGCGACGACCCCTTGTGGGTGCCGCCGCTTATTCCCATGCAACGGGATTTTCTGGACCGCGACAAGGGGCCGTTTTTCGATTTCGGGCAGGCCGAATATTTTCTGGCCCGGCGGGGCGGGAAGATCGTCGGCCGCATCAGCGCCCATGTCAGCGGGCTTTACGAGAAATACCACGACACCGAGACCGGGTTTTTCGGCTTCTTCGAGTGCGAGAACAACCGGGAAACCGCCCATGCCCTGTTCGACGCCGCCGCCGACTGGGTGCGCGCCAAGGGCAAGACCAAGCTGCACGGTCCGTTGTCGTTTTCCATCTACGATGAGGTCGGCCTGCTGGTGGAGGGCTTTGATTCGCCCCCGGCCATGATGCAGACTCACAATCCGCCGTATTATGAAGACCTCGTCACCTCCTGGGGCTTTGCCAAGACCTTCGACTGGTACGCCTACCGGATTTGCTGGAAACCGGGCATGGACGTCGAAAAAATGGCCAGGATGCGCGACGCCATCCTCAAGCGCCAGAACTGCGCCATCCAGCCCATCCCGCGCAAGGAATTCTCCAAGCGCGGTCCGCAGATCAAGGAACTGTTCAACGACATCTGGAGCAAGAACTGGGGCCACATCCCCCTGACCGACCATCAGTTCCGGGACATCTTCGTCACGCTCCAGCCGCTGGTGCGCCCGGACCTCGAAAGCATGATTCTCGACGGCGACGACATCGTGGCCTTTTCCGTGGTCTCGCCGGACATGAACCGCTCGGTGAAGAAGTTCAACGGCAAGTTCGGTTGGTGGCAAAAGCTCCAACTGTTCTACGACTGCCGCGTGCGGCCCCTGACCCATTGTCGGGCTATCATCATGGGCGTGGCCAAGTCCCATCAGTGGAAGCGCCTGCACCACGCCATCATTCTCAATATCATGGTCAATTTTCTGCAAAATCATAAAAAGATGGAATACTGCGACTGTTCGCTCATTCCGGAGTCGCTCGAACAGTGGAACAAGACGCTGCAAAACTTCGGGGGCGAGCGCTACAAGGTTTTCCGGCTGTATGACCGCGCCATCTGAGGCGCCGGCGACGTGGCGCGATCCGCTCTCCGTCATCCTGCTTTCCCTGCTCGTTTTTCTGGTGGCCCACCGCCTGGGGCTGGTCTCGCCGTACGTCATCAACGACGATGTGCGCCAGCAGCTCTTTTGGATGGCCCGCTGGCTTGATCCGTCCCTGTATCCGTCCGATCTCCTGAGCGACTACGCCGCCGCCTACGTGCCGGCCGGGGTCAAGGCCGTGTATTTTGTGGCGGCCAAGGGCCTGGGCCTGGGGCCGCTCCTTTTTTCCAAGTTGCTGACCGGCGGCCTGTTCGTGCTGCTGGCCCTGGCGCTTTTTCGCGTCGGCACGCTCCTGGAAGGGCGGGTGCTGGGCTACGTCTGCGCGGCCATGGTCTGGTGCCTGCCGTATTTTCTCAAGAACATGTCCGGCGGCCTGTCGCGCTCCTTTGCCGCGCCGCTGCTGGCGCTTTTTTTCGGGGCCTGGATCGGCCGCCGGGACCGGCTCATGGCCGTGGTGCTGTTGGCGCAGGCGTTTTTTATTCCCTACATCGCCGTGTTGTGCGCCGGCTGCGCCTGCCTGGACGCCCTGTTTGGCCGGGTGACCGGCCGGGCGGACGCGCCGTTCCCGGCAAAGCCCTGGCACGGACTGGCGCTGCTCGGTGCGGCCGGGCTGGTCTGGTGGTTCAACCACACCCTGACCGCCTCCGGTTTCGGCCCCCTGGTCGACCGGGCGACTCTGGCCGCCGATCCGGTCTTTTCCGCCAAGGGCCGGTTGGACCTTTATCCGCTGCCCAATCCGTTTTTCGATCTCATTTACTGGCCCTTCGAGCGCATCGGCCTGTTTCTCGATATCGGCCTCGTGGCCGGCATCCTGAGTCTGGTCGCCTTGCTGCCGCTGGTGGTTTGCGGGGCGCGGCGCGCCCCCTGGACGGCGCTTGCCCTGCGGGCCGGCCGTCCGGCGGCCATGCTGCTGGCCGGCTCCCTGACTCTGTACGTCCTGGCCCGGGCCGTGGCCCTGCGCCTGTTCGTGCCGGACCGCTACATCGCCTACACCCTGGAGCTGGTCTACGCCGTGCTGCTGGCCGTGGTGGTCCGGTTTGCCCTGGCCCGGCTGCTGGCCGGCTCCCGGGGGCGGGCGGCGCTGCTTGTCGCGGCGGTCTGTCTCGGCCTGTGGCGGCTTTCCGGTCTGGGGCTCTACGACTACCGGGCCGACGCCCCGGTCTACGCGGCCGTGCGGGCGTTGCCCAAGGACGCGCTGCTGGCCGGCAATCCCAAGGATCTGGACAACGTCCTGACCTTTGGCCGCCGTGACGTGCTGGCCACCTTCGAACTGGCCCATCCCTGGAGCCGGGGCTACTGGGCGGACTATCTCCCCCGGCTGGCCCATCAGGCCGCCGCCTATTACGCCAAGGACCCGGCCACGGTGCTGGAATTCGCCCGGGCCTACGGCGTCACCCACATGCTCGTGCGCGAGGCCGACCTGACGCCGGCCGCCGTGGCCGCGGGACCCCTTTTCGCGCCCTTTGACGCGCGCATTGCCGCCCTGGCGGCCACGCCGGGAAAATTCGCGCTTCTCGACGCCCGGAAATTCCCCTATACAAACCCCGAACCCGGCGTGCGTCTGATTGATCTGCGTCCGCTCCTCCAGGCAAAAACGGCCGATGGCCGGCCCGGATAACGCGGCCGGCGGGAGCTTTTTTTCCGGGACGCCTGGCGTTCGCAACCTCGAATCGCTTTGGTCGGGAGCCATGTCGGACACGCTTTCCATCATCATTCCGCTGTACAATGAGCAGGACAACATCGAGCCGCTGTATGCCAAGCTCGACGCGGTGCTGCCCACCCTGGGCCACCCCTACGAAATCATTCTGATCAACGACGGCTCCATCGACGACTCCCGTCCGCGGCTCGACGCGCTGGCCCAATGCGACGAGCGCGTGCGCGTGGTGCATCTGCGCCGTAATTTCGGTCAGACCGCCGCCATGATGGCCGGCATCGATCTGGCCCGGGGCGATATCCTCATCCCCATGGACGGGGACCTGCAAAACGATCCGGCCGACATCCCCCGCCTGCTGGCCAAGCTCGACGAGGGCTACGACGTGGTCTCGGGCTGGCGCAAGGATCGCAAGGACAACCCCATCAAGCGCAATCTGCCCAGCCGCATGGCCAACATGCTCATTTCCGCCATTTCCGGCGTGCATCTGCACGACTACGGCTGTTCGCTCAAGGCCTACCGCCGGGCCATCATCAAGGGCGTGAAGCTCTACGGCGAGATGCACCGCTTCATTCCCATCCATGCCGCCTGGCAGGGCGCGCGCGTGACCGAGGTCGGCGTCACCCACCACCCCCGCATCCACGGCCAGTCGAAATACGGCATGGAGCGCACGATCAAGGTCATCCTTGACCTCATGACGGTCAAATTCCTGGACAAGTACGCCCAAAAGCCCATGTATCTCTTTGGCGGCTTCGGTCTGGTCAGCATTCTGGCCTCGGCCTGTTTTTTTCTGTTCATGCTCTATTGCAAGTTCTTCCTGGGCAAGAGCTTCATTGAAACGCCGCTGCCCCTGGCCGTGGTCATGTTCATGCTGATCGGCATCATGGCCATCTTCATGGGCCTTATCGCCGAAATTCTCATGCGCACCTACCACGAGTCCCAGAACAAGCCGACCTACATCGTGGACTGCACCCGCAACTGCGGCTGCAGCTGCAAGGAGCCCTAAGGGCGTGTGCGGCATCTGCGGCTTCGTCGGTCCGGGCGACGCCTCGGTCCTGGCCGCCATGAACAGCCGTCTGGCCCGGCGCGGCCCGGATGGCGAGGGCGTCTACGAGGACCCGGCCGCCGGCGTGCGCCTGGGCCATCGCCGTCTGTCCATCATCGATCTGGCCGGCGGCGGCCAGCCCATGGCCACGGCCGATGGCGCGCTGGTCGTCACCTACAACGGCGAGATCTACAACCACCTGGAGCTGCGCCGGGAGCTTGCCGCCCGTGGCCACCGGTTCGTCACGGACCACAGCGACACCGAAGTGCTGCTTCATGGCTGGCGCGAGTGGGGCGAGGACCTGCCCGGCCGCCTCAACGGCATGTGGGCCTTCGTCCTTTACGACAAGCCCCGGGGGCTGCTTTTTTGCTCCCGGGACCGGTTCGGCAAAAAGCCCTTTTTCTACGCCGCCGGGCCGGGCTTTTTCGCGTTTGCCTCGGAGCTGACCGCCTTGCTGGCCCACCCGCGTCTGGCTGACGCGCCGGTGTCCCGCGATGCCCTGCGCAAGTATTTCGCCTATGGCTTTTTGCCCGGCCCGAACGCCTTCTACGCCGGCACGGCCAAGCTGCCCGGCGGCGAAAACCTGCTGGTCGACGTAGTGGACGGCCGGGTGACGCGCAAGAAATGGTGGTCGTTTTGCCTGGAGCCGGCCGAGACCCTGCCGGACGACCCGGAAGGGGAGTGGGGGGAGCGGCTGGTCGCGCTGCTCGACGCCGCCGTGTCCCGGCGGCTGATGAGCGACGTGCCCCTGGGCGTCTTTCTTTCCGGCGGCGTCGATTCCTCGGCCATCACCGCCCTGGCCGCCCGGCATGATCCCGGGCTGACCGCCTTTTCCATCGGCTTCGACGATCCGGCTTTCGACGAATCGTCCAAGGCGCGCCTGGCCGCCGCCCACTGCCGGGTGGCCCACCGCCTCGCCACCCTGACCCTGGACGACGCCCTGACCCTGATGCCGGAGATCATCGCCCGGCTGGACGAGCCCATGGGCGACGTGTCGCTTCTTCCCACGGCCCTGCTGTGCCGCGAGACCCGCAAACACGTCACCGTGGCCCTGGGCGGCGACGGCGCGGACGAGCTTTTTGCCGGCTACGATCCCTTCCGGGCCCTGCGCGCCGCCGGGCTCTACGCCCGCCTCGTGCCGCGCCCCGTGCATGGGGCCCTGCGCCTGCTGGCCGCGCGCCTGCCCGTCGGCCACGGCTACATGGCGGCCGGCTTTCGCATCAACCGCTTTTTGCGCGGCCTGTCCGTGCCGCCGCGCCTGTGGAATCCGGTCTGGCTCGGGCCTCTCGATCCCGGTGAGCTGGCCGAGCTTTTCCACGAGCCGGTCGATCCGGAGGCGCTTTACAGCGAGGCCATCGAGGTCTTCGAAGCCTGCCCGTCCCGCGACATGGTGGACAAGACCATGGAATTTTACACGCGCCTCTATCTCCAGGACGACATCCTGGTCAAAACCGACCGGGCCGGCATGATGCATTCCCTGGAGGTGCGCGCCCCCTTTCTCGACATCGATCTGGTCGATTTCGTCCGCACCATTCCCCATGCCTACAAATTTCGTCGGGGCACCACCAAATACATCCTCAAAAAGGCCCTGGAGCGGCTGTTGCCGCGCGAGATCATCTCTCGCGGCAAGCAGGGCTTTGGCGTGCCCGTGGGCCGCTGGCTGGCGACCGGCGCTCTGTCCATGGACGGGGCGGGGTCGCGTGAAACCGGGCTGGCCGCCGGGTTGGATCGGGCGTTCATCGAGGCCCGCGTGGACGAGCACCGGCGCGGTGTGGCCGATCACCGGCTTTTTCTCTGGAACCTGTGGGTGTTGCGGCACATGAGCCGGACGGGGGCGGCGGGTGGAACGCGATAAACTGGAATACGTCACATTGCGGCGGTTGCGGCGCGGGCTGCTGACGGAAGACAAGCTTCGTTCCCTGGGCCGGGTCATGTCCCGCGCCCAGATGTTGGAGCCCGAGGAGTTCGACCCCTGGGCCGAGGCCGAAACGGACGCGGGGCTCATTGCCCCCCTGGGCGTCGGCGTGGCCGGGGCGCGGGTGCTCGTGGTCGGCGCGGGACCGTCCAACGGCCTGGGCTACGCCCTGGCCGCCCTGGGCGCGGCCAAGGTGGTCTGCCATGATGCCGCGCCGGGCTTCGACGTCGGCGAGGACGCCACGCATCTGGCCGCCATGACCACGCGCTTTCCCAAGGTCAAATTCACCATCGTCGGCCGCTACCATCATCTGGAGAATTTCCCGGACGCCGGCTGCGAACTGGTCGTATCCCTGGCCGGCCCGGGCCGCGAACCCGATCCCCGCGCCCTGGCCGCCGTCTTCGCCCGCGTGCTGGCTCCCGGCGGCGTCCTCGTCCACCACGTGGACTGTCGCGACCGGTTTCTCCGCTATCCCTACCATTCCCTGCTTTTTTCCCAAAAGGCCTGGAAAAAGCTGGCCGATCCCGGCGAACAGGACCGCTGGCGGCTCGACGACCACCTCCAGGCCCTGACCGGGGCCGGGTTCGATGTCACGGTGCCGCGCTACGAAAGCGACGCCGAGGCCTTTGCCGCCGTGGCCGACCGGCTGGACGCCGCCTTCGCCAACCGCGATCAGGGCCTCGTGTCCGTCACGCGGGCCACGCTGGTGGGACGCCTCCGGCGGCCGGAAGCGTTGCCCGGGGAGGGGCAGGGATGATGCGGCTGTTGCTGCTCAATTACGAGTATCCGCCCCTGGGCGGCGGGGCGGGCAACGCCACGGCCAACATGGCCCGGGAGCTGGCCGCCATGGGCCACGCCGTGCGCGTGGTCACGGCCGCTTACGGCGACCTGCCGCGCCGGGAAACCGTGGACGGCTTCGAATTGCGGCGCATCCCGGCCGTGCGCCGTCACGCCGACCACTGCTCGCCCCTGGAAATGCTGTCGTTTATGGCCAGCGCCGCCGTGGCCCTGCCAGTCATGGCGCGGCGCTGGCGGCCCGACGCCTGCGTGGCCTTTTTCGGCATTCCCTGCGGTCCGGCCGCCTGGGTGCTCAAGGTTGTGGCCGGCGTGCCCTACATCGTCTCCCTGCGCGGCGGCGACGTGCCCGGGTTCCAGCCCTACGACCTGGCCGCCTACCACCGGCTGACCACGCCGTTGATCCGTTTTTTGTGGAAGCGCGCCGCCGCCGTGGTGGCCAACAGCCGGGGACTGGCCGCGCTGGCCGCCCGGTCGGCCGGCGGGCTGCCCATCGCCATGATCCCCAACGGCGTGGACGCCGACCGCTTCACCCCGGACGAGACCCCCTCGCGCCAGGGGCCGGTGCGCTGCGTCTTTGTCGGCCGGCTGGTGCGGCAAAAAGGCCTGGACGTGCTGCTGGAGGCCTTGGGCCGCCTGCCGGAATCGGCCTGCCTCGAAGTCACCATCGTCGGCGACGGGCCGCTGCGGCGCGACCTGACCGCCCAGGCCGCGCGCCTGGGCCTCGACCGCATGGTCCGCTTTGCCGGCTGGGTGTCCCGGGCCGATATGCCCGACCTGCTGCGCCGGGCCGATGCGTTCGTCTTTCCTTCGCGCGACGAGGGCATGCCCAACGCCCTGCTCGAAGCCATGGCCTCGGGACTGGCCGTGGCCGCCACGCGCATCGCCGGCAACGAGGAACTGGTGGAGGAAGGGGAGACCGGTTTTCTGGTGCCCCCGGACGATCCCGCCTCCCTGGCCGTGGCACTCGCCCGGCTGGCCGGCGACCGCAACCTGTGCTGGCGGCTCGGCCGGGCCGGCCGGGAAAAAGTCGTCCGGGAATACTCCTGGCGCGCCGTGGCCGAGGCCTACGCCGGGCTTTGTTAGGAGAAGATGCCTCCGGCGGCCGGGAGGGGGTCACCCCCTCCCGGACCCTCCCGAAAGG
>JAFABC010000158.1 GCA_023426275.1 Pseudomonadota bacterium | reverse complement strand
GGCATCATGCCCCCCGGCCGCCGGAGGCGTCTTTTTCTGCAGCGCGATTGCTGGCGGCCGCTAGACCGATGCCCAGCGGATGAGCCCCAGGGAGTGGGAGTCGAGCAGCAGCGGATGGTGCGGCAGGATGCGCACGGTGTAGCCGAAACGGCCGGCCTCGACCGGCTGGACCTCGCCGACATAGACCGTCCATTCGTCGGACGTCGTTTCCACGGGCCGCATGATGATGGTGTCGCGCTGGGCGAACTTGCCTTCGTAGTCCAGACGGCCGGCGTAGATCTGCACTTCCACGTCCTGGGGCCGGATGCCGTTTAAATGCACCTCGGCCCGCACGCGGATGGGATCGCCCACGTGAATCCGGTCGGACTCGTCGGAGCGGACGTTGCGGATATCGAGATTGCCCCACTTGGTCATCATGTCCATGCGCCAGGAGGCCAGATCCTTGGCCGCTGCGCAATCGTCGCGGGTCAGGCGGTTGTAGTTCTCCAGGGCCGGCACATAGGCAAAACGGGCGTAATCCTCGACCATGCGGTGGGAGTTGTAGAGCGGGGCCAGCTGGCTGATGGAATCCTTCATCTTGCGAATCCAGTTGCGCGGCAGGCTGCCGTGGTGGCCCCGGTCGTAGAATGTCGGAATAATTTCATTTTCCAGGATATTGTAGAGCGTCTGGCTCTCGACGAAATCCTGGTAGCCGGCATCCTCGTATTCCTCGCCCTGGCCGATGGCCCAGCCCACGCTGTTGTCGGGCTTCCAGGCCTCGGCCCACCAGCCGTCCAGGGTGCTGTAGTTGAGCACGCCGTTGCACATGGCCTTCATGCCGCTCGTGCCGCAGGCTTCCAGCGGCCGCCGGGGGGTATTGAGCCACACGTCCACGCCCTGGACCAGATAGCTGGCCACTTCCATGTCGTAGTCTTCCAGAAAGACCATGTTGAAGCGGCATTGGGCGCTCGTGCACAGCTGCACCAGTTCCTGGATGAGCTTTTTGCCCTCGTTGTCGCGCGGGTGGGCCTTGCCGGCGAAAATGAACTGGATGGGCCGTTCGGTGTCGGACAGGATCTTGAGCAACCGCTCCTTGTCGGAAAGCAGCAGGTTGGCCCGCTTGTAGGTGGCGAAGCGCCGGGCGAAACCCACGGTCAGCGCCTGCGGATCGAGCACTTCCTCGGCGTTTTGCAGCTCGCGCCGCTTGGCTCCCCGGGCCATGAGCTGTTCGCGCAGCCGTTCGCGCACGAACCCGACCAGCCGCTCGCGCAGCCGCTCGTGGGTGCGCCACAGTTCGGCGTCGGAAATCAGATGCGTCTGGGCGAACACCCGGCTGGTGTCCGGGTCCTCACGCCAGTTCCCGCCGAAATAGCGGTCATAGAGCGCCGCCATGTCCTGGGCCACCCAGGTGGGCACGTGCACGCCGTTGGTGATGGCCCCGATGGGCACGTCCTCCACGGGATACTGGTTCCAGACCCGGTTCCACATCTTGCGCGACACCACGCCGTGCAGCTTGGACACGCCGTTGTTGAAGCGCGACAGCTTGAGCGCCAGCACCGGCATGCAGAAATGCTCGGAATCGTTGCGCGGGTCCTCGCGTCCGAGCGCCAGCAGCACCTTGAAGGCCAGTCCCAGGCGCTTGGCGTAGTCCTCGAAATAGGCCTGGATCAGATCCGGCGGGAAACGGTCGTTGCCGGCCGGCACGGGCGTGTGGGTGGTGAAAATCGAACTGGAGGCCACCAGCTCCATGGCCGCCTCGAAGGACAGCTTGTGCTTGTCCATGAAGATGGCGATGCGCTCCAGGCCGGCAAAGGCCGAATGGCCCTCGTTCATGTGGATGACCTTGGGCTTGAGCGAAAGGGCCTCCAGAGCCCGGATGCCGCCGATGCCGAGCAGGTATTCCTGGCGCACCCGGGTTTCCAGGTCGCCGCCGTAGAGCCGGTTGGTCAGCTGGCGCGTGGCCGGCTCGTTTTCCGGCACGTTGCTGTCGAGCAGGTAAAGGGACACCCGGCCGACCTGCGCCTTCCAGATCTGCGCCGACACCCGCTCGCCACGCAGGTCCACATGGACCAGGATGCGCTCGCCCTCGGCGTTCTTGCAAAGCGACAGCGGCATCTGCTCGAAGTCGTAAAGGGGGTAGCGCTCCTGTTGCCAGCCGTCGGCCGTGAGATACTGGCGGAAATAGCCCTGCTGGTAGCACAGCCCGATGCCGACCAGCGGCACGCACAGGTCGCTGGCCGATTTGAGGTGGTCGCCGGCCAGGATGCCGAGCCCGCCGGAATACACGGGCAGGCAGGCGCTGATGCCGTATTCCAGGCTGAAATAGGCCACCACCGGCTCGCCGTCGCGATCCGGGAAGGGAATGGAGGTGGTCTTGCGGGCAAGATACGTCGCCAGGGTCTGGCGCAGGTCGCTGACCCGGTCCACGAAGAAATCGTCCTGGGCCAGGCTTTCCAGCGTTTTTTGCGGCAACCGGTTCAGGAAGCCCACGGGGTTGCCCCCGCATTCCCGCCATAATTTCCTGTCGACCTGGGCGAAAAGCGACGCGATGTCGTCGTTCCAGGAAAAAAGCAGATTGTAGGCCAATTCCCAAAGCGGCTTCAATTTCGCCGGCAAGTTCGGCACAACGCTGTACACGCGCAACGGCTGCATAGATTTCCTCTCTCCAGGCAACGCTGTCGCGGCACTATGCCGCGCAATCCCAGCCTTGGCGGCATCTACCCATAAGGGCCCGCAAAAGGCAAGACCGGTCCGAAAACGTCACCTCCATGACACTGCTCTGAAAAAACCCATAATTCCAGTGAGTTAAATTATGTTTACAAAATCAAGGGATACGGTAGGTTATCCTCCCTATTCTCGCTCCCGGAGGATTTCCCCATGACCATGCCGACCAGCAGCATTCTGCGCATCAAGTTCCTCCGGGAATCCAGCCGCGAAAATCCGCCCACCGTGGCCACGTCCGGCTCGGCCGGACTGGACCTGCGCGCCGATATCGAGGCCGCCGAACTGACCATCGCCCCGGGCGAACGGGCCGCCGTGCCAACCGGCATCGCCATCGAGATCGACACCCCGGGACTGGCCGGGTTCGTCTACTCGCGCTCCGGGCTCGGCGCCAAGCACGGCCTGACCGTGGCCCAGGGGGTGGGCGTCATCGACCCGGACTACCGGGGCGAGATCATCGTCTGGCTGCTCAACACCTCGCGCCAGCCCCACACCATCGCGCGCCACGAACGCATCGCCCAGCTCATCCTCGCGCCGGTGGCGCGCCCGGTCGTCACGCCCGTCGAGGAACTCGGCGCGACCGGCCGCGGCGCCGGCGGCTTCGGCCACACCGGGACGGTGTGAGGCGGGAAAGGGAACGCGTGAAGACGCCTCCGGCGGCCGGCGGGTCCGACGCCCTCCGGTCCCCCTCGTCTGTCAGGCCGGCCTGACGAAGGGACATCACCCCAAGGCCATTTGAAGCATTTTTCGGGAGGTGGGGGTCCGGGAGAGGGAATCCCTTTTTCCCCAAAGGGGTTCCCTCCCCCGGAATTCCACTTCGCAATCCCCAAGGAGGATCATGATGAGCGAAGCGTACGACGCGCTCAAGGCGCGGGAACAGGCCGCGATCATGAACACGTATGGCCGGTATCCATTGGCCGTGTCCTCGGCCAAGGGATGCCGTATGTACGACTGTGACGGCCGCGAATACATCGACCTGCTGGCCGGCATCGCCGTGTGCAATCTGGGCCACTGCCGCGAGGAGATCGCCGAGGTCATCTCGGCCAAGGCCCGCGAGCTGGTCCATGTGAGCAACGTCTTCACCCAGCGCGAACAGATCGAGCTGGCCGAGGCGCTCAAGCGCACCTGCCATGCCGGAAAGGTCTTTTTCTGCAATTCCGGGGCAGAAGCCAACGAAGGCGCCATCAAGCTGGCCCGGCGCTACATGCGTACGGTCAAAAACCGGGACGCCTATGAAATCATCACGCTGACGCACTCGTTCCACGGCCGCACCCTGGCCACGCTGACGGCCACGGGACAGGACAAGATCAAGTTCGGCTTCGATCCCCTGCCCGACGGGTTCACGACGGTGGAGGCCGGCGACATCGAGGCCATGCGTCAGGCCATCGGCCCCAAAACGGCGGCCGTGCTGCTAGAATGCATCCAGGGCGAGGGCGGGGTGAACCCCTTCCCCAAGGAGTACCTGCAGGCGGTGCAGGCGCTTTGCCGGGAAAAGGACATCCTGTTCATGGTCGACGAGGTGCAGACCGGCATGTGCCGGACGGGCCGGTTCTGGGCGCACCAGAACTTCGACCTGACCCCGGACGTCTTCACCTGCTCCAAGGCCCTGGCCAACGGCCTGCCCATGGGCGCGGTGCTGGCCACCGACGAGGTGGCCGCCGGATTTACCCCGGGCGCCCATGCCACGACCTTTGGCGGCGGCGCGCTGCTCTCCGCAGCGGCCTGCAAGACCATCGCCATCATGGAAGGCGACCAGCTGGCCGAACGGGCGGCGCGCATGGGCGATTTCGCCAAGGCCCTGTTCGAGGACGTGCGCAGCCAGTACCCGGACAAGATCGAGACCGTGCGCGGGATGGGGCTCATGATCGGCATCGTGCTGACCTTCCCGGGCGGCGACGTCTGGAAAAAGCTCCTGGATCGGGGATTCATCCTGAACCTGACCCAGGAACGCGTGCTGCGGCTGCTGCCGCCGCTCGTCATCGAACAGGAAGACCTGAAACTCTTCGCCGCCGCCCTGGCTGACGTGCTCGGCGAAGCGTAAAAAAGAGAAAGAATGCCTCCGGCGGCCGGGGGGGATAATCCCCCCCGGAC
>JAFABC010000320.1 GCA_023426275.1 Pseudomonadota bacterium | reverse complement strand
GCGTCGCTTCGCGCCGCACAAAGAACTTTCGAGGGGGTCCGGGGGGCATCATGCCCCCCGGCCGCCGGAGGCATCTTGTTCATGCTAATGCCGTCGCCGCTCGGTCTCCAGCCACTCGAACAGCCGGTCGCAGGCGGTATCGATGTCGGCTTCCTCGCCGCCGTAGGACAGGCGCAGGCTGGACTGGCCGCCCGGGCCGAAGCTGTCGCCGGGGATGGTGATGACCCGGGCCTCGCGAATGAGCCGGGTGGCCACGTCCATGGGGGCCAGCGGCAGGTCGTAGCGGGCCATGGCGTAGAAGGCGCCGCCGGGCCGGTTGTATTCGATGGTTCCATCCATGGCGTCCAGGCGTTCGATGAGCCGGGCCCGCCGGCTGGACAGGCTGGACACGAAGCTCTCGTAGATGCCCTGTGGGCCGGTCAGGGAGGCCAGGGCGGCGATTTGCGCCGGGGTGGGCGCGCAGATGGCGGTGCAGTCGTGGACCTTGAGCATCTGCGCCATGATCGGTTCCGGGGCGAAGGCGAAGCCGACCCGCCAGCCGGTCAGGGCGTAGCGCTTGGAAAAGCTGCCCACGGCCACCAGCCGGGAGCGCAGTTCCGGGACGCTGGCCAGGGAAAAGGCCGGGGCGTCGTAGGACAGCGCGTCATAGGTGTCGTCGCAGATGACGACGAGGTCGTGGCGCAGGGCGATTTCGGCCACGGCCAGCAGGTCCTTTTCGGCAAAGACCGCGCCGGTGGGGTTGTGGGGCGAATTGATGATGATGGCCCGGGTGCGCGGGGTGACGGCCGCGGCCACGGTCAGCGGGTCGAGGCCCCAGTCCTCGCTGCGCAGGGCGGCGAACACGGGCTTGCCTTCGGCCAGCAGCACCTGTTCCACGTGCGAAGGATAGTAGGGCTGGGGGATGATGACCTCGTCGCCGCGTTCGCACAGGCACAGGATGGCGCACAGCAGCGCCTCCATGCCGCCGACGGTGATGGCGATCTCGGTTTCGGGATTGGCGGCCAGGCCTTTCTCGGCGGTCAGCCGGTCGGCCACGGCCCAGCGCAGTTCGGGCATGCCGGGTTGCAGCGAATATTTGCCCGCCGCCGGGGAGTCGCGCAAGGCCCGGCAGACGGCTTCGACCACATGGGCCGGCGTGCCGAAGGAAGGCACGCCCTGGCCGAGGGAAACGCAGTCGCCCACGCCGGCGGCCAGCATGGGCATGAGCTTGGTGGCGGATATCTTGATGTTCTGCGCGCGCGTGGCAAACCGGACGACAGGGGCGTCGGACACGGGAACTCCTTTGGCGGCCGGCTTATTTGCCGAAAATCATTTTGGGTTGGGCGGCGGCCGTCTTGGTGCCGGCCAGTGCCTTTTCGTATTCGGCCACGGAATAGCCGGGAATGACCGTCTCGCCGATGACGACAAGGGGCACGCCCTGCTGGCCGTAGCTCTGGAAGCGCATCCGGGCGCTGGGATTTTTTTCGATGTCGTGGGTGGTGTAGGGAATGCCCTTGGCCTCGAAATAGGCCTTGGCCTTGGCGCAGTAGGGGCACCAGCTGGTCACGTAGATATCGACCTTGGGCGGGGCGGCCTGCGCCTGGGGCGCGGGCACGGCCAGAGCGGTCAGCAGGACCAGGGTCAGGGCCAGAAACAACGGAACGATTTTGGCAGGCATGGGCGATCCGGGGTTGGGTGTTGTGAATGCTTGGTCGTAGCCGGGGGGGGATGCCGCGTCAAGAAGCGACCGCCTTGCCAGGGACGGACGGCGATGCTACCAGCCCCGCATGCCGGGATACAAGACGCACATGGTCGGCGCGGCAGCGGTTACGGGAGGAGTCATAGCCGGCACGTCCTGGCTGGGCATTTACCGGCCGGGATTCGAAACCATCATCTGCCTGGGGCTGTTCTCCGTGCTGGGAGGGTTGTTCCCGGACGTGGACACCGATTCCAAGGGACGCCGGTTCTTTTACGGCGCGGCCCTGGTGGTGGACGCCATCCTCATCTTTCGCGAACAATACCGCTATGCGTCGGTACTCGGCTTTTGCGCCCTGTTGCCGGCCATCGGCTCCCATCGCGGCTGGACGCATTCCTGGTGGGCGGCCCTGCTCATCCCCTGTTCGGTGCTGCTTGCCCCCATGTTGTTGCTCGGCCTGCCATGGCGGCCTTTTCTCCCGTATTACCTGGCCACGGTGCTCGGCTACTTTTCCCACCTGCTGTTGGATCGAAAGTTGTAGTCGCGCTTTCATGCCGAGGCGGGAGCGCCTGCTGCTGCGCAACCGGCACGCAACCGTCATCGCGTCACGGTCTGGCGGACACGGCGTCGTGGCAGACTGCCTCGTCCGCGCACCGGAGGTTTTGTCTTCTGGTGTTGCGGACGGAGCGCTCTTTTGCAAGAGTGCAAGCGACGGTCTTGCCTACCGCGGCGGCCGCGGCGTAGTGTGCCGCATCGCGATTTTCGGAAGGCCGCTGTTTGTCATCCGCCTCCGTGGCGCTTCCCCGGAGCTTCCACCTTATGAGCAACACGAACATCCTTCTCGAATCTGGCACCAACGAGCTTGAAATCGTGGAATTTTTCCTGGAGGAACCCACGCCTTCCGGGAAGCTCTACACAGGCTATTACGGCGTCAACGTGGCCAAGGTGTTGGAGATCATCCGGCTGCCCAAGGTCACGGAAATGCCGCAGACGCCCCACCCGTGCGTGCTTGGCACCTTCAATCTGCGCGACAAGGTGGTGCCGCTGATCGATCTGGCCATCTGGCTCGGCAAGGATCGCTCGGAAAACGCCTCGGACAAGGTGGTGGTGACGGAGTTCAACCGGGTGGTCAGCGCCTTCCGGGTGTCCGGCGTCAACCGCATCCATCGCCTGAGCTGGGAGCAGATCGAGCCGCCGAGTATCCAGGTCCAGACCTATTCCGGAAACTCGGTCACGGGTGTGGTCAAGCTCAACGAGCGGGTGATCTTCATCCTGGACATGGAAAAGATTGTGGCCGAGCTCAACCCGGGCATGGCCCTCAAGGAGCTCGACGAAGAGGTCTTTGTCGAGCGGCAAAAGGAACTGCCCGACAAGGACATGATCTTCAAGGCGCTCATTGCCGACGACTCCACCACCATCCGCCGCATGATCGGGGCGTCCCTGGAAAAGGCCGGCTTCGAGGTGACGCGCACCATCAACGGCCGCATCGCCTGGGACCAGTTGCAGGAGTGGAAGGAGGCCGCCGGCCGCGAGGACCGGCCCATCACCGACTTCGTGCACATCCTGGTTTCGGATATCGAGATGCCGGCCATGGACGGGCACAGCCTCACGCGCAAGGTCAAGGAAGACCCGGTGCTCAAACAGTTGCCCGTGATCCTTTTTTCCTCGCTCATTACCGACAGCCTGCGCCACAAAGGCGAGGCCGTGGGCGCCGACGACCAGATTTCCAAGCCCGAGATGCTGCAACTGGCCGAACGGGCCCGGGCTCTGGCCTGGGACCGGCTGGCTACCGGCCTGTAAGGCGAAAGATGCCTCCGGCGGCCGGGAGGGGGTCACCCCCTCCCGGACCCTCCCGAAAGG
>JAFABC010000313.1 GCA_023426275.1 Pseudomonadota bacterium | reverse complement strand
CCTTTCGGGAGGGTCCGGGAGGGGGTGACCCCCTCCCGGCCGCCGGAGGCATTCTTCCGCCTCCCCTCCTCCGCGATCTCAGGCCAGCGGCTTGAAATCGGGCGTGCGCTCGACCGGGATCATGCCGGTGGCTTCGATGGCGTGCAGCAGGTCGGGCAGGGTCAGGCCTTTGGGGCTGTCCGCGCCGGCGGCATGGCCGATGCGTTCCTCGACGATGGTGCCGTCGAAGTCGTCCGCGCCGGACCAGAGGGCCATCTGCGCCGCCTTGATGCCGAGCATGGCCCAGTAGGCCTTCACATGGGGGATGTTGTCCAGAAACAGGCGGGAAACGGCGATCAACCGCTGCACGGTCACGCCGTCCGGGCCTTTGGCGCCGAGCTTGTTGTTGGCCGGCTGGTAGGCCAGGGGAATAAAGCAGGTGAAACCGCCGGTCAGGTCCTGCAGATCGCGCAGGGCCGAGAGGTGGGCGATGCGGTCGGCCCAGTTCTCGATATGGCCGAAGAGCATGGTGGCGTTGGTGGGCAGCCCCATGCCATGGGCCGTGGCGTGGATCTGCAACCAGCGTTCGCCGGAAATCTTCTCCGGGCACAGCTTGGCGCGCAGGGGCGGGGAAAAAACCTCGGCCCCGCCGCCCGGCAGCATCATGAGCCCGGCGTCCTTGAGGGCGGCCAGGATCTCGAATTCCGACACCCCGCGCGTGTCGGCCAGATGGGCCACTTCCACGGCGGTGAAGGCCTTGATGCCGGCGTCGGGCCGGACCTTGCCGATGGCCCGCAGCATGTCCACGTAGTATTCCAGGGGCAGTTCGGGATTGAGCCCGCCCACCACGTGGATTTCGCGGATCGGTTCGTCGCCCCGGGCCTCGATCTCGGCCACGATGTCCTCAACGGACAGCGTGCGGGCTCCGGGAGCGCCCTTGACCTTGCTGAAGGCGCAAAAGCGGCAGGCGTTGACGCACACATTGGTGAAGTTGATGTGCACGTTGCGGACGTAGTAGGCGTTTTTGCCATGCCGGGCCATCCGGGCTTCCATGGCCGCGCCGCACAGGTCGTGCAGGGGCGCGGTCAGGGCCAGCACCAGGGCGTCATCCGGCGTCAGGCGTTCGCCGCGACGGGTCTTGTCCAAAATGAGCCCGGTTTCGATGCCCGGGACCTCGGGGGCGTGTGTCATTGCATTCATGGCGTGGGCGCGGTAAAAGGTCACATATGGGATGGCGTCACCTCTACCCCTTTTCCCGACCGTCCGCCAGCATGGCGACTCCCCGATGGCCGGCGGCCGGCGCGTTGCCTTTTGGCGCGGCGGTATTGCTCGCGGTCTGTCTTGCGGCCGCGGGCGTGGCCGGGGCGGCCAATGGGGACTCGCCCCAGTCGCTGGCGCGGTTTTTCCGGGGCACCAGCCGCTCCCTGCCGGCCGCGCGCATCGATTTCACCATCCCGGCCGGCTACGCCCTGCTGCGCACCGGCAAACCGGAAAGCTCCGGCCGCTACGCCATGACCGCCATCAACGTCTCGCGTCTGGCGCCGGACATCTACCGCCTCGACGTCAATCTGGAAAAGCAGCTCGTGCGCGACGTGCCCATGTTCGAGCAGCCCTATTTTTTCACCGAGCAGCGCTCCTATTATTTCTGGTACCAAAACGGCAAGCGCATCGTCTTCAAGGTGGGCGACAAAAAGAAAATCATCGATCTGGGCCGCAAGGAGGTCCTGCGCGTGGCCATCAAGTCGCCCGACACCTATGTCATCGACCGCGAGACCATGCTCAAAAACATTTCCTTCGCCGATGGCCCGGATACGATCCACCTCCAACTCAAATTCCAATAAGGATCATCACATGGCCGCATCCGACGCCTCGACCCTGACCCCGCTTTTCACCCTGCTGCGCGACGCCGGCGGCTTTCGCGTGTTCGTCGAAAGCGGCACCGGCACCGGCGATGTCGCCACCGTGGCCGGCGACGTCTTCGACACCGTCATCACCATGGACGCCGACAAGGCCAGCTATGACGCCGCCTACGAGAAGCTGAGCGGTCGCAAGGGCATCCTGCCGCTGCACGGCGCGGCCGCCGAACTCATCCCCAACCTGATCCCCCGTCTGGCCGGACCGGCCGTGTTCTGGCTCAACGTCCCCATCGGCGACCTCGGCTCCATCGTGACCGCGCCCAAGGAGCACCTCATCTGCCTGCCCGGCGGATCGGCCGCGGCCCCCGAGGTGCAGGCCGCCCTGACCCAGGGCGCGCCTCGTGAGGCCGACACGCGCCACGGCGTGCTCTTCCTGGTGCCCCGCTCCCACGAGCCCCTGTTGCAGGCGCTGTTCGCCCGCATCGGCCCGCTGCAATAGCGGCGCGCCGGCCGCGTCCCGCATCGCATTCCCGGCTTCGGACCGTCCCTTTTGGGGGACGGGGGCTCTTTTATTGACGCGGCCCGGGTTGTTGCGCCGGCGGCCCAGCCCCGAAGCGCCAGGGTGCGGCCGCTTGTCGCCACGCTCCCCCGCCGCAGCGACGCCTGTCGCCGCAGTGCCCGTCATGTGACAATGCCGCCTGTCGCCCGCGCAGTGCGCGTCGAGGCAGTGGCACGCCGCGGACCGCAGACGCGTTCCCGCCGAAAATACGTGGCAACAGCCTCACGGGACTATGCTTTCCCGTGATTGTTGTGTACAAGGCCCGGTATGTACCATGGCCTTTCCCACCGGACACGATGCGTTGTCCGGATTGTTTCAGCCTCCTGGATGGCGCTTTTTTTGGCGCTGCTTGGCAGCGCCTGGGCAACGCCGCCGCTGAAACAGGCCACGCTCATTCCGCAATGGGAGCCGCAGGCCCAGTTCGCCGGCTATTACGTGGCCCTGGCCAAGGGCTTTTACACCGACGAGGGCGTGGACATGCGCATCCTGCGCGGCGGCCCGACCGCGCCGCCGTCCCTGCTGCTTCGCGAGGGAAAGGCGCAGTTCGGCACATTCTTTCTGCCCACGGCCATCCGCGAACGCGCCCACGGCCTGGAACTGGTCAATCTGGCCCAGTTCGTCCACCACTCCAATCTGCTCATCATCGCCCGCAAGGCCGACGGCATCACGGGCCCGCACGACCTCGACGGCCGCCGGGTCAGCCTGTGGGGACCGGAATTCCGGCTGGCTCCGGAAGCCTTTTTCAAGCGGTACGGAGCCCGGGTGCACGAGGCGCCCCAGGGCTACACCGTGGACCTATTCCTGCGCGGCGGCGTCTCGGCCTGTTCGGCCATGCGCTACAACGAATACCATGTGCTGCTCAACGCCGGGCTCGATCCCGACGAACTGACGGTCTTCGCCATGGCCGATCACGGCCTGGACCTGCCCGAGGACGGGCTTTACACCGTGGAGGCCGTGTGGCGGCGCGACCCCGAACTGTGCCGGGCCGTGGTCCGGGCCTCCCTGCGCGGCTGGCGCTACGCCTTCGCCCACCCCGGAGAGGCCCTGGACATTGTCATGAGCCACGTGGCCGCCGCCCACCTGCCGACCAACCGCGTGCACCAGCAGTGGATGTTCGACCGCCTGCGCGAGGCCATGACCGCGGACGGCGAGGCCTTCGGCCGCCTGACGCCCACGGGCTACCAGACCGCGGCCAAGGCCCTGTTGCAGGCCGGGCTCATCGACGCCATTCCCCCGTACGAGGCCTTCGATGCCGACGCGCGCTGACCACCACGCCGGCCGGGGACTGGCCTTTCGGCTGGCGCTGTTCATCCTGGCCAGCACCACGGTCATCTTTGCCGGGGCCTTCGCCTATTCCTATTTTTCGGCCAAGCGGATGCTCCTGGCCAGCGTGCGGGAAAACGCCGTCAACCTCATCCGTTCGGCGGCGGCGCGCCTGGAAATCCCCCTGGCCGGGGTGGAGCGCACGCCGCGCTATCTGGCCCGCCAGATCAGCCAGGCCATGCCCGACGCCGCCGACCTGGACCGCGACCTGGGCGATTTCCTGGCCGCCAATCCCGATGTCTTCGGCACGGCGGCGGCCTTCGCCCCGGGAGTCTTCACGGCCGGACATTCCCACTACGCGCCGTATTTTTGCCGCAAGGACGGGCGGCCCGTCCGGGTGCCCCTCGGCTACGCGGACCGCTACGAACTGGAAAACTGGTATCTGGTGCCCCGGGAACTCGGCCGGCCGGTCTGGAGCGAGCCGTACTTCGACGAATCCGGCGGCGAGATCGTCATGACCACCTACAGCGTGCCGATTTTCCGCACCGAAGCCAGCCGCCGGACCTTTCTCGGCGTGGTCACGGCCGACGTCTCCCTGGAATGGTTGCGCACCCAGGTGGGCAAGATCAACATGTTCCGCTCGGGCTACGCCTTCGTCATCAGCAAAAACGGCGTGTTCGTGTCCCATCCCGACACCCGCCGCATCATGCGCGAAAGCATCTTCTCCATGGCCGAGGCGGAAAAAAGCCCCGCCCTGCGGGCCATCGGCCGGGACATGGTGCGCGGCGGCCAGGGGTTCGCCCGGCTGCCGGATTTCGTCCTGGGCCGCCCGGCCTGGCTGGCCTACACGCCCATGCCGACCACGGGCTGGTCCATGGGCGTCATCGTGCCCGAGGACGAGCTTTTTGCCGGGCTGCGCCGGCTGGGACGCGAGGTGGCCCTGATCGGGGGCGGCGGGTTCCTGCTGCTTTTCGGGGTCATCGCCGTCATCGCCACCACCATCACCCGGCCCCTGGTCCGGCTGGCGGCCACGGCCACGGAGATCGCCAAGGGCAACCTGGACACGCCCGTGCCCGCGCCGGACTCCGGCGACGAGGTCGGCCGGCTGTCGCGCTCCTTCGAGCAAATGCGGCTGGCGCTCAAGGACTACATCGCCGACCTGACCGCCACCACCAAGGCCAAGGAACGCCTGGAGTCGGAGCTCAAGATCGCCCGCAGCATCCAGATGAGCTTTCTGCCCAAGCGGTTCCCGCCCTTCCCGGACATCGCCGCCTTCGAGCTGCACGCCGCCCTGGAACCGGCCCGCGAGGTCGGCGGCGACCTCTACGACTTCTTCCTGACGGGCGACAACCGACTGCTCTTCCTGGTCGGCGACGTTTCGGGCAAGGGCGTGCCGGCGGCCCTGTTCATGGCCGTGACCAAGACCCTCATCAAGGGCATCGCCGAACAGGAATCCGACCCGGCCCAAATCCTGACCAAGGTCAACCGGGAGCTGTGCGTGGACAACGAGTCCATGCTCTTCGTCACCATGTTCCTCGCCATCCTGGACTTCGAGACCGGCGAACTGGCCTTCTCCAACGCCGGGCACAATCCCCCGGCCCGCATCGCCCCGGACGGCGCGGTGTCCTGGCTGTCCCTGCCCCGGGGGCTGTTCCTCGGCATCATGGACGACACCGTCTACAGGACCAGCCGCCTCAGCCTGTCGCCCGGGGAAAAACTCGTGACCTTCACCGACGGCGTCACCGAGGCCATGGACCCCGGGCAACAGCTTTTCGGCACGGACCGGCTGGCCCTGACCCTGGCCCGATCGGCCGGGGCCTCCCCCGAGGCCATGGACGCCGCTGTCATGGCCGCGGTCAGCGCCTTTGCCGCCGACGCGGAACAAGCCGACGACATCACCGTCCTGACGTTGTTGTATCGCGGCACTGCCGGCTGAAGCAGCCGGTGAAGCCGATATGTGACGCAACCACGCCGCAATCCCTTTCGCACAGCAGCATGACGACATTCCAATTTATTTTGGAATTCAGTTGCACTTACACCTTTTTTGTCTTATAAAGAATGAAAATTACCACCAGGAGAATATAATGGAAGACTATCTCAAGGAAGCGTTGGAGATCGTCAAGGCGCAAGCCTCCGTCCGCACCATGACCGATGAAGAAATCACATCCATGCTCAAAAACCTGGCCACCGGCATTCAGGCCGCCGCCGAAGCGGGCGCGCAACCGGCGGAACCACCGGCACCGCTGATGGACCCGGCCAAGGCCATCAAGGAAAGCAGCGTGGTGTGTCTGGAATGCGGCAAGCCGTTCAAGGTGCTCACCAAAAAGCATCTTGCCGCCCATGGCCTCACACCCGAGGAGTACCGGGCCAAATACGGGTACAAGAAGAGTGCGCCCCTGGCCGCCAAATCCCTGCAACGGGAGCGCCGCAAGAAGATGAAGGAAATGCGCCTGTGGGAGCGTCGTCGCAAGCCCGTGGCCAGCGAGGCCTAGCCCCGAACAACCGCCGTTGCCGCCATGTCCGGCCGGGGGGAGGTGGCCCCGCGGGCGCGAAGACGCGCAGCCCGGACACGTGTTTCGCAACACCCCGATCCCGTCCCTGTCGTTGCCGCGACGGGATCGGGATGCAGGCCGGCCCGACCACCAACGCCCTCCCCCCGGGCCGGCCGAACGGTTTTTCACCAACAGCCGCCACGACGCCAGGCCTTGAACCGGCCCTCGCGGCCGATCGCCCGCAGAATCGGGCAGGCCGCCCATCTCCCGGACCGGACGCACCCGGCGGTTCCCAGGCAGGACGCCCCGCAGCCGGCGCGGCGCACACGCCCACGTTTTCGGAAAGGCCCTAGGCCTCGGAAGGAATGATGACCCTGACCGGATCGGTCACGGCGTCGTAGCGGGCAAGCTTGGTGATGTGGGCCAGGGCCACGCTGGACAGGGCCGCGCCCCTGGAGAGCACCTTGAGCTGCTGCCCGCCCCGGGTCACGAACATGTCCTCGGCCAGAATCATGTTTTCGCGCAGGCTTTTGACCGGCATGGGCACGATGACGTACTTGCCCTCCTCGCCGAGCACCTCGCCCAGGGCGGCCAGCACGTCGGGATCGTAGAGCCCGGTGGCCTGCCGCAGGGCCTTGTAGGCATCGGCCTTGGCCTGCCCCGCGCCGACCAGCCGGTCGAAATCGAGCAGCACCCGCAAAATGCGCGCCCCAAGCGGAATGTCCTTGCCGCGCACGGCGTCGGCCGGGAACCCGCCGCCATCGAAGTTTTTCTCCTGATAGGCAATGGCCTTGGCCACGCCGCCCATGCGGGGGATGTTGGCCACGAGCCGGGCCGCCACTTCGGCGTGGGGCTGGTAGATGGCCGCGTCCTCGGGAGAAAGGGCGCGGCCCCGCTCCACCCGGGAAATGACGGCGTCGGGCAAGGTGATGTAGCCCATCAGGCACAGCATGGCCGCGGCCTCGGTCTGCCAGGGACTCGGATCGCCGCACAGCTTGGCCAGCGGGCGCACGTAGGGGGCGATGCGCGACACCCGGCCGTAGACTTCCGGCCGCACGAGCGACAGCACGTCCGACAGCATGCGCAGGCTGCCGCGCAGCGTGCCTTCCAGCAGTTCGCGCTCGGCCATGACCAGCCGGTACTGCTCCACGCCGGCGGTCAGCGCACCCTTAAGGTAGTCGGTGTCGCAGGGTTTGGTCAGAAACCGAAAAATATTCCCTTCGTTGACCGCGCCGATGGCCGCTTCGAGTTCGGCGTAGCCGGTCAGCATGATGCGCACCGTTTCCGGGCGCATCTCGCGCACCTTGGCCAGCACGGTGATGCCGTCCATGCCCGGCATCCGCAGGTCCGAAACCACCACGGCGTACGGCGGATTCTCCTTGACCTTGGCCAGGCCCGCCTCGGGGCCGACGGCCGTGTCCACCTCGAAGGCGCCGTGCAGATTGCGACGAAACCCGGCCAGGATCCGCTCGTCGTCGTCGATGAAAAGCACCCGCTTCTGCAACGTTCCTCCCTCCCGGGAAGCTTCCCGCCCGGTTCCGCGCCGGCTCCGGGCGACCGCCCTGGCGACATGGCGACACCATAGACGATCCTACGAAAATGGGAAGAACCACGGGCCGACGCGCCCTTGCCAGCGGGTCGGGCTCCCGTGTATTTTGCAAATATCCCCCTTCGCGGGCGCATGCCGCCCAAAGGACGCACCGTGCCAATCGATTCCAAGACACACTACGACGTGATCATTGTCGGCGGCGGCCCGGCCGGGCTCTTCGCCGCCCAGTATCTGGCCGCCCACTCGGACCTCGACATCCTGCTTCTGGAAAAGGGCAAGGCCGCCGGCAAGCGCCGCTGCCCCATGCACGGGCGGGCCGACTGCCGCAAGTGCCGGCCCTGCAACATCCTGTCGGGCATCGGCGGGGCCGGGCTTTTTTCCGACGGCAAGCTCAACTTCATCCACAAACTCGGCAAGACCGACCTGACCCAGTTTCTGCCCCAGGCCGAGGCCCGGGCGCTCATCGACGAGACCGAGGCCCTGTTCACGGCGCTCGGCATGGACGGCCCGGTCTACCCCACCGACCTGGACAAGGCCCGCACCATCCGCAAGGAGGCCCGCAAGGTCGGCATCGAGCTGCTGCTCATCCGCCAGAAACACCTGGGCAGCGACCATCTGCCCGGCCACATCGCGGCCATGTCCCAAAACCTCCTCGACCAGGGCGTGACCATCCGCACCGGCGAGGAGGCCCGCGACATCCTGGTGAACGGCCGGCAGGTGGCCGGCGTGACCACGACCAAGGGGGAATACCGGGCGCCGGCCGTGATCCTGGCCCCGGGCCGCGTGGGCGCGGAGTGGATGGGCGCGCTGGCGAGGCGGCACGGCCTGCCCTACAGCCAGCGCGGCATCGAGGTGGGCGTGCGCGTCGAGGTGCACAACGACATCCTCGCCGACATCACCGACGTCATCTACGACCCGACCTTTTTCGTGCGCACCCGGCGCTACGACGACCAGACCCGCACCTTCTGCACCAACCAGGGCGGCTACGTGGCCCTGGAGAACTACCAGGACTTCGTGTGCGTCAACGGCCACGCCTACATGGACGCCAAATCCGACAGCGCCAATTTCGCCTTTTTGTCCAAGGTGGTGCTGACCGATCCGGTCTCGGACAACCAGGCGTACGGCGAGGCCATCGGCCGGCTGGCCACCATGATCGGCGGCGGCAGCCCCATCCTCCAGCGCTTCGGCGACCTCACGCGGGGCCGGCGCAGCACCTGGAGCCGCATCCGGCGCGGCTCGGTGGAACCGACGCTGACCTCGGTCACCTGCGGCGACATCGCCATGGCCCTGCCCGAACGCATCGTGGCCAACCTCGTCGACGGCCTGCAACAGCTCAACGCCGTGGTTCCGGGCGTGGCCAACGACGAAACCCTGCTCTACGCGCCGGAAATCAAGTTCTTCGCCACGCAGATCGACACCACCCCGGAGCTGGAAACGGCCGTGGCCGGCATGTTCGTGGCCGGCGACGGTCCGGGCGTGGCCGGCAACATCGTCTCGGCCGCGGCCACGGGGCTCATTCCGGCCAAGGCCATCCTGCGCCGCCGCAACGGCCACAACGGGCTGACGCCGCCGCACGAAGACGACACCGAAAAAGACCGGGCATAATTCCCGACATCCGGGAGGAGGACGCCCCTCCTCCCGGCCACGCCCGAAAAGGCCCGAGAAGGCCTAAAAAGGAAGCATGACAGCCTGTTGGTGTGCGCGTCACCGCGCGCATCCCGAAGCGGGGGGAAAGGCGCGCGGCCGCGCTCAGACGCGGGGACGCTCGTACACCCGGACCTGGTTGCGGCCCGAGGACTTGGCCAGATAGAGCGCCTTGTCGGCGGCGTCCACGAGGTGGGGCACGTCGGGCGCGGGACAGTCGGCCAGCAGCTCGGCCACGCCGATGCTGACGTTGATCTTGATGCCCGAGGCCAGGATCTGCCCGTCGGGATCACGGATGACGAAGTTGTAGCGCTCGATCTTGCGCCGGATGATCTCGGCCAGCTCCTCGGCCTCGTCCTTGCCGGTGCCGGCCATGGTCACGGCGAACTCCTCGCCGCCGTAGCGGGCCGGGAACATGTCCCGGTCCTCCATCTGCTTCATTTCCTCGGCAAAGCCCTTGAGAATGGAACCGACCACCACCAGGGCCTGATCGCCGATGCGATGCCCGTGTTCGTCGTTGAACCGCTTGAAATGGTCGATGTCGCACATGAAAAGGGCCAGGGGCCGGCGATGTTCCAGGGACGCGGCCACGGACCGGGCCACGTGCTCGTCAAAGGCGCGCCGGTTGTGGATGCCGGTCAGGGCGTCGGTCAGGCTCATGGCCACCATCTTCTCGGCGTCTTCCTCGATCATGGCCGCCATTTCCTGGAAGCCCCGGCGGATGGTGCCGAGCATCCGGTCCACGTCGCCGCCGGACTCCACCGCTTCCACGGTGACGTCCTCGAGCTTTTCCACCCCGCCCTTGTGCCGGAACAGCGTCTCCTGGAACTCCTGCACCAGGGAGGCGGTTTCCTGCAGGGTGCGCGTCAGCGCCCGGTTCCAGGGCGCGCTCAGGATGCGCTCGTGGGCCTTGATGACGTCCTGGAATTTGGCTTCGGAAAAGTCCCGGGCCTTGAGCACGTCCATGACCAGGGCCTGGGTCTGCTCCTTTTGCTCGTTGTCCAGGAAATCGTATTCCTTGATGTCGCGCATGTAGAGGATGAGCCCGCGCCATTTGGAATCGCGGGGAACCCCCACCCGATCGAGCATGGCGCAGACGGATTCCGCGCAAACGGCAGGGGACTGCCGGTCCTGGGGCCGATGGGATTCCCTGTTCATGCGCGCCGCGTCTCCCAAGGAAGAATGGATGCACCGAAGGATGTGGCGTAACGGCCGGCGCTTCGCAATGAAACTCCGGCCACTGCGGTTGATCCTTACACGCATCCAGTGCCGGATAAAAGGAAAAACTCGCCCCCGGCGCGGTTGCCCGGTCGGGCCGCCCCATGGTAAAGCCCTGAGGCCGCCGTTTCGGCGAACCGGAGGAGACATGGAACTGACCGCGACCAAACACGGCGCCCTGACCCTGGTGGCCGGGCTGCCCAAAATCTTCGACTACACCACCTGCCCGGACTTCCAGCGCGCCCTGGCCCCCTGGACCACTCCGGCGCCCGGCGTCCTGCTGTTCGACCTGTCCGGCGTCGAGTTCATGGATTCGAGCGCCATCGGCAGCCTCATCACCGTGCGCAACCGCCTGCTGCCCGAAGGCGGCACCGTGGCCCTGTGCTGCATCGGCGACAAGGTGGCCAAGGTGCTGCGCATCGCCGACCTGGGCAAGGTGTTCGCCATCCACGACGACGTGGCCGCCGCCCTGGCCGCCCACGCCGGCTGATCCGTTTTCCCCGTCCCCCCCGCTCCGGACGGGGCCTCTCCCCCGCGCGTCTGCCTTTCGCGCCCCCGTTTGGGGCAAACGGATGACAGAACGTCCGCGCGGGCGTATGTGGCATTGATGACGGTTCCAAACGAACAGTTGACGGTGCGTTTCGCCCATTCCATGGGCGAGGTCGATCAGGCGGCCTGGGACACCCTGGCCGAATCGCTCGACACGCCCTTTTTCGAGTGGGCCTGGCTCAAGCTGCTGGAAGACTCGGGCAGCGCCGCCCCGGCCCGGGGCTGGTATCCCAACCATTTGCTCGTCCACGCCGCCGGCCGGCTCGTCGGGGCGCTGCCGCTGTACCTCAAGTGGCACTCCGACGGCGAATTCGTCTTCGACCAGCTCTGGAGCGAGGCCGCCAGCCGGCTGGGCCTGCCCTACTATCCGCGCCTGGTCTCGGCCACGCCGTTCACCCCGGCCACGGGCCTGCGCTTTCTCACCGATCCCGACGCCAACCAGATCCGCCTGTCGCGCCGGATGTTCGAGGCCATCGAACAGTATTGCCGCAACAACGGCGTCCAGGGCGCGGCCCTGCTTTTCACCGAGCCCGAATTCGCCGCCGCCTCCGAGGACTACGGCTTCACGGCCTGGCGGCATCAGGGCTACCTGTGGCGCAATCGCGGCTTTGCCAATTTCGACGATTTTCTGGCCACCTGCAACACCAACCGGCGCAAGGCCATCCGCCACGAACGCCGGGCCCTGGCCGAGGCCGGCATCGAAGTCTCCGTGGTTTCGGGCGCGGAAATTCCGGACGCCTATTTCCCGATCATGCGGGAACTCTACGACAAGACCAACGCCAAGTTCGGCCCCTGGGGCTGCCGCTACCTGACCGGGGAATTCTTCGAGGGGCTGGCCAGGGCCTTCCGGCACCATCTGGCCTTTGCCGTGGCCCACAAACCCGGCCGCCGCGATCCCGTGGCCATGGCCATGCTGGCCCACAAGCGCGACATCCTGTTCGGCCGCTACTGGGGCGCGTTCGAGGACATCCCCTTCCTGCACTTCGAACTGTGCTACTACGCCCCCATCACCTGGGCCATCGCCCACGGCATCACGCGCTACGATCCGGGCATGGGCGGCGCGCACAAGGCCCGGCGCGGCTTCGTCTCGGTGTCGAGCTACAGCAGCCACCGGTTTTTCGACCCGCGCATGGACATGATCTTCCGCACCCACATCGACCGTGTCAACCAGCTGGAAAAGCACTACATCGACGAGCTCAACGACCTGCTGCCCGCCAAACGGAGTGGGTAAAAAAAGGAGACCTCCGGCGGCCGGGAAGGACACGGTCCCTCCCGGACCCTCCCGAAAGGGGGAAGGGGCCGGTGGAACGGTGCGGGTCAGAATTTGCGGTCGAGCAGCTGGCGCAGCACTTCCTCGTCATCGGCCGTATCCAGGGTGGCCAGCTCCCGACGCAGCCCGATCAGCACTTGCTGCTCGGCCGCCACATGGGCGCGCAGAGCCTCGCGCCGTTCGCGGATGGCGGTCAGCAGCGCGGCCTTGCGCGCGTTGGCCGAGCCCAGCCGCTCGGTGACCACCGCGGCCAGCCGGCGGAAGATGCGGATGAGGAAGTCTTCCCGCTCCGGGCTTTGCAGAAAATCCACATAGCCCATGTCCACCACCAGACAGTCGGTGGGCGCACCGGCCACCACCGTGGCCGTGCGGCCCTTGCCGAGAATAAAACTCATCTCGCCGAAAATCGTGCCCGGCCGGTCCATGACCGCGACCTCTCGCCCGCCGCGAATGGCCCGCACCGCGCCGTGGAGCAGCACGAAAAACGTCTTTTCGTAGTTGCCCTCCTCGACCAGCGACTCGCCAACGGCGAACCGAAACAGCCTCACCGCGCCGCCGGAGAGCAGCAAATCCAGATCCGGGTCGCTGAAATCGGCCCACAGCGGCACCGCGTGCATGAGTGCACGCAGCCGGGCCGCGTCCGGCTCCTCAATCCGCTCCACCAGGACCTCCCAGGGACAACCCGGCCTCCCGGGCCAATCCCTCGCGATCACGCAACTCCACTTCCCGGCCCCGCACCACGATCAACCCGGCCTCGGTCAGCTTGCGCAGCGCCCGGGAAAGCGCCTCGGGCGTGGCCCCCACGATCTTGGCCACCTCGCGCTGGCTGATGGCCAGCCGCACGATCCCGCCGCTTTGCCGCTCCCGGGCCTCGTGCAAAAGGAACCCGGCCACCCGCCCCGGCAGATCGCGCAGGGACAACGACTCGATCATGGCCATGGCCCCCTTGAGCCGCCGGCACATCAGTCGCAACAAATCGAACAGCACTTCCGGGTCTTCCCTGGCCGCCTCGGCCAAAGCCCGGGCCGGAAAGGCCAGGATGCGCGTTTCCGTCAGCGCTGCGGCAAAGGCGGGAAACTCCCCGGTATCGACCAGGGTGCACAGGCAAAACGGTTCGCCCTGCCCCAGAATATACAAGGTCTGCTCCTTGCCGTCCGGGCCGATCTGATACAGCTTGGCCCGGCCCGAGGCCACCAGATGGAAGGCCTCGCCCGAATGGTCCCTGGCCGCGATGATGGCCCCCGGCGCATAGCTGGACAACACGGCCTTGGCGGCCAGACGCGACAACCGCTCCTCGGGCAGGCCGCCGAAAAACGGCAACGAGCGCAACAGCACCATGCGCGCCGTCTGATCCATAACTACCTCCAGGCGTTGCGGCTTCCGGCAGCCGGAGAAGGAGAAGCAGAAGAGAAGAAGATGCCTCCGGCGGCCGGGGGGCATGATGCCCCCCGGACCCCCTCGATAGAAAAATTTTGCTGCGGCGCGAAGCGACGCTGGCGCTCCTTGGTTGTGCGATTTTTCCCTGGCTTTGCCAGGGGAAAATCGCGCAACCAAACAGGCACAGGCCCGCCACCAGACGCCTGACCACCCGACCAGCCAAACGTCCGCCCCCCCTTTCGGGAGGGTCCGGGAGGGGCAGTGCCCCTCCCGGCCGCCGGAGGCATCTTCATCTTCTCTTCTCCTCTCCCCTTGCCACGACACTAGCCAACTTTCCCGGGCCTGACCATCACAGCCCCGCGGCCGCCCCGTCGCCGCGCGGATCGGCCGCCCCGCGCCAGGTCCCGGTGTCGGGGTCGAGGAGCAGCGCCCCGGCATGGCCCATGAGATCGGTGTAGGCTTCGACCACGGCAACGGGATGGCCCCGCTGCCGCAAGGCGTCCACCACGGATTTCGGGATGCGGTTTTCCAGGCGCAGCATATTGACGGACTCGCCCCAGGCCCGGCCGTGCAGCCAGCGAGGGGCATCGATGGCCGCCCGGGGGGACAGGCCGAAATCCACGATCCGGGTGACGATGGCGGCTTGCGTTTGCGGCTGGCCCTCGCCGCCCATGGTGCCGTAGACGAGGAACGGACGGCCGTCCTTGAGCAGCATGGCCGGATTGAGGGTGTGGAAGGTGCGCTTGCGCGGTTCGAGCCGGTTGACATGGCCGGGGTCGAGGGAAAAGAAGCTCCCCCGGTTTTGCAGCAGCACGCCGGTATCGCCGGCCACGATGCCCGAACCGAAGTCGTAATAGAGGCTCTGAATCAGCGAGACCGCATTGCCCCAGGCGTCCACGACGCCAATCCAGACCGTGTCGCCGCCGGGATCGAGCGGACACGGGCTGGGCGCCGCGTGTCGCATATCGATGCGCCCGGCCTGCGACGCCGCGTGTGCGTCGGAGAGCAGGAGGTCGAGGGGGATCGTGGCAAAATCCGGGTCGGTCAGGTAGCGGTCCCGATCGGCAAAGGCCTCCTTGGTGGCCTCGATGCACAGATGGTAGTAATCGGCGCTGCCCTCGCCAAGCGTCCGCACGTCGAACCGGTCGAGGATGTGGAGCAGTTCGAGCGAAGCGAACCCCTGCGTGTTGGGCGGGCAGTTGCAGGCCGTGCAGTCGCGATACGGCACACGGAGGGGTTCGCCCCAATCGGCCGTATGGCTGGCGAAATCGTCCCGGGTGAGTAGCCCGCCGACAGCGCGCAAGCCGTCCACAATGGCGGCGGCGATGGGACCACGATAAAACGCCTCGGCTCCGCCGGTCGCGAGGGCTTGCAGCGTGGCCGCCAGGGCCGGCTGCCTGAGGATTTCGCCGCAGGCGTATGGCGCGCCACCCGGATGCAAAAAGGTCCGGGCAAAGCCGTCGAAGCGTTGCAAAGCGCGCAGCTCGGGATCGGTCGTGGCCACGTTGGTCGCGGACCAGGCGGCCAGACTCGGGCTGACCGGGAATCCGTCCCGGGCATGGGCCAGGGCCGCGCCCAGCAGCCGCGCCCAGGACAGGCTGTGGCCCATGGCTTCGCGGCCGAAGCGGTGCGCCGCCTCCCAGCCGGACACCGCGCCCGGCACGGTGTTGGCCGCCAGCGCTCCCCGGGCCGGAATCGCGGACAGGTCCCTGCCGGCATATGCGTCGATGGAAGCCTGTTCGCCGGAGCGGCCGCTGGCGTTGAGCGCCCGGAGTTCGCCGGTGTTCGCGGCGAAGATCAGCCAGAAATTGTCGCCGCCCAGGCCGCACATATGGGGAAAGACCACGGACAGGACGGCGGTCACGGCAATGGCCGCGTCCACGGCATTGCCGCCGGCGCGCAGGATGTCCAACCCGGCCCGCGTCGCCAGGGCATGGGGCGAGGTGACCATGCCGCCACGCGACGGCCCCCCCTGCCCGACCGTTTGCGGCAGGGCCTCATGTCCCGAAGAGCACATCCCCCGTCCTCCTTTGTCCGCGACGCGACGGACGTCACCCGTATCGGAGCCGGCGTTCAAGATGTCCCGCCGCGACGACAGGCCGCGTCCCTTTCCCCAAAAAGAAAAGGGGAGGCCCGATGGGCCTCCCCTCCAACCGGCACGCGGCCGGATTCTACCACTTGTCGGTGGCGAACGCGTCGGAGCCGAAACCGAAGTCGGAGGACGGCTCGCCGCCGACCGCCGGCTCGCCGGTGCCGCCGGAGGAGGCCTCGCCAGCCGGGGCGGCGCCGCCCGCGGCCACGGTGACCACGCCGTGCTTTTTCACGTCCTCGATCATCTTGAGCAGCTCGTCAACCTTGCCGATGTACTCGGTGACCTTGGCCTCGGAGGCGACGATGACCTTCTCGCCCTCGTCCTTCATGGAGGCTTCGAGCTTTTTCGCCTTTTCCTCGGCGGCCTTGCAGCGGACTTCGACGTCCTTGAGGACGGCGGTCTTCTCGGCCAGCTCTTTCTCGACGGTCTCGAGTTTGGCAGCCATTTCCTCGTTGGCCTTCTTGGTCTCGCTCAACTTGGAGAAAATGGAGCTGATCTCGGCCACGACATCCGGAGGCAGGACGGAGACGGAGACGTTCTGGGCGCTGGAGCCCAGTTCGCCGCTGCTCATGCGGACGAGTTCGGGGTGCTGTTCATATATCCAGGCCTTGGCCAGGGCGGCAGCGAACGGAGCCAGGTCCGCATCGATTTCCATGCCGGCCATGTATCCGACCATTTCGGCCACGGCTTTCTTGTTGCCTTCCTTGTCGACGCCCTTCAGGTACGACACGAACGCGTTCATGGGGAAGACCTTGCGCGCTTCAGCCATGGTATCCTCCTTTATTAGACCATGAAAATCTTTTCTTCTTCACGTTTGAGGGGAAGCCGCCCAGCCTGGTGGGCGTACACCAACGCCGTCGTTCTGTAGACCAAGTGCCCAAGCTTGGACCAGGGCAGATAGGCAAACAGCATGAAGACCGCAACGAGATGCAGGTAATAGGTCGGGTAGGCCAACGTGGCCACCCCGGACAACCGGAACAGCTCCGCGCCAAGGCCCGTCAGGGCCACGGCCCAGATGACCCCGAGCAGGTACCAGTCGTAGTACGACGAGGTGGCCTTGGCGGGGTCGGTGCTGAGACGACGGCGGGTGAGCATGGTCAGACCATACAGCAGGGCGATGGCCCCGACGTTGGCCAACAGTTTCACCGGGCTCCAAAGCGGCATGGGGGTGTGACCCAGGGGGGCGATGAACTCGACGATCTTGCCGCCCCAGTGGGATACCGCCACGACGCTCGTGACAATGGCCAGCGCCACGAAGCCGTAGAACAACGACAGGTGGCCCTTATAGCGCTCGGTGTTATCGTTACCGCACTCGTTCCACTTCACGTGGGTGGCGATCTCATCCAAAACGACGGCCTTGATCGATTCGAGCAAGGACGGCTTCTTGGTCTTCGCCCCGATGTGCAGAGTGGTGGGGATGGTTTTATCGAAACTCTTCCACAGCTTGGTCACGCCCTTGTAGAAAGTGAACAGCACGAACAGGGCGACCAGGCCGAAGATGGGGTCGATCGTGAAATCGCCGGGGAACAGCTTGCCGTAGACGATCTCGCCGTCCGGCACGCCGAAACCGGCGCTGATCAGCCAAATGAAGAGGTACAGCACGGCCGGGATGGCGATGAGCTTGGGCAGATACTTGGGCGAGCTCATCCATTTGCCGATGATGGTCGGTTCGACCAGATCCCGGTAGGTGAGGTTGCGCAGGGCGGCGATCAGATCGCCGGGCCGGGCGCCGCGGGGGCACAGCTCGGAACAGGTCTGGCAGTTGTGACACAGCCAGATGTCGATGTCGCCCTCGAAACGCTCCTTCAGGCCCCACTGCGCCCAGACCATCTCCTTGCGGGGGAAGGGATTCTCGGGCGGAGCCAGGGGGCAGGCCACGCTGCAGGTGGCGCACTGGTAGCACTTCTTGCAAGCATCGCCACCTGCCGCCTGCAGGTCCTTGACGAACTGCAGATCGGGTTTGATACGCTCGGCGTATGACATGGAGCCTTCCTCCTAATAGCCTTTGAACGGGTTCGGGCCGATCTTCAAGACCATCTTCATGAACTGGTCGATCATGTCCGGCACCTTATCGTATTCGTCGATGGCCACCTGATACTGTTCGACGCGTTCGGGTTCAACGCCAAGGCGGTTGAGGGACTCGGCGATGTTCTCCTTGCGGCGATTGCAGATCTCGGAGCCTTTGACGAAGTGGCACTGGTAGTCGTCGCCGTATTTGCAGCCGAGCAGCATGACGCCGTCAACGCCCTTGCTCATGGCGTCGGCAACCCAGATGGCGTTGACCGAACCCAGGCAGCGCACCGGGATGATGCGCACGTAGGGGCTCCACTTCTTGCCGCGAATGGCAGCCATGTCGAGCGCCGGGTAGGCGTCGTTCTCGCAGGCCAGGATGAGCACGCGCGGGCCGCCTTCCTCGATCTTGGGCGGAATCTCGCACTCGCGGATCATGGTGCCGATCATGTCGATGTTGTAGTTGTCAAAGGAGATGACGCGTTCCGGACAGGCGCCCATGCAGGTGCCGCAACGACGACAGCGCGTGGGATTGGGCTTGGGCGTGCCTTTCTCGTCATCGTCCAGGGCGCCGAACGGACATTCCTCGGTGCAGCGTTTGCACTGGGTGCAACGCACGAAGTTGAACACCGGGTAGGACAGGTCGCCCGACCGGGGATGCACGGCCACGCCGCGGCTGGCCGATTCGATGCACTGCAGGGCCTTGAGCGCCGCGCCGGCCGCGTCTTCCTTGGCCTGGGCCATGGTCATGGGCTGGCGCACGCAACCGGCGGCGTAGATGCCGGTGCGCCGGGTCTCGTAGGGGAAGCAGATGTAGTTGGAATCCGCGAACCCGTCGAAGAGGTCCAGATCCGGGAAGGCCGGGCCCTGGCGATAGAGCAGGTTGACGGTCGGGTCGAGGGCCGTGGCCGGCACGATGCCCGTGGGCAGGACGACCAGATCGGCGGCCAGGGTGATCTCGCCGCCAAGCAGGGTGTCCTTGGCCGCGATCACGAGGCTCGAACCTTCCTCGGTCACGCCGGTGACCGTGCCCTTGGTCAGCATGACGCCCGGGTTGTCCTGGGCGGCCCGGTAGTAGCGCTCGTTGATGCCCGGGACCATCATGTTGTCGTAGATGATCATGGCCACGGCGTCGGGGAGTTTCTCCCGGACGTAGTTGGCCTGCTTGAGCGCCACGAGGCTGGTCAGCTCCGAGGAGTAGGCCAGATGCTTGGGCGTGGTCTGCGGCACGAAGGACGGAGCTTCCGCCGCTTCCTCGTTCGCCTTCTTGTCCGCGGGCTTGGCCTCCTCGGCGGGGGCCTCCTCCGCGACAGGAGCGGCGGTGGCGGCGGCCATGAGCTTGGTCACGTCCACGATAAAGGCCACCGAGGACGGGGCCTTGCCGTCGGAGGGCCGCTTGATGTCGCCGGCCTTGACCATGGCCTCGAATTCGGCCGCGGTGACGATGTTCTGGGACTTCCCGTAGCCGAACGGCGCCAGCACGTCGGTGTCCATGGGCGACCAGCCGGCCGCCAGGACCATCGAACCGACAGGCACCTTTTCCTCGTGGCCGCCCGAGACCAGGGTGGCCTCGTACATGGCCGGAGCGCCGGCCAGCAGCTTGAGGGTGGTGCCCAGGCGCACCTGGATCTTGGAGTTGCCGTTGACCTTGGCGATCAGCTGATCAATGCCGGTGTCCGAGGCCTCGAGGTACGGGTAGCTCATGGGGAAGGTCTTGTAGAGACCGGCGGCGCGGCCGCCGAGCTTGTCGGACTTCTCCACGAGGATGACATCCGCTCCGGCAGCCGCCGCGGCCAGGGCCGCGTTGAGGCCGGTGAAGCCGCCGCCGAGCACCATGACGGTCCGGACGGAATCGGGCAGCTCCGGATTGGGTCTTTTCATTTTCTGGAGCTTGACCACGCCCATGGCCAGGTAGTCGTGGGCCAGGGAGAGCATCTCGGGCGGCGTGTCACCGCCGGCGGGGGCGGAACCGTCGGGATTTTCGTAGGACAGGGTGACGAGTTCGCGCAGGCTCACCCGCTCGACCAGCACCTTGTCGCCGAAGGTGAAGACATCCCAGTCCACCCGGGGCGAGGTGCCGCACAGCAGCACGGCGTCGAGCGCTCCCGAGTCGACGTCGGCCTTGATCATGGCCAGACCGTCAGGGCTGGACAGGCGCTTGTGGGATTTGACGACGGGGCAGGCCTCGCCGAATTTTCCCTGGACAAACGCGACCAACTCCTCGGGTTTCAGAAGCGGGGCGACGCAGGATTCGTCGATATACACACCGATTTTTTCGGCCATCGCCTCTACCTCCCTCTCACCGTGGCAATTGCTTTCATGGCCGCGCCGGTCGCGGACTGGGCCGACTTCATGACATCCAGGGGCGTAGCGGCGCAACCAGCGGCGAATATGCCTTTTTCCTCGCCGCCGACGATAAAGCCCATCTCATCGACGGGCACGTCGACCGGCAGGCGCTCGCCGGCGATGCTCGGCTGCATCCCCGTGGCCAGCACCACCAATTCGAACCGGTTGTCGGACTTGATGCCGGAAACGGCGTCCTCGACCGTGAGGATGACGTCGCCGGTCCCGGAGTCCTCGGCCACGGCGGCCACCTTGCCCTTGACGGCATTGATGCGGTCATCGGCCAGGATGCGCTTGGCGAAGTTGTCGTAGCGTCCGGGGGTGCGCAGGTCGATGTAGTAGATGGTCACGCGCGCGTCGGGGAAGGCGTCGCGCACGTAGGCCGCCTGCTTGAGCGACGCCATGCAGCAGATGTACGAGCAGTAATTGAGATGGTTTTCGTCGCGCGAGCCGGCGCACTGGACAAAGGCCACGGAGCGCGGGGCCTTGCCGTCGGAGGGCCGCACGATCTTGCCGCGGGTGGGCCCGCTCGGGGAGGCCAGCCGCTCAAGCTGCATGTTGGTGACGCAGTTGGCGATTTCGCCGGCGCCCAGGTTGGTCAGCTTGGTCACGTCGTAGGGCTTCCAGCCGGTGGCGTAGACGATGGAGCCCACCTGGAGCACGATTTCCTTGGGCGCGTCCTCGAGATTGACCACGTCGGCACCGGACAGGACCTCGAGGTCCTCCTTGGTGCAGCGTTCCTTCTCGAGCACGTAGCGGTTGGGGAAAGCGAAGGGGACGTCCATGTACAGGGCCTTGCGTTCGCCGAGCCCGAATTCGAAATCACTTTTGACGTCCTTGGAAAGCTTCTTGACCGTCTCGGAGAGATCGACGCTGCCGGGTTCGACGTAGCGGGGCTTGATTTTCACCGTGACTTCGTAGTCGCCGGCCTTGCCCGTGACCTTGGTCACTTCGGCCTGGGTGAAAAACTTGACATTTTTATTATTCTTGATGCGCTGGAACTGGATTTCCAGACCGCAGGAAGGGGGGCACAGCTTGGGGAAATATTTATTGAGCTGCATCACCCGGCCGCCGAGAAACGGATTTTTCTCGACGATGTAGACCTCGTGGCCGACTTCCGCGGCTTCGAGCGCGGCGGTGATGCCGCTGAAGCCGCCGCCGACGACCAGTATCGCGTTGCTTCCCATCGCAACCTCCCGGCAATGGTTAAGGCCAGCAAGAAAACGGCCTGATCCGCGAGGATAGACCGCCCCCGCCGTAGGCGTCAAAGCACGGTCCATCCGCCCGGTTAAGACCGTTAAAAAGCGGCCGCGAACCGAAGTTCGCGGCCGCCCTGGTCATTCCTAGTCGGGAATGATCTGATAGTAGGCCTTCTTGAAGACCTTGGTCTCCTTGGTGGCCGGATCGTACTTGGAGTTGACGAAGCACTTCCATTTGCTGTCGTCCAGACCCAGGAAGTCGCCGCGGTAGTAGAAGCCCGGGTAACGGGTCTCTTCGCGGAACATGATGTGGGTCATGTGCAGGCGCACGGTCCACAGGCGGTGGTACTGCTCCCAGCAGCGCATGAGCTCGTGCAGGTCGCGGGCGGCCAGCTTGGCGCTGTCCTCTTCCAGGTACTGCAGCAGCTGGAAGCCGGTGTCGAGCAGGGACTTGGAAGTCGTGTACAGGGTGGCGCAGCCTCCGCCGTACTCGTCCGTGCACTTGACCAGACGCATCATGAAGTTGTGCGGGGTGATGTAGTTGGGGTTCACGACCGGGTCGGTGGACACGCCGACGTTGGCCTTGAAGGTCTCCCAGGGCTGGTAGATCTCTTTGGCGAGGTCAGCGCCCTTGACGGCCAGGGCGGGCTTGAAGTCCTTGTGGTCGACGACCCAACGCACCAGCTGCTTGCCGACGATGCGGCCCTCGGCGTGGGAGCCCGAGGAGAACTTGTGGCCGGAGGCGCCAACGCCGTCAGCGCAGGTGAACAGACCGTTGACCGTGGTCATACGGTTGTAGACCTTGCCGTTGTCGGCTTTGATCTTGTACTCGTCAGGCACCCAGGCTTCGTCCGGGCCGGAGACCCAGATACCGCAGCAGCCGGAGTGGGAACCGAGCAGGTACGGCTCGGTCGGCATGATCTCGGAACCCTTTTTCTCGGGCTCGATGTCCTGACAGGCCCACAGGTTGGCCTGACCGACGCACATGTCGAGGAAGTCTTCCCAGGCTTCGGACTCGAGGTGCTTCTGCTGCTCGGGGGTCAGACCGGCGAAGGTCTTCTGCAGAGCGCCGGCGGTGTCCATGTAGATGGGACCGCGGCCTTCGCGCATCTCACGGAGCATCATGTGGTTACGCAGGCAGGTCGGGATGATGTTGCCCTTGGCGTAGCCGCGATCCTCGTAAGGCTTCAGCATGGCCTTGTTGGTGGCGCAGTAGTCTTCACCCTTGGCGTTGGTGGCTTTGGCCTTGAACAGCAGGAACCAGGCGCCGACCGGGCCGTAACCGTCCTTGAAGCGGGCGGGGACGAACCGGTTTTCCATCATGGTCATCTCGGCGCCGACCTGGGCGCACATGGTGTAGGTGGAACCAGCGTTCCAGACCGGGTACCAGGCGCGGCCCATGCCCTCACCAGTGGAACGGGGACGGTACACGTTGACCGCGCCGCCGCAGGCCACCAGCATGGCATTGGCTTTGAAGACGTAGACTTTGTTCTCACGGGTGGAGAAGCCGACCGCACCGGCGATGCGGTTGGGGGTGTTGGCGTCCAGGAGCAGCTTCACGATGAAGACGCGCTCCATGTAGCGATCCTGGCCCAGGGCGTTCTTGGCAGCCTCGGCCACGATGCACTTGTAGGACTCACCGTTGATCATGATCTGCCAACGGCCGGAGCGGACGGGCTTGGCGCCGGTACGCAGGGACACGCCCTTGGCCTTGGACTGGGCACCGTCCAGGTTGTGGCCGTCGGCATCCTTGGTCCAGCAGGGCAGGCCCCACTCTTCGAACAGATGGACGGAATCGTCGACGTGACGGCCGACGTCGAAGATCAGGTCTTCGCGAACCAGGCCCATCAGGTCGGTGCGGACCATCTTGACGTAGTCGTCGGGGATGTTCTCACCAATGTAGGTGTTGATGGCGGACAGGCCCTGGGCCACGGCGCCGGAACGCTCGAGGGCGGCCTTGTCGAGCAGCATGATGTTGATGCCACCGATCTTGTCGGCCCAGCGGCAGGCCTCGAAGGCGGCGCCGCAGCTACCCATACCGCCGCCGACGATGAGGATGTCGACGTCTTTTTCAATCAGTTCCGGCTCGGCGAGAGCAACGCCTTTGGGCTCGTCCTTCACGGGAATGGTCGGCATAATATATTTCCTCCGTAGAGTGGATGACTGTCAGTTGAGATTCCGAACTTATTGGCAGAAGCCGTCAAGCCAGCACTGCACGGTGTCCATGCCGGAGACGTCGAACTTCTTACCCAGGGCTTCCTTGGGGGCGACCAGCTCGGTCTCGGTGAACAGCAGTTCGGTCTCCAGATCGGCACCCTCGGGCTTGCCCTCGTAGGGCTTGATGGAACCTTCAGGGGTGGTGCGGATGGGGAACTTGAACCGCTTGATGTTGCCATTGCGGAACTTCACGGTCCACATGATGGAGTCGGCCGAACGCATGGGGATCGACGTGCCGCCCATGGGAGCGAAGTCGGCGTACGGACGAGCGGTGATGGCGCCCTGGGGGCAAATCTTCACGCAGGAGTAGCACTCCCAGCAAGCAGACGGCTCCTGGTTGAAGGCGCGCATTTCCTGAGGATCCAGAATCATCAGGTCATTGGGGCAAATGTACATGCACGCGGTCTTCTCACCGCCTTTGCATCCGTCACACTTGCTCGGATCCACAAAGGTAGGCATAGTTAGTCCTCCAAACGTTTAGTTGTTGTACACCCAGCGCCCAATCCATAAAGAGCTAAACGCCTTGGCGCGACAGGACATCCGCGTGCCGGATCGGCCACGCCGCTTTCGCGTCGCCGTTCCCGGCCTGCCCTCGCGCCGGCGTCGCTTGGTGCCGACACCGAGAACAAGTCGCCGGGACTTTTCGGGGCACTTTGCCCCGGCCCGCCTCTCGTGGCGAACAACATCCCGGAATCGCTACCGTTTTAGACCTGCCAGCGGATAGCTTGTGATCGATTTAACAAGCACCGCAACGCACGTCAAGGGGAAAGTTCTTTTTTTCACGTCCCCCGGGAACGCTACGTGCGACACGACTCCCCACGCTTGCGGGGCGCACTCGGTCGCACCAGATATGGACTGAAGGCAACCCCTCCTCTAGCAGCCTCCCCCTGGCCGCGCAAGACCTTTTCCCCCTTTTGGCCGCCTCCGCGCGCAACCCGTCGCCGCTTGTGACTTTTCAGACGCATTCGCGGCGCAACCCCGCGACAGGACCGGCCCGACGCCGTCCTTGACCTGTGCCACGTCCCGGGCTAGCTATCGCCGTCGATTGTCCATTGGACCTTTCGAGAAACGGAAGACGGTGCGAATCCGTCGCAGACGCGCTGCTGTATTCGGGGTTTCCCCGGCCGCCGTGCACTGGGTCCCGCCGGACCCGGGAAGGACGCGGCCGACGCCTTTGGTCCAACGACCGGCCCCGTAAGCCAGAAGACGCCTCGAAACGGTCGGCAGCCAGGCCTCGCGATCCGGGCCGGAGCGTTGCCGGACGGGACCGTGCGCCGCCTGCCGTCGGCGTTTGCTTCCTTCCGCGCCCGTTTCCATTTCGGGAAACGGATCTCCTCGTTTCGCGCGCTCCCCCAAGACCCGGCCGCCGACCTCCACGCCAACGCCTTCGGGCACAACGTTTGTGGAGTTGCCGCATGATCACGCATACTTTGGGATTTCCCCGCATGGGCCTTGATCGCGAGCTCAAGGCCGCCCTTGAGGCCCATTTCGCCGGCCGCCTGGACGAAGCCGCCCTCTTCGGGACGGCCGCCGCCCTGCGCCTGCGCCACTGGACCCTGCAACGCGAGGCCGGCGTCGACCTCGTGCCGGTCGGGGATTTTTCCCTCTACGACCACATGCTCGACACGGCCGCGCTTTTCGGCGTCGTGCCGCCCCGCTACGGCCACGCCGGCGGCCCCGTGGACACGGCCACCTATTTCCGCATGGCCCGGGGCGGCCAGGACGCCCGGGGCGACGTCACGGCCATGGAAATGACCAAGTGGTTCGACACCAACTACCACTATATCGTGCCGGAATTCGGCCCGGACCAGTCCTTCTCCCTGGTCGGCACGGCCATCCTCGATCAGGCGCGCGAGGCCGCCCGGGCCGGGTTCGCCGCCAAGGCCGTGCTCCCCGGGCCCTTCACCTTCCTGCTGCTCGGCAAATGCGCGCACGGGGGCGATCCCCTGACCCTGCTGCCCCGGCTCCTGCCCGCCTACGGCGAACTGCTCGACCAGCTGGGCCGGCTGTGCCCCTGGATCGAACTCGACGAGCCCATCCTGGCCCAGGACCAGCCCGAAACCCTCACCGCGCCCTTCCGCCAGGCCTACGAACAGCTCATCGAGGCGGCCGGTCCGGCCAAACTGTTGCTGGCCACCTATTTCGGCGGCATCGCCCACAACCTCGCCTGCGTGGCCGGACTGCCCCTGGCCGCCCTGCACCTCGATCTCGTCCGCGACCCCACCCAGCTGCCCCTGGCGGCCAAGGCGCTCGCCCCGCGGACCGCCCTGTCCCTGGGCCTGATCGACGGGCGCAACATCTGGCGGGTGGACGCGGCCACGGCCCTGGAACGCATCGGGCTGGCCCGCGACCTCGTCGGCGCGGACCGGCTGCTGCTGGCCCCGTCGTGCTCGCTGCTGCACTGCCCCGTGGACCTGGACGCGGTAACCGCCCTGCCCGCCGGCCCCCGGCGCTGGATGGCCTTTGCCGTGCAAAAATGCCGGGAGCTACGCCTGCTGGCCGGGGCGGCCGCGCCCGGCGGCCGGGACGCGCCCGGGGTGGCCGCCGCCCTGGCCGAAAACCGGGCCGTCTGGGAGGATCGCCGCCAAAGCCGGCTGGCCGTGGACGCGGCCGTGCGCCGCCGGGTGGACGGCCTCACCGTGGACATGTTCCACCGGCCGGCCCCCTACCGCGAACGGGCCGCGCTCCAGCGCGAGGCCCTCGGGCTGCCGCCCATCCCCACCACCACCATCGGCTCCTTTCCCCAGACCCCGGCCATCCGCGAGGCCAGGAAAAAGTTCCGCACCGGGCAGATGGACGCCGCCGCCTACGAGGCCTTTCTCCAGGGCGTGGTGGCCGACGTCATCGCCCGGCAGGAAGCCCTTGGGCTCGACGTGCTCGTGCACGGCGAAGCCGAACGCAACGACATGGTGGAATATTTCGGGGAACGGCTGACCGGGTTCTGCTTTACCCGAAACGGCTGGGTGCAAAGCTACGGCACGCGTTGCGTCAAGCCGCCCGTCATCCACGGCGACGTGTCGCGCCCCGGCCCCATGACCGTGGACCGGGCCGTGCACGCCGCCTCCCTGACCGACAAACCTGTCAAGGGCATGCTCACCGGCCCGGCCACCATCCTGTGCTGGAGCTTCGTGCGCGACGACCAGCCGCGCGAGGTCACCCGCCGCCAGATCGCCCTGGCCATGCGCGACGAGGTGGCCGACCTCGAAGCCGCCGGCATCCGCATCATCCAGATAGACGAACCGGCCCTGCGCGAGGGCCTGCCCCTGCGCCGCCGGGATTGGGAAACGGCCCTGGCCCTGGCCGTGGACGATTTCCGCCTGACCGCCGCGGTGGCCCGGCCGGAAACGCAAATCCACACCCATATGTGTTACGCCGAGTTCGGCGAGATCGTGCCGGCCATCGCCGCCATGGACGCCGACGTCATCAGCATCGAGGCCAGCCGCAGCCGCATGGAGCTGCTCTCGGCGTTTACCGAATTCCGCTATCCCAACGAGATCGGACCGGGGCTCTACGACATCCACAGTCCGCGCGTGCCCTCGGTCGCGGAAATGGAGGAACTGCTCCTGCGCGCCGCCGCCGTCATCGCGCCCGAACGGCTGTGGGCCAACCCCGATTGCGGGCTGAAAACACGGGACTGGCCCGAGGTCACCGCCGCCCTGGCCAACATGGTGGTAGCGGCCAGCCGGGCGCGCGCCCGGCTGTGGCCGGACGCGGAGGCGGCGGACGAACAAAAATAAGACTTGACAACTTTGTCAGATCCCGAGTAGCAGCTTTGGCCATGCAATCCCTCACCAACCTGACCGCCGGTTTTTATTTTTGGTTCTGGTTTAGCCACGCCCGTGGTCAGGGAGGGGTGCGGTCGAATTAGAACAACCGCAACGAGCCACTCCAGGGCCGCGGGCATCAAGCCGGCGGCCCTTTTTGTTTGCGATCGCCGGCGTCCGCTCCCGGGAAGCCAAACCGCAAGGAGACACCATCATGCTGCTGGGTAAAGCCGTCCGCCTCGAACGCATTTTCAATCGGAACACGCATCGCACCATCATCGTCCCCATGGACCACGGCGTCACCGTCGGCCCCATCTCCGGGCTCATCGACATGCGCGACGCCGTCAACCAGGTGGCCGAGGGCGGCGCCAACGCCGTGCTCATGCACAAGGGCCTGCCCCGCTGCTCCCACCGCGGCCGGGGACGCGACGTCGGGCTGATCATCCATCTGTCCGCCTCCACCTCGCTGTCGCCCTTCCCCAACGCCAAGACCCTGGTGGCCACGGTCGAGGACGCCATCAAGCTCGGTGCCGACGCCGTCTCCCTGCACATCAACCTCGGCGACGAGACCGAGCGCGACATGCTGGCCCACCTCGGCGAAACCACCTCCCGCGCCGCCGAATGGGGCATGCCCGTGCTGGCCATGGTCTACGCCCGCGGCCCCAAGATCAAAAACGAATACGACGCCGAAGTGGTCGCCCACTGCGCCCGGGTCGGCACCGAACTCGGCGCGGACGTGGTCAAGGTCCCCTACACCGGCGACATCGAAACCTTCTCCCGCGTCACCGATGCCTGCTGCATCCCGGTGGTCATCGCCGGCGGCCCCAAACTCGACAACGACCGCGACCTGCTGCAAATGGCCCACGACGCCATCCAGGCCGGCGGCTCCGGCCTGTCCATCGGGCGCAACATCTTCCAGCACGCCCAGCCCGCCCGCATCGTCCAGGCCCTGCATGGCATCGTGCATCTCGACTGGGAAGTCGATCAGGCTCTCGAACTGCTCAAGGACTAGTCATGACCAAGGAAATATGGCTCAAAGTCATCCCGTTCGATAAGAAGATCGTCACCCTCGGCCTCGAATCCGGCGTGGACGGATTCGTGGCCGAGGCCGCCGACGCGGACAAGATCCTGGCCCTTGGCCGGACCAAGGTCATGACGCCCGAGGAGATGGAGCTCATCCCCATCACCTGCAAGGACGACGAGGGCACGGCCGTGGCCGCCCTGCACGCCTGCCGCCCCGTCTTCCTGGAGCGGGGCTGGGAGATCATCCCGGTGGAAAACATCCTGGCCTGCACCGAGGGCCTGGGGCTCGAATGCGAAAGCCTCGACCGGGCGCGGCTCGCCGCCGGCGTGCTCGAACGCGGGGCCGACAAGCTCCTCGTCACCCCCGAGGCCGTGTGCGACCTCAAGACCATCGTCAACGAACTGAAACTCTCCCAGGGCACCATGGAACTCGCCACGGCCACCATCACCAAGATCGAGCACGCCGGCCTGGGCCACCGGGTGTGCGTGGACACGACCAGCATCCTCAAGACCGGCGAGGGGATGCTCGTCGGCAACTCCTCGGCCTTCACCTTCCTGGTCAACGCCGAGACCGAGTCCAACCCCTACGTGGCGGCGAGGCCGTTTCGCATCAACGCCGGCGCGGTCCACGCCTACTGCCAGATGCCCGGGGACAAGACCCGCTATCTGGAAGAGCTGGCCGCCGGGTCGGAAGTGCTGGTCGTCTCCCATGAGGGGGCGACGAAGACCGCCGTGGTCGGCCGGGTCAAGACCGAAATCCGGCCCATGCTGCTCATCACGGCCACGGTCGGTGACACCGAGGGCAAGATCTTTTTGCAAAACGCCGAGACCATCCGGCTGGTCCGCCCGGACGGCACCCCCGTAAGCGTCGTCACCCTCAAGGAAGGCGACAAGGTCCTTGCGCGCACCGACGTGGCCGGCCGCCACTTCGGCATGCGCATCGCCGAAGAGATCAAGGAAGGCTGACATGAACCCGGAGACGAGTACCGAAGCCGCCATCGCCCCCGGGTCCCTCGAGGAGGCGCTCCTGGAGTTGCGCAACGGCATCAACGCCGTGGACGACCGCATCCTCGACCTGCTCAACCAGCGCGCCCGCCTCAGCCTCGAGGTCGGGCGCCGCAAAGCCGGCCGGGACAGCGCCGTGTTCAAGCCGTTTCGCGAACAGGAGGTGCTGGCCCGGCTGGCCGCCGCCAATCCCGGCCCCCTGCCCGCCGAACACCTGCTGTCCATCTACCGCGAAATCCTGTCCTCCTCGCGCCGGCTCCAACGCCCCGAACGCGTGGCCTACCTCGGCCCCGAGGGCACCTTCTCCCACTTCGCGGCCATGGCCGCCCTGGGGCATTCCCCGGAGTTTCTGCCCCAGACCACCATCGGCGACGTGTTCGCCGCCGTGGCCTCCAAGCAGGCGGACCTCGGCATCGTGCCCCTCGAAAACTCCCTGCAGGGCACCGTCGGCCAGAGCCTGGACCACTTCCAGCGCCACGACGTCTTCATCCAGGCCGAAATCTCCTGCCGGGTGAGCCACGCCCTGCTGTCCACGGCCGCCGACCTGGCGGCCATCGACACGGTCTACTCCCACCCCCAGCCCCTGGCCCAGTGCGCCGCCTGGCTCAAGACGCACCTGCCAAACGCCCGGGTCATCCCCACCGACTCCACGGCCGCCGCGGCCGCGCGACTGGCCGGGGAGCCCACGGCCGCCTCCATCGGGCACATCCGGCTGGCCGCCATGCACAACCTGCGCGTGCTGGCCACCCCCATCGAGGATATGCCCGACAACTGGACCCGCTTTTTCATCATCGGGCCCGAGGACACCAAGCAGCAGACCCGGGACAAGACCTCGATCCTTTTCACCGTGCCCAACCGTCCCGGCGCGCTCTATCAGGTGCTCTCCCATCTGGCCGGCGAGGGCATCAACCTGACCAAGCTGGAATCGCGGCCCATTCGCGGCGAAAAATGGCAGTACGTCTTTTTCGCCGACCTGCAATGCGACCTGACCCGCGAGGAGTACCGCAAGCTGCTCGCCACGTTGAAGGAACAAACCCACAGTCTGCGCATTCTCGGCTGCTACCCGGCCGGCCGGCAGGTCGATCTGGCCGGCGGCGACGTGGACACTCCCTAACCCCGACAGGCCGGACCACGGGCGGGGACAGCCTCCCCGCCCGGCCGGGAAAAACCAAGGAGATCACATGCCGACCGTCGCCGCGCCGCCCTCGAAGTCCTTCTCGCACCGGGCCGTCATCGCCGCCAGCCTCGCCATGGGCACGAGCCGTCTGACCGGACTGCTCGACAGCCAGGACATCAGCCGCACCCGCGACTGCATGGCCGCCATGGGCGCGGCCTTCCATCCCCAGTCCGACGGCTCGGTCATCGTCTCGGGCGTGGCCGGCCGGCCGCAGGGCGGCGATCCCGAAGGCGACGAGCCGGCGATCCTCGACGTGGGCGAATCCGGCACCACCTGCCGCCTGCTCGTGGCCGTGGCCGCCGCCGGCCGGGGCGTCTTCGAAATCCGGGGCGAGGGCCGCATGTACGACCGGCCCATCGGCGAACTGGTGGGCGCCCTGCTGCCCCTCGGCGTCGAGGCCCTCTACCTCGGCAAATCCGGCTGCCCGCCCCTGACCATCGTCACGACCGGCCTTTCCGGCGGCCGGACGTCCATCACCCTGGAAGACAGCTCCCAATACCTTTCCGGGCTGCTGCTGGCCGCGCCCCTGGCCGCCGCGCCCCTGACCATCGCCGTGGCCGGGACCAGGACCGTGTCCTGGCCCTACGTCGCCATCACCCTGTCCACCCTGGACGACTTCGGCGTGCCCTTTGTCGTGGAAGTCAAAAAGGACGAGGCCTGGACCCCCACCGACTGGCGCGCCCTGACCGACGTCGCCCCGGGCCGCACCCGGTTCGTCATGCGCCCGGCCCCCTACCTGCCCCGGGAGCACGCCGTGGAAGGCGACTGGTCGAGCGCGTCCTATTTCCTGGCCGCCGGGGCCGTGGGCCGCGAGCCCGTGACCGTCACCGGCCTGCGCCCGGATTCGCTCCAGGGCGACCGGGCCATCGTCGACATCCTGGAGCGCATGGGCGCGCGCATCGAGGTCGCCCCGGACGGCGTCACCGTGCTGCCTGGCCGGCTCACCGGCCAGGACCTGGACATGGGCCGCTGCCCCGACCTCGTGCCGACCGTGGCCACGGCCGCCTGCTTCGCCACCGGCGAGACGGTCATCCGCAACGTCGCCCACCTGCGCCTCAAGGAATCCGACCGCATCGAGGCCGTGGCCGAAAACTGCACCCAGGCCGGCGCGGTCGTCACCACCACCGCCGACGGCATGCGCATCAAGCCCCGGCCCCTGCCGGCCGGCGAGCGCGTGGAATTTTCCGCCTTCGGCGACCACCGGCTGGCCATGTCCGCCGCCCTGTTCCAGCTGGCCGGCATCGAGGTCGTCCTGGACAACACCACCTGCGTGGCCAAATCCTTCCCGACCTTCTGGGAAAAATGGGAAACCCTCGGCAAGGCCGGCTGAGAAGACGGAAACCCGAAGGACGAAGCCCGAAGAAGCGGGGCTCCGCCCCACACCCCGCCGGGGGGCATGATGCCCCCCGGTCCCCCTCGATGGCGAGGCCTGCCGGGTCCGCGACAGATGTCGCGAACCAGGCAGGCCCCGCAACCGGGCAAACAACAACCAGTTTAATAACACTACACTATGATAGATACGAACAAAGATACGCACACCACCGCCCCCCAGGAGAAAGTTTTTGGGGAAGGTGGGGGT
>JAFABC010000286.1 GCA_023426275.1 Pseudomonadota bacterium | reverse complement strand
AGGGGGACCGGGGGGCATCATGCCCCCCGGCCGCCGGAGGCATCTTCTTCAAAAGGCGAGAGCCGCTTCCCTCGGGGTAGGGAAGCGGCTCTCTTTGGTATAGGCGGGAACAGTTTCAGGGGAACCGCGTGCCCGTCGCGGGGCGTTTCACCCCGCGACGACGGCCCGCGTCACTCCGAATCCCCCTTCGCCGCTTGGCGACATGCGTCGTGCTTCCGGCCTGGCCGGGCGTCGTTGTTCATGTTTTAGCAACGGGCGTGCCAGCAAGGCGCGGCCAGGGCAGGCGGGGATGTGCGCGACCGCCGGCCGACAGGTCGTGGAACGGGCGGCGACGAACCGTGGAGCGGTCCACGAATCGTGGTGCTTCAGGGGGCGAGCGTCTTGGCCAGGATGCACACCGGCAGGGCGACGCCGCCGTCCAGGGGGCGGCGGGCCAGACGTACGATGGCGTAGCCCTGGCGCAGGTAGAAGGTCAGGGCGTTCCGGGAGGCGGTCAGGCCGAGGCCCGTGATGCCGTCGGCGCGGGCCAGGGCCTCGACGGCGGCCAGCATGAACGCGCCTGTTCCCGTCGGCGCGTCCGGGGCGGCGTAGAGCAGGCTGACCTCGCAGCCCGTCAGACCCCCGATGGCCAGCATTTGGCCGTCCGTTTCGCCCACGAGCAGGCGGTTGTGTTGATCCTCGATCATGGCCGCGAACCGTTCCGTCGTTCCCCGGGCGATCCAGGCGGCCCGTTCGCGCGGTCCGTAGCTGTCGCGGGCCTTGACGTCGATGGCGGCGGCGAACACCCGGGCCATGGCGGCGGCGTCATCAGGGCAGGCCGGACGGATGCCAAGGGGCGTCATGAACGCCCCGGCAGGCGGCACGAGGCCGCTGGATGCGGCGTGAACCGGCGTGGCGGCGTGAGGAAGGCCACGCCCAGGGTATCGGTCAGTCCGCGCAGCAGCCCGGCGAACACAAGATTGTGCGGCCACAGCAGGGCGTACCAGTAGGCCAGCCCGGCCAGTCCCCGGGGCAGGAACTTGGAGTGGACCGCCACCTTGGTGGCCTGCTCGCCGGCCGGGGTCAGGCGGAATTCGAGCAACGCCTCGCCCGGGGTGCGCATCTCGGCCAGGAGCACGAGGCGGCGCGGCGCGTCGGCCGCCACCACACGCCAGAAGTCGAGCGGATCGCCGACCCGCGGCGGGTCGCGCCGGATGGTCACGCGCCGCAGTCCCACGCCGCCGACCATCTGGTCGAGAAAACCGCGCAGCCGCCACATCCAGTTCCCCCAATACCAGCCCGTGTCGCCGCCGATGCGGGCCACGGCCTTCCAGACGGTCTCCGTGTCGGCGGCCAGCGTGGCCTCCCAGCCGCATTGATAGACCGTGCCCCCGGCATAGGGCGCGTCGCCGCAGGCCGTCCATTCCGGCGGCACGGCAACACCGGCGTCGGCGCAGGTGCTTTCCACGGCGTTCTGACGGATTTTTTCCAGGGCCAGGGCAATGGCTTCCCGGCAGGACAGGCGCTTTCGGGGCAGGATGTCCAGGATGCGCGTGTCGTGGCAGATGACCTCGTTGCGCAGGCCCTCGACCAGGGGGACGATCAGGGCCCGGGGCAGCGGCGTGACGAGTTGCAGCCAATAGGTGGAAAGGCGGGGAGTCAGCACGGGCACGGGAATGATGGCGCGTCGGGGCAGGCCGGCCTCGGCGGCGTAGAGCGCGAACATGTCGGCATAGCTGAGCACGTCCGGTCCGCCGATGTCGAAGGTCCGGCCCAGGGCGCGGGGTTCGTCCAGGCAGCCGGCAAGGTAGCCCAGCACGTCGGAAATGGCGATGGGCTGGCAGCGGTTGCGCACCCAGCGCGGGGCGATCATCACCGGCAGCCGGTCCACGAGGTAGCGCATGATCTCGAAGGAGGCGCTGCCGGAGCCCAGGATCATGGCGGCGCGCAAATGGGTGAGGGGCACGCTGCCGGCGCCCAGGATGCGGGCCACTTCGTGGCGCGAGCGCAGATGGTGGCTCAGGGCGTCGTCGTCCCGGCCGAGGCCTCCCAGATAGATGAGGCGCTCCAACCCGGCCCCGGCGGCGACCCGGGCCATGACCGTGGCGGCTTCCCGGTCGGCGGCGGCGAAGTCGCGGTTGTCCGCGTGCATGGAGTGGACGAGGTAGTAGGCCGCGCGGCACCCCGCGGCCGCCCGGGCCATGCCCTCGGGGTCGCGGATGTCGGCCTGCGCCAGTTCCAGATTCTCGTGACCGGCGAACGGGCGGCAGCGCAGCTTGTCCAGGGAGCGGCCCACGGCGCGGACCCGGTGCCCGGCGCGCAGCAGCGTCGGGACGAGGCGGCCGCCGACATAGCCGGTCGCACCGGTGACGAGGACAGGGGCGTCATGCATGGGGTGATCCTTGGCCGGGGTTGCGGGCGGCCGGGCCATAGGGGCTCCGGCCATGTCGTCGGTCATATGTAGCACGGCGGGCGGGAAATGTTGACGGGGAAGCGGGGTGAAAAATGAAGATGCCTCCGGCGGCCGGGAGGGGCACTACCCCTCCCGGACCCTCCCGAAAGG
>JAFABC010000226.1 GCA_023426275.1 Pseudomonadota bacterium | reverse complement strand
TCTTTCGTCCCTAGAGCGTCTTTTTCCCCCGCCACAGCGACAAGATCACGCCCAGACAGGAAAACACGGCAAAGACCGACAGTCCCAGGCGCATGCTGGTCAAAAAGGCCGGCAGCGTCTGCGTGGTGATGGTCGCCCGGCCCATGAGCAGCGAGAAGATGAACGTGACCGAGGTCATGGACACGGCCATGCCGAGCGTGCGCATGGCCGCGATCATGCCCGAGGCCAGCCCGAACTGCCGCTTTTGCACGCTGTCCATGATGGCCGTGGAATTGGGCGTGATGAAGATGCCGAAGCCGGCGCCGATGACGGCCAGTTCGGTGACGAGCAGCCAGATGGGCGTGGACACGCTTACCGTGGCCGCGGCCAGAAACAGCCCGGCCGAACTGACGAGCATGCCGACGGTGGCCAGGGAGGCGGCCCGGAAGCGTTCGGTCAGCCGGCCGGCGATGGGCGAGAACACCACCTGCAGGATGGGCTGGCACAGGAGCACGAAGCCGGCGTCGCGCGGGGAGAGCCCCTTGGCGTATTGCAGGTACAGGCTCATGAGAAAGGTGATGCCGAAGGTGGCGGCGTAGTTGCCGAGGGCGGCCAGGCAGCTCAGGGTGAAAAACCGGTTTTTCATCAGCAGGTGCATGTCCAGGAGCGGGGATTTGGTCCTGGCCTGCAACCGCAGGAAGATGGCCAGCCCGAGCAGGCCGCCGCCGAGCATGGCCGGCCCCAGGGGAATTTCCTTGGCGTGGGCCGCCCCCAGCATGAACAGGCCGACGCTTACGGCGTAGAACACCCCGCCGCGCCAGTCCATGCGCTCGCCCTGGGCGTTTCTGGGGGCCTCGGTCATGCCGAACAGGCACATGGCCGTGGCCGCGATGCCAAGGGGCGCGGACATCAGGAAGACATAGCGCCAGCCGAAGTGCCCGGTCACGTAGCCGCCGAGCACCGGGCCCACGGACAGCCCGGCGTAGGTAAAGGCCGAGACGATGCCGATCTTGCGGCCCCGCAGCTCGGGCGGGTAGGCGGCGGCCACCAGGGCCAGGGAGCCCGAGAGCATCATGCAGGCGCCAAGCCCCTGGAAAAACCGCTGGATCATGACCATTTCCACGGACCGGGTGAATCCCAGCGAGCAGGTCAGCGCCGTGAAGACGGCCAAGCCCGGCAGCAGCACCCGGCGCTGGCCCACGATGTCGCCCCAGCGGCCGAAGGCCAGCATCCCCATGGCCAGGGACACCACGTAGAGTTGTTCGATAAGACCGAGCTGCATGGCCGTGGCCCCGAGCTCCCGTCCGAGGGACGGCAGGGCCACGCCCACCGAGGTGAGCATGAACGGGGCCATGAACTGGGCGATGCAGACCGTGACCAGCACCATGGCCGGAGAACCGATGCGACGTTGCGACATGCAAAGACCTTCCTTGTCGTGTTCGTGGGACGCTTGTTGCCTTTCGTCCCCGGCCACGTCAAGAAACCCGCCCGGAGATGAAGGGAATGTGACAATTTGGCGCATCTCTTGCCAGACATGTTGCCGGGCGATACGGTTTCGGGTCATCGTCCGGCCGAAAGCCGTCTTGGAGGAAGTGCGTGGAACGGATTATCGAGGCCGATCTGGAAAATTTGAAGACGGACATGCTGACGGCGTTTCGTCTGGCCCAGGCCGCCGTGGAAAAGGCCCTGGCCGCGCTTTTCGCGAGTGACCCCGCCGCGGCCCGGGAAGTCATCGGGGCGGACGCGGCCATTGACGCCATGGAATGCTCCCTGGACGCCGAAATCCTGCGGATGCTCGCCCTGTACCAGCCCGTGGCCCGGGATTTGCGGTACATTCTCGGCTGTATGCGGGCCATCGGCGACATCGAGCGCATCGGCGACCAGGCCGTGGGCATCTCCAAGCGGGTGCTGCTCCTGGACGGGCGCGAACCATTGGCTCCGCCGGCCCGGCTGACGGAGCTGGCCGAAGCCACGCGCGAGTGTCTGGCCCGCACCGGCCTGTGCTTTGCCGAACTCGATCTCGATCTGGCCCGGCGCATCTGCGAGGAGTCCGACGAGATCCTGGAACTCAACGTGGCCATCCTCAAGGAAATGAGCGAATACATGCGCGAGGCGGCCCGGCCGGTGGAGCGGGCCGTGCAGATCTGCTTTATCGCCCACGGCCTCAAGCGCATTTGCGACCAGTGCACCAATATCGCCGAATCGGCGGTTTTTATCCGCGAGGGGGCCTGCAGCCGGCACCGTTGCGATTGACGCCTGCCTCCCGTTTGGGCGTGGCCGTGGCATCGATTTTCGCGTATCCATGACGCAAACGCCCCGAAGCGTCCAAGGAGGCGGCCGTGGACGACGCGAATGCTTCTTCCCCCCTGGCCATCCTGGTGGTCGACGACCAGCAGCCCATGCGCAAGACCATTGCCTACATCCTGCGGCAGCTCGGCTACAAAAACATCGCCATGGCCGAGGACGGCGACATCGCCTGGGACTGCATCAACCGTTCGCCGGTCGATCTGGTGCTGCTCGACTGGAACATGCCCCGGATGTCCGGGCTGACGCTGCTGTCGCGCATCCGGGCGAGCGAGGCCTACCAGACGCTGCCCGTGGTCATGATCACGGCCGAGGCCAACGAGGAGCATGTGCTGCTCGCCATCGACGCGGGCGTCACCAACTACATCGTCAAACCCTTCGCGCCACGGGTGTTGGGAAAAAAGATCCGGGAAGCCCTCGAGGCCCGGCCCGTCAAACGGCCGGCAGGGAGACGGTGACCCGGGTGCCGCTTGCCTCGTCGGTTTCCATGGTGATGTCGCCGCCGTGGGCCCGGGCGATGAGCCGGGCCGAATAGGTGCCAAGGCCCGTGCCCCTGGTCTTGCCGGCCGTGGCGTATTTCTCGAAAAACCGTTCCCGCACGCACTCGGGCACCGCGCCCTGGTTGGCGATGGCCACGCGCGCCGTGTCGCCGTCCCGGTCGAGGTCGATGGTCACCGGTCCGCCGTCGGGCGAGGCCTCCACGGCGTTGGCGATCAGGTTGGCCAGCAGGGAGTAGCAGAGAAGCTCCTCGCCGCGCACGGGAAAGGACGTTGCCGCCTCCACCGGGCGGCCGGCGGCCAGCAGGGTGAACGTCAGGCCATGTCTGGCGGCCGTGTCGGCATGCAGGCTCGTGATCTTGCGCAGGATGGCCACGAGGTCCACTTCCGTCGGCTCCAGCGTGAACTGGCCGCGCTCCATTTTAAACAGCGCCGTGGACAGGTTGACCATGGACAGCACCATGTAGCCGGCTTCCTCGATCAGGGTGAGCATGTCGCGCTGGTCGTCGTCGAGGTTGTCGGCCATCCGCAACACCTGCGGCAGGCTGATGATGGTGGTCAGCGGCGATTTGAGGTCGTGGCGCATGATGCGTTCCACATCCTCCCGCAGGCGGGCGTTTTCCAGGGTCACCCGCACCAGTTCCTTTTCGGCGGCGGCCAGCCGGTACTGCTCCAGGGCGGCGTCCAGGGCCAGGGACAGCGTGGGGATGGGGCAGGGCTTGGTCAGGAAGCGGAAGATGTGGCCTTCGTTGACGGCGGCCATGGCCGTGGTCAGGTCGCCGTGGCCGGTGAGCATCATGGGCACGATGCCCGGGAGCAGGGTCTTGGCCCGCCGCAGAAAGGCCACGCCGTCCATGCCCGGCATGCGCAGGTCGGAGACGACCACGGCAAAGGGACCGTCCGCGCGCAGGGCCTCCAGCCCGGCCTCGGGACCGGGGGCCACGGCCACGGCATAGCAGCGGCACAGGCCGCGTCGGAGCGAATCGAGCACGGAGCGGTCGTCGTCGACAAAGAGAATCCGGGCGCACTGGGGCATAGGCAACCTGCCGGTTTGCCGCAACGTAGCCCAAACGCGCCCGGGCAACCAGTTTTTATCCGACAGCACAATATGTCGCGCCGCCCCAGAGCGCCACGGCAACGATGCGGGAAAACAGCCTGGCCGTGCGCGGCGAGGACAATGCCTCCGCCAGCCAGACGCCGAAGCGGGCGTAGGCCATCATGCCGCCGAAGGTAAGCAGGCACACCGGCGCGGCCAGAAGCAGCAGATCAAGCGGCTGCGGGTTTCCGTCGGCGGCAAACGGCGGCAACAGGGCGCCGAAGAAGATCCAGGCCTTGAGGTTGACCAGGGCCACGGCCGCGCCTTGGCCGGCCAGGGCCGCGAGGGACGGGCGTTTTTCCGAAGTCGCCCGGCTGAGCGTCCGCGGGGGCGTCCGCCACAGGAGCAGCCCCAGCCAGGCGATATAGGCCGCGCCGACCAGGGAGACCGTGCGAAAGACCCAGGGATGGCGGGCGAGCAGGGCCAGACCGAAAAAGACGAGGGTGATCTGCGCCGCGCTGACGCAGATGTTGCCACAGGCGACGACCGCGACCGGCCGGCAGCCGTGGCGCATGCCGAGAGCGAGGGCTTGCAGCATGGCCGGCCCGGGGGCGAACATGCCGACGCCAAGCGCCGTCAGGTAGACGAGGTAGGGTTGGGTGTGCATGGCGGCTTCCCGCGACAGGGGGGGACGGCCCGGCCGGGTCGCATGCCGGCCGGGCGTCCGAAGGCCGGATTCTCACGTGATCCGGCCGCCTGTATCGCAAGAGTCAGCGCCGCCAGCGTTCCATGAATTCGGCGGCCGTGCCGCCGGCTTCGATGTGGGCGATGAGCGCCGAGCCGAAGACCACGGCGTCGATGCGGTCGCCAAAGGCGGCCAGCTGTTCCGGGGACTTGATGCCGAAGCCCAGTGCCACGGGCACGTCGAAGATGCGCCGCACGGCCGTCAGGCGTTCGGTGATCTCGGCCGGCAGCGAATCGCGCATGCCGGTCGTGCCGAGCACGGAGACGAAGTAGACGAACCCCCGGGCCTTGGCGGCGTAGGCGGCCAGGCGCTCCTCGGAGGTGTTGAGCCCGACCAGGGGGATGAGATCCAGCTCGTAGGGGGCCAGGGCCGTGACCATGGGGCCGGTTTCCTCCAGAGGCAGATCCGGCACGACGAAGCCGTGCACCCCGGCCTCGGCCGCGTCCGCGGCCAGATTGTCCAGGCCGTACTGGAGGAAGGGGTTGTAATAGCCCATGAGCACGATGCCGGCCTTGTAGCGGCCCTTGCGCAGGGTCAGCTCGTGGAGCAGCCAGGACAGGCAGGTGCCGTTTATGAGGCAGTCGAGGGAGGCTTTTTCCACGACCGGACCGTCTGCCACCGGGTCGGAAAAGGGCACGCCGATTTCGATGATGTCGGCGCCGCCTTCGTCCAGGGCGTCGAGTTCGTCGAAAAAGCGCTCCTTGTCGGGGAAGCCGCCGGGCAGAAACGGAATGAGCGCCTTGCGGCCGGCCCCCAGGGCCTCCATGATGCGCGCGGTGAGGACGGACTGGCTCATGAGGCGGCTCCCTGCTTTTTCTCGTAGGCTTCGATGATGCCGAGGTCCTTGTCGCCCCGGCCGGACAGACACACCACCACTTGCGCGCCCTTGGGAATCTCGGCGGCGTGGGTGAGCACCCAGGCCACGGCGTGGCAGCTTTCCAGCGCCGGGATGATGCCCTCGCGGTGGCACAGCAGTTCGAACGCCTGCAAGGCCTCGTGGTCCACGGCGATGTCGTAGCGCACCCGGCCCGAGGCGGCGAGTTCGGCGTGCTCGGGACCGACGCCCGGATAGTCCAGGCCGGCCGACACCGAATGGGACGGCTGTATCTGCCCTTCCTTGGTTTGCAGCAGCATGGTGCGCATGCCGTGGAGCACGCCCGGCGTGCCCAGGTTGATGGGCGCGGAATTGTAGCAGCCCGGTTCGCCCGTGCCGCCGGCCTCCACGCCGATGAGCTTGACGCCCGCGTCGGGTTCGAAATGGTGGAACATGCCGATGGCGTTGGAGCCGCCGCCCACGCAGGCCACCACGTAGTCCGGCAGCCGGCCCATCTTGTCCAGGCACTGCGCCCGGGCCTCCAGGGAGATCACGGACTGGAACTGCCGCACGAGCTGGGGGAACGGATGCGGCCCGGCGGCCGTGCCGAAGCAGTAGTGGGTGGTGCGTTGTTCGGCGATCCAGTAGCGCAGCGCCGCGTTGATGGCGTCCTTGAGCGTCCTGGTGCCGGACTCGATGGGCACCACCTCGGCGCCGAGCAGCTTCATGCGCTTGACGTTGTGCGACTGCCGCTCGACATCCTCGGCCCCCATGTAGACGATGCAGGACAGCCCCAGCATGGCCGCCGCCGTGGCCGTGGCCACGCCGTGCTGGCCGGCCCCGGTCTCGGCCAGGAGCACGGATTTGCCCATGTGCTTGGTTAAAAGGCCCTGGCCCATGGTGTTGTTGATCTTGTGCGCGCCGGTGTGGTTTAAGTCCTCGCGTTTGAGCCACAGATCGAAGCCCAGCTCCTTGGAGAGATTGGGACAACGATACAGCGGCGAGGGCCGGCCGACGAAATCGGCCAGCAGCCCCTTGAGCTCGGCCTGGAAGGTCGGGCTCGGCATGATGGTGCGCATGGCCTCTTCGAGTTCAAGCAGCGGCGGCATGAGCAGTTCGGGCACGAACTGCCCGCCAAAGTCGCCGTAATATCCTTTTCGCATGTGAGTGCCTCCGGCGGCCGGGGGAACCTTTTTTGAAAAAAAGGTTCCCCCGGACCCCTTCCCAAAAACTTT
>JAFABC010000163.1 GCA_023426275.1 Pseudomonadota bacterium | reverse complement strand
CCGGAGGCCTCTTCCTCCATTCTAGACCCCGAAAGCGGGGGCGGCGTCAAGCCACGGGGGGAAGGCGGCGGGGGCGGCAGCGGAAAAGGCCCGTGTCGCGCACCGGGGCCGTGCGCCAGTTGCGGGTGATGGCCAGCACGCGCAGCAGGAAGGTGACGCCAATGGTGATCAGGGCGGCGACAAGCGGGGGCAGGGCCAGGGACTGGCGCAAAAACGGGTAGGTCAGACAGCCGATCAGGGCGGCCAGGGCGTAGAACTGGCCCGGCTTGAACACCAGCGGTTCCTCGCGGGTGAGCACGTCGCGCAGCAGGCCGCCGCCGCAGGCATTGACCGTGCCGACCAGCACGGCCGGGGCGAAATCCAGGCCAAAGGCCAGGGATTTTTCCATGCCGACCACGGCGTAGGCCCCGAGCGCCGCCGCGTCCACCAGGGCCACCAGCCGCTGGGACAACACGGCCCGGCGGCCGAAGACCGTGCAGGCCAGGGCCGCGGCCGCCACCACGTAGAGGTAATCGTGGTTGCGTACCACGGCCGGCACGCCGGCCTGGAGGAAAATGCCGTCGCGCATGAGCGCCCCGCCAACACCCGTGGCCAGGGACAGGCCGAGCAGCCCCACCAGGTCGAATTCCCGGCGGATGGCCTCGATGGCCCCGGTCGCGGCCATCAGAAAGACGGCGAACAAATCGAGATACAGCGGCAGTTCGAAACCATTGTCCATGACGGGAGGCTCCTTTGGCGGCGTCCCGCCCCGGCGGCGATCACCGGGGCGGGGCGCGTCACATAGGGCCGGTTTCCCCCGGCGTCAAGCGCCGTGCCGCCGGGACGGACGGACCAGGGTGACCAGCCGGGGGGCCGTACGCGGCAACAGCAGGAAAAAGACGCCGAAGTAGAGGAAGCTGAAGAAGAAGTGGACCTGCGTCCCGGAAAGATGGCCGGGAAACAACCGCCAAAAAGCGTCCGGCACGGCCGGGGCCACGAACTGGCCGCAAAACAGGACAAACAGGAGCATGGCCCCGCGAATGTCCAGGCGCAGTCCGGCCAGCAAACCAACGGCCAAAAGCGACTGGGCGGCCGTCAGCATGATCTCGTGCATCTGCACGCCGTCCAGGGGAATGGGCGCGGCGAACGAGCCCGAAGACACGCCGTAGACGCCGGGAATCATGCCCACGAGCAGGGTCCACTGGTTGAGCTTGGACGAGATGAGGCTGCCCAGGGCCATGCCGGCCATGCCGCGCAGGGCGAACATGATGGCCACGATGAATTCCGGGGCCTCGGAGGCAATGGGGGCCAGCCACTGGACCAGCAGGAATTCGTTGACCCCGAACAATCGGCCCGTGGCCACGAGTCCCTCGCTGAACTGCTCGGCATTGCCCACGATGACGCCGGCGGCGAACAGAAACAGCGCCGCCGTGGCCAGCCGGCGCCGGCCGGCCGTCAGCCGGGCCAGACAGGCGGCCACGCCCTCAAGCTCGGGTTCCTCGCACTCCCGACGGGCGGCGATGGCGATGTAGACGACGTAGAGCCCGACCAGCACCACGCCGTCGACCCAGGTCAGGGAGCCGGACAGGGGAATGCTGATGGCGTAGACCGTGGCCAGCCCCAAAAAGAGCACTTCGGTGCGCCGGGCCGGCTCCAGGACCACCGCCTTGCGGGTGCGCCACCAGACCACGGCGGCCACGGCCGTCCAGGCCACGCCGATGAGCAGACGGTTGGCCCCGGTCATGTTGGCGATGGCGAAGTGGGCGTAGTCGCTTTCGGGATGCTGGCCGGCCATCCAGGTGAAATACATGTCCACGGCGTATTCCGGCAGCACGGCGATCAGCGCCACGACGGCCAGGGCCAAGGCCTGGGGAATGTCGTTCTGGGCCACGTCGCAGGCCCACAGGAGCAGGAAGGACGCGCCCAGGATGGCCCCGCCGGACAGGATGGCGGCGGCCGGCGGCGACAGGGGGACGGCGAACAGGGCGCACAGCAGGCCCGGCAGACAGGCGATCGCGGCAATCCACAGCGGAAGCAATTTTCGCATGACGTCTCCTCGGTTTGGCGCGGCCGAAAAAAAAAGACCCTGGCACGCGCACGCATGCCAAAGGTCTCGCCGATCGGTTCCGAGGGACCGACGACAGGGCCAGGCGGCTGACACGCCGCAGGGATGTTGACCCTGTCCGAAACAGCTACTCCCCTTTGGAGGCCTTTACAGTAGGCTGTCCACCGCCCCCTGTCAATCGGCCGTGCCCGCCGATTGCCGCCTCAGACCGGCTGGTCGGGCAGTTGCTCCCGGATTTTCTCGGAAAAAAGATAGAGCACGTCGATGGCGAAGGCGAATTCCGGCACTTCCTCGCGCCACAGGGCCATCAGTTCCTTGACCTGCTTCCGGGCCGCGTCGAGTTCGGCCACGGTTTCCGCGTTGTTGATCGCCGCCAAGACCTCAAGGTACTCGTCGCTCATATAGGCCGTGACCAGTGCCCTGGACACGCGGTCCTTGTCGATGCCGTCCCAGACGCCTGTCGCCATGTGTCCGTCTCCTTGACCAACCCGCCGGCACAACGCTTCCGCCGGCCTCCGCCACGTCGGGGGAGGGCGGCGGAAAACCGGCCGGACAGGCGGATGTTGTTCGGTTACTTACAAAGCCACAGCGCCGCGCCCTCGATGCCCCGCAGGATCTTGAGACTCGTCGTGGCGAAGATGTGCTTGAGGGTAGACGGCTTGTGGCTGGTGCGGCCGATGGCGACCGCCGCGTAGCGGTTGGCATCGGCCTCGTGCAGGATGGTCCTGGCCGGATTGGACGAGGTCAGCACCTTGATGGAAATGCGCTCGTCGGCGATGTCGTTGGCCTTGACCTCGGCCAGGGCCCGGCCGAAAATTTCCTCCGCATCGACACAGCGATCGTCGGAGCAGACGTGGAGCAGGGTGATGTCGTGCCCGGGCTCATGGCGCAGCATGTAGGCGGCGTGATCGGCCACGCGCATGCACTCCTCGGAACCGTCCACGCACACCAGCACGTTTCTGCGGTCGCGCTGCGGGTTGCGGCAAATCCAGATGGGGAAGCTCAGTTGTTCCCAAAGGATGCGGTGGGAGACGCTGTCGCTGACCATCTCCTCGAACCAGGACAGGCCCCGGCGGCCGAGCACCGCCGCATCGTAAAGCCCTTCCTCGGACTCCTTGATGATCTCCTTGACCGTGCCGAGTTTGCCATGGGAAAATTTCACGAACACCTGTTCCTTGGAAAATCCCATGGAATAGAGCCATTGCTTGGCGTTTTCCATGGCCGGCACGCCGTGGACCGCCTTGTCTTCCTCGATATGGATGATGGCCTCGGGATTGGCCTCCAGATTGATGGGGTCCAGCCGCCAGTCGGGCCGTCGGGGCACGACGTAGAACAGGGTCAGCTTGAGATCCGCGCGCTCCGTAAAAAAATTGTATACGAAATGCAGGCTTTGCGAGGTGTGGTAATCATCGCTGACGGCCACGAGCAGATGCTTTTCCATGGCGGCGCATCCTCAATAGGCTGGCGGGTGACGGCAACCCGCGTTGGGGGAATTTCGTTTTTTATGCCGATAAAACAACTTGCGCGTTTTTGGAAAGCGGTTATTGTCCTATTCGACAGTGATTTTCATTTTCAAGGAGCAGGCACGTGGACAAGTTTATCGTTTTTTTGATTATCGCCCTGGCGGCAGGCTATGTGATCCGTCGATTTTTCTTCAGCAAGAAGGGCGGGTGCGGCTGCGGCTGTTCCGGCGGCTGTCCGTCCCAGAACGGAAGCGCATCCTCGTGCTGCGAGGACAAAAACCGGCTCCAGTAGACCGGCGGGGGAGAGGAAGACGCCTCCGGCGGCCGGGGGGCATGATGCC
>JAFABC010000138.1 GCA_023426275.1 Pseudomonadota bacterium | reverse complement strand
GGGGGATACTACAAAAGCTCACCTTTTCAATGATGATTTGAGTGATGATTCTCATGTGAAAGAAAGAGTCTCTGCAACATAATGTTGCAGTAACTTTCCAAATCGGCAAACTTTGCCGTTTCTCATAACCAACAAATTGATGGTTTTACTCCTTCTTTAAAATTGAGAAATCGCAAGTTTCCAAATCCGAAATAATTGCGGTTTTACTCATCCCCATCTTCGTGCTGTTCTTCTTCTCCCCCAACAGTAGTAGAGTGGCCTAAGTATTTCCCATCTCTTGACCACGCTGTTCTACTTCCATCGGGATTTTTTGTTATTCTCCCCAAATAATGATTATCCTTATCGTATAGTTGATAATTAACGCTGTTTTCCCGTATCTTGGCTACTTCATGTCCATTAGCGTCGTATATTCTTGTTGTTTTCTCTCCCCCAAAACTTGGTATTGCAACCAGACAGAAAGAAGTTATTAGTACGATTTGTTTTATCATGGTTTCCCCTCCCCAAAATTTTATTGTTCAAGAATACCAATTAGGGCCTGAAACTCTTTGTTCTGATACAACTTCTCGATAATTTCGTCATCGTGTTCATTTGTTTCAATATTGCTTATCTCCCCCATATCCAGAAGTTCTTTCCAACACTCACTGCATACGTATTCAACGCCTTCTAAATACTCATCCCCAACATAAATTAAATCAGAAGTCTTTCCCGATTCCCCACACATATCACAATGATTTCCGTACATCTCTTCCCCCATTTTTTAGTTGACTAAAAGATTCTCAGTAGCATTACCCAACCAAAATGAGACTTCTGAAAGCTACTCTGCTAAAGCTTTTTGTACGTCTTCCAAAGATAGCCCGTAATTGTCTCCCCCCACCGCGATGGTGTTGTTATACGGATCAACCAAGCGATACGTCCCGTGATACCATCCTTGGCTTCTGTTCTTCTCTAAGGCCAAGTTTTGCTTCTTAGCTTCCTTCCTCAGTTGATTTTCCCAACTCTTTTCAAGCATGATTTTCCTCACTATTTTTTGTAGTTGATTCCAAAAATGGGGGAGGGAAACACACTCCCCCACCACTATATCAGAGGCTACCCCGAAACTATTTCGGGGATCGTCCTCTTTTCTTTGGTGCGATATAAACATTCTCCTTGAACAGCTTCGCCCCATCTTCTAAATAGCCTTCTATATATCGACCATTCGAGTGGAGCACTCGAAAGAAGTTCTCCATGCTCCATCCCCCATCTTTCGATTTTCCGGCATTGGCTACGTAGGCCCCAAGCTTCATCAAATGCACTTTGGTCTTTGTGTCGAACTCACCACTAACAAGATTCGTTCCCGTCCCCATTTTTGAAACTCCTCCCGTTGTTTGATGGCCTACTGTAGCAAAATCAGATAATCATGTCAAGATAGTTCGTGTAATTTTTGGGGAAGTACATCAATTTTAATTTTATATAATTCGTAGTGTAGTGGCGTTGCAGATTTATATATTTCATCTTCCAGTGTTTCCACTAGAAATACATTCCTCCAGTACTCGCTTCCAGTAAATGTTCAATGATTACGGTGGGTTTTCCAGTAATTCCAGTTATTCCAGTAAAAAAGGGTGATCTAGCATAACACTCTCTTTAAGAACTATTTTTACTAACTTCAAAATTAACTGGAATTACTGGAAATACTGGAAAAGTACTTATAATCATTGAATATTAACTGGAAGATTACTGGAAAGCTACTGGAAGGAACCCCCCATTTACTGGAAGGCTCCTCCCACTCCCACCACTAATCTAGTTTGGCCGTACGTCTGGTGGCATGTCTGGCATTCTATCCACCACAGGTACATAGCTATGATTTCCCCTTGGGGTAGTTTTATCGCTTTCCCATTCTGCCCAGCTTACTTTCCCTTCCATCGAAAGTTTCCGTTCAAATACCGCTCGACAGTCTTCCAGGGAAGGAATATTCAGAACGTGTTTGTTATTGACTTTGGTTTTTTCGTTGTAAACAACATGTCCTTTTGGCATGAGCCTCCCCAACAAACCTTTAAAAGTCCTTATCGTTGTTTGTTTCTTCCGCTCGCTAATATCGTTTTTTTTGTCATTGCGAAACGAATCAAACATGCCCCATACTTCTTCACTACTTGGGTGTTCTTTCCAACGTAAACAATTTAAATCATCCCCAACAATTTCACCATTAGCCAAACACTGGAACCACCATAATTCAACATCAGAAGCAGTGTAAAAGAAGTCGTGTAAACGCCCTTTCCCTTGGGGTCTAGTTTGTGGATAGAAGTTAGATATATCACGGTGCAGCATCTCCATTAAAAATGCTTCCCTTCCGCCGTTGTTTATCTCTTGATAAAGGTTATCAAAGTAAGTGCTGTTGTTTTCGTATTTATCTGATACGTCAAAATAAACGTAACGCTTATCTCCTAAAGCACCTTGTGCCGCAAAGTCATTATTAGAACTGATAATGAAGGCGGCATAGTCTTTGATTCTAAAAACATCTACACCCTTCTTTTCTACCGTCTGCTCTGTGTCCGTAATCATTGACTTGAGTTTGTCCCCATCTTGCTTGTATCCAGCCCAATACGAATCACTAGCAAAGATAAGAAGTTTATCTTTTAAATGTCCGTTAAATCTTCCTACAAGTTTATCAGGTGAATTGACCATAATATAGTGCTTATCAAAAATCTTACCAAGCACTTCATCGATAAACAAATTCTTACCTGTTTGTGGCTCACTCTTTAACACTATTGCCGTCTTGACTTTCTTCACTCCCACATTCTGAATGATGAAGGCACACCAGTTTAAGAAGTATTCATAGTGTTCTTGAGAGCCACCACAAAGGACTTCAAAGATATGGTTGTTTATCCGTGACCAATCGCCAGGATAATAATAGCAACCGAAACCACGAAAGAGGTTTAAGGCGTTACCTTCCTTTCCAAGCGGAAAGACGCCTATACCCGCATATTTTTTTCGGGAAGGATGGCTATCCCATATTTCAAACTTCGATTTTACAACTGCCTTCTTATCCTTACCTTCCCCAACTTCGATAGCTACTTTCTGGTCTTTATATATGTTTTTAAGTGTTGCTTGACTGATAAATCCAAAATGCTCTACGCCATCTTCTTTTTCTGCATAAACATAAAATTCTGTCCATTCAGAATCTGCATGGTGTAGTCCCCAGGCTACCTTCTGATTGAGTTCGTTCACCACTCTTGCTTTTACACTTTCACCAGGAATGCCCAACACGATAGGAGCCTTGACCACTCCTTTGTACTTACAACCCTGGCAGTAGTCTTCGCAAAGATAGTTTTGAATGTACTGGCAGGTATGGGGACCAGCCGCCCTTTGTGCTTGTTCAATCTTTGAAGCCGTCTCCGCTTTCGTGTAGCCTGGGTATGTTCTGGATAGGGAATGAATAGCTTCTGCCCCTCCTTCACAGAAAGCTAAGTTCGATACCATCGCCCACCAATGGGGTTCCGGTAGACATGCAGCATCTTCATCACAGTGCTGTATGAATTGGCATTTTTCAATTACCACATCAGCATGAGACAACACACCATCAGAAGGACGTTCCCCAGCTTGATATGGTTCTGGGGTATTATAATCTTCTGGTGGATCAGCCAGACCATTTAGAAGCTCAAGGCCGTAGCGTGTCGGTTCACTGTCATCGGACAGTCTGACCAATCGGGGAGGGGTGTGCTTATGATTCAATGTCCCAGGCAGACGAAGAACACGGGCAAAGTCCGACACGTTATCCAGATTCCATCCACGCGCCCGGCCAGCCGTCTTGACCATGGCCCAAATCTTCCCTTGGATTCGTGATAGCTCTGTCCGGTTCTCTTCGGTGACTTCCTGGGGATGATCCAGAAGCCAATAGCAATGGATACCTCCCCCCGATTCAACAGTAAGAGAAGGCACAATCTCAAGACCATGAACTAGCTCTAGTGCCGCCTCTAAAGTGGGGGGAATGTTCTTTTCAGCATGACCAACTTCCCCAAAATCAACTTCAACATAGAAGCCAGGAATGCAAGTGGTGGCATTGCTATCACCACGACCAGAAGAAGGGCGCGCCCCCATAAGACCGACGCGATAATACACTTCCCTAGAAACAGTAAGCTCCATCACCTTATCTACTAACTCTTCTGGTGTGTTGTGGAAACTATGTAATTGATTAGGATTAAATACTGACGAAGAAAATACACCACAAGGGGGAGTGTCACCCCAAAGAATCCTTAAAAAGTGTAGAGCATCTTCGCGGTTCGGTTCAATATTTGCATCAGCGGGAGTATATACAGTCTCAGACATAACGGATATTCCTTCTAAAGTGATCTTCGTGTTCCTTTGTTTCTTGACTTTCTCTCAATTGCATTTATATTATAGTCAAGACGTTCATCTTCCCCAGCCGGCCCCGTTATCCCCAACGGGGCTTTGTTTTTTTGAATCAATTCCAAAAAACTAATTAAGCTTCCCACGAAGCCATTCAATCAGCCCCGCCTTGGGGTAGAACACCCGCTTCCCGATTTTCACCACCTGCGGCCCCATCCCTTTCGAGTCTAAATTTTCCAAATAGCCCCGCGTGAAAGTAGCTCCCCCGAAAAACGGCCCGACGATCTCTTTAAACTTCGTACGGGGAATCATTGGGGGAAGCTGTTCGCTTAGTGATTCAAAAATCTCATTCATTTTTCATCTCCATTTTTTTGGAATTGATTCCAAAATTCGTGTTGACTGTTGGGAGCGGGATTGCTATTTACAATCTACCACAGAAAAATATGTTCCTTTCCTCCCTTGTTGTTGAAGAATAGCACCTTCTAATATAGCCATTTTCGCCAATCTTGTCAAGTAAAAACCGGATGTATCTTAACCATTATATACTTGAAAGTTTTTCAGACATAAAAAAAGCGGGGGAAGAATCCCCCGCCTCTTTAGACCTGTTAATCGGTGCGTTAACTACTCACTTGTCAACGTAGCTAGCCTTTCTACAGCAGCGCGTTTTACTTTATCGCCTGTTTTGGAATATCGTTTGGTCATCGCCATCGACTTATGGCCCATTAACTCCATTATAGCAAAGAGCGGTTCCCCCTGCTCGGCTAAGTGACTTGCGAAACTGTGCCGTAGAGAGTGAAAAGTTATTTTTTGGCGGGTGTCGGTTATCCCATCATTCAAACCAACAGCAGCAACAGCACGTTCAAACGTCTTACATACTTTTTCGATCTTCTGGCCTCTTCGACCTGTGAAAACTAATTCACCTGTAGACAGGCTTTTCCTTCTGGTGAATAACTCTAAAAGTTGATCGGTCAAATAAGCGGTTCTAGGTTCTACTGTTTTGGTGTCCTTTATATGTAGTTCCTTGGCATCAAGATCAATATCGTTCCACGTCAAAGAAAGAATCTCCCCTAATCTCATTCCGGTAAACAGGGAAACGAATGTTATATCGTACCAATCCTGGGAACGGGTTTTAAGCTCATCAAGCAAAGCTTTCGCTTCCTCTGGTTTTAAGAATCTACTTTTCGCATTATCAAATTTGGGGAGGGTAACTCTTTTAATGGGATTGATCCTATCATAAAGCTCTTCTTTGATAGCATAGTTAAAAACAGCCCTGACGATTCCCAAACAATGTTTAATCGTAGCGGGGGAAAGCTCCCGCTCTAAACACTTAGTCCTAACAACTTCAATATCAGATGGAAGGATTTGTTTGATAGACTTGTGCCCTAAGTAAGGCAGGATATGAAGTCTAAGATTCCTATCATTCCATCCCCAAGTTGAGATAACATTTTTCTTTTCAGCTAAATAACGAAGGGCTACTTCTCCGAAAGTAATGTTCTGCTTCGCCTCATCAAGTTTAGCTTGGCGGTTCTCTTCCTTGGTTTCTGCCAGCGTAGCCGCTCCCTTCCCAAGACGTTGAGCGTTACGAAGTTCGGCCAGCTTCACCACGGCCACGTCAAGGGTAATCCCCTCAGACTCCCAGCCCACAGACTCTTCGTACCTCTTGCCGTCGAAGGAATACCGGAAGCCATAAAAGCGTTCTGGTCTAGCCTTCTTCCCTACGCCCCGTTCTCGGTAAGTTCTGGCCGGATGCTCCCGGTAGCGGATGCCTTCGTGCTCTGTTGGAAACCATTTGAAGCCCATTTTTTACCCCCCCCTGGTGGAGACGATGGGACCACCGTTTTGGTGTGGTGGAGACGGTGTGGTTCTATCACGGTAGTCTCGGGCTATCAAGACAAATCACATAGCCTCCACCTAAATTCCACCAGATATGGCGTGAAATAGGGGGTAAAGAGGTGAATCTAGGTGAAGCTTGAAAGGTGATTATCTAGCTAAAATTCAATAAGAAATGACGTTTTGTGAAGGTAAGGGAAATCCGAGACATATATGTTCAAGTCCCATCGCCTCCACCACCGGAATATACCAGGGCAGTCTGGAAAGGACTCCGACCCTGAAAATCATGCGCAAAGCCGGGCTAGAAATAGCCCGGCTTTGTCTTTTTCCGTCTTTTGACATTCCCCCTTTCCCGGGTACCAAACCGTACACGGCGGCCATTTTGAGGTCGCCCGCACGGGGGTTCCGAGTCCCGCCGCGTGTGTTGAACCGACGCTCCGCCCCATGCGGGCCTACACCGCTGTGCACGGAAGCGTTCATCCTGCCGCCTCTTCCGGAAACGCTTTGATAAAAAGCCTTCCAAAACAGCCGCCAACGCCTGTCCCCCTGGGGATATTTCCCCTCCCGTGTCGTCTCCAAAGACACATGCTGACGCATGCTTTCGTTTTTTTGTCAAAGATTACGCCTGTGGATCAGACAGCTCCGGGACCTTTTGTTATTTCTCCCTACTTGAAAAAATCCATCGTCTCCCCAAACATGGCCATAACCTGGGACACCACGGCCAGCATCGGCTACACTTTCCGAAAATACAGCCCCGTGATGCGCGGATATCGGAACGTGGGCGTCACCATGACAAGGGGAACGACAAAAAGCCCACACGTTCGATGCGGCCATTCGAGGGGGTGGCCTTCGCGTTCCGAGTGCGAAGAACGATGGGCCCAGGATGACAGGGAAACCCGGATGACAGGCTGCAACGCCATCGCGGCAAGAACGAGTCGCATTGACGCCGACTAGGGATTTGTTGGTCATAATTTACTGGAACAATTCTCAATTATGGAATGAGGAGATGCGCGATGAAAAAAACATGCAACATGTTCACATCTGTATTGGCCGCGTTTGTGATAACGACGGCGCTTGTGGCATGTACAACCCATACCAAAAGCGCACCGACGCTGACTCCGGATGAAGTGCAACAAATCGCCGTTGACGCCTACATCTATGGATATTCGCTCGTCACCACGGACGTTACGCGGATGCAGATGAGCAACGTGGACAAGGTCGGGGAAATAAGCGCACCGACTGGCACGTTTTTCAATATCAAAGGCTATCCGCCGGCAACGTACCGCGGCGTTTCAGCCACCAATGCCGATACGCTGTACTCGGTGGCCTGGCTCGATTTGTCCGAGCCGCAGGTCTTCAGCCATCCGGAGATCAAAAATCGCTTTTTCACCTTTGAACTGGTCGATCTCTGGATGATCGTGAAAAACAGCGTAGGCACGAACACCAGCGGCGAGAAGGCGATGACGTATCTCTTTACGGGACCTGGCTGGAAAGGCGACGTTCCCAAGGGCATGACGCACATCAGCTTCCCGACGCGCTATATGATCATCCTCGGACGCACCTACGCCCTCAATACACCTGCGGACCTTGGCAAGGTGCATGCACTGCAGGCCCAGTACAAAGTGATGCCGCTTTCCGCATACGGCAAGCCGTATACCTTCAAAGCCCCGCCTGTGAATCCGAATCCGGGGTTCAGCATGACCGAGCCGCCGCAAAAGGCAATCGCCTCCCTGGGCACCACCGGCTATTTCAATCTGATGACCAGACTCATGGCCGACGCGGCGCCGGCAGCGCCGGAGGATGCGCCCATGCTCGCGCGCATGGCCAAGATCGGCATCGTCCCGGGACAGCCCTTCGACCCGAGCAAGCTCGACGTCGCGGCGCAAGCCTCGCTCAAAGACGTCCCCGAAATTGCGCTGCAAAAAATGACCACCACCTGGGAGGGACTGGGAAAGTCCGTGAACGGCTGGCGCGTGACAACGGTTGGCGGCCGCTATGGAACCAATTATCTTGAGCGTGGCGCCTGGGCCGTGCGCGGCTGGCCTTCGCAACTCCCCCACGTTTCGCTCTATCCGACGACCTATGTCGACGGAGCCGGGCAGACGCTCAACGGTTCCAACAAGTACACGCTGACCTTCCCCAAGGGACAGATGCCTCCCGTCAATCCCCTGGCGTTCTGGTCGATCACCATGTATGAGGCCACGCCAACCGGTTTGTGGTTCTATCCGAACAAGCAGAACAAACTGACCGTGAGCCCGCGCAACAAGCTCGTGAAGAATGCGGATGGCTCGGTGACCCTCTACTTCCAGCACAAATCCCCGGGCAAATCCAAGGAAGCCAACTGGCTCCCCGCGCCGGACGGACCTTTTGCGCTGACGCTTCGGCTGTACTGGCCGAATGCGACGCCGCCTTCCATTCTGGACGGCACCTGGCAGACGCCACCGGTTGTACGCGTTCAATAAGAAAGCGTCCGCTCGATCACTGTCAGGCCCCATCGGCATTGCGCCGATGGGGCCTTTTTCAATTGGTGCGCCAAGCCACGCACTTGCCAAAGCATACGAACAGAGGTGGGAAGTCTTTTATTCTCTATGGCTTCAAGACAATATCGCGCAATCGGCGACACCTTTCCCTATGGAGCATTTGCCTGCATCGTTTCAAGATTTCTATTGCATATCGATTCATTCTCAAAAACAAGGAACGCACGATGATCGCTCAATGGACAGGTGAAAAACGGGTCTGCCAGCCCGAAAGCTCCATCCGCCTGATAGGAACAATTTTTGAATTTCTCACGCAATGATCGGGTTATCAATTCACACTGGGCGCTTGCAGGGTTCAGCCAATCAAAACCGAAGGCCCCTGTGCCCAGGGTTGGTTGGCCAGAAAGGCAAAACGTACTGCACAGAGAGAAAACAATCGCAAACAGCAACACATATTTCATAATGTTCCCATCATTTTTTTTATTAGCAAAGGATGCCGCCTCCGATTTCCCCGGGTCGATCCGACGCAACTGGCGCAGATTTCATCTGTCCTGGCTCTCAGAGGCCACGCCGTTATCGATCCGCCCGCCAGCAAGAACGGGAATTGCGTTTTCATCCTCGACGATACGCCCCTTCATCGGCCCGGATCAAAGGAGGTCGAGTAAAACATGCTGTAGCCATCGGTATGAAACACTTCCAGCCAGCCCGGCGTCCGGCGCAGGCGGGCGACGGCCTTTTCCTTGTTTTTGAGCAGCACGACATCCGCACCGTATTTGTCCAGAAAGGCGGCCGGGTCGCGCTCGCCGTGGACAAAGGCGAAATAATCCCTGGTATAGGCGTCGTCGTAGACGGTCTCGTAGCGGCCATCCATGCCGACCTTGAAGGCCGGTGGCAGGGTCCACAGCAGATACTCGCCCCACTCGAACTGCGGTATGATCCTGCCCGCCTGCCGCGTTTCCCGCAGAAAGCGCAGGCCATCGACCGGGTAATACATGGCGGCGCCCGCTGCGGAAACAGGCCCGGCGGCGTCCTCCACCCGGATTTGAACGATATCCCGCCGCCAGAGCCGCCCGGCCTGCCAGACACTGTAGCCCAGAGCCACCAGGGCCAGGGCGGGCAACACCACCCCGCGCCAGGGCCGGACCCGGGAGGAGACCTTTTCCACGGCCCCATCCAGCAGCGCCGGCACATACAGGATGATGGCCATGCATAAATAGGTCAGCATCCGCACCGACTTGGCCGCCGCGACCAAAAAACCGCACAGCATAAGCAGGGAGATCCAGTCGCGCCTGTCCCGGCCAAGCAGCACCCCGGCCAGGACAATCACGGCCAGGGTCGCGAAAAAGACGCCGAACTCCGGTTTGTCCGCGATGAAGGCAAAAATGCTGCGCCACTCCAAAATGTCCGGGCGCGGATGTTTCCAGGCATAGAGAAAAAACGTCCACAACGACGTGCCATAGGGGTTGATGGCCGTGATCGCCAGACAGCCCAGGCCGGTGGCGGCGTACACCCCGCCTTCCCGGCGTCGGCCGTCCAGCACGGCCCCCACAGCGTAGGCCAGAAAGGCCAGAAAGCCCACGGCCACCTCGCCGTGCAGGTTCGCCCAGACGAGAAACAACGGCGGCAGCCACAAGAGCAGCCGTTGTTTGCCCGTACGCGCGGCTTCGAGCACAAGCACGGTCACGGCGAAAAAAAGATGGGAAAACACCTTGGCCCGCGTGGGACTGGCGTTCATGGTGAAAACCGGCATCACGTACAAGGCGACAAGATAGACGAGGGCCGCCCGCCCGCCCCGCTTCCGGGCCACGACCACCAGCACGAAAAGCGTCAGCAGCAAGGTGGCGTACTTGACGTATTGCAACACCTGCAGGCCGAACAGCGAAACCGCCTTGTAATATAACACGCCGAGCAGCCATTCGTGGTAAATCCATAGCTCCTTGATGGGCGTAAAGGCAAAGGCGTCCTTGTAAGGAAATCCGCCCTGCCAAAAGAGCCGGCCAAAGGCGAGATAGCCCCATAAATCGGGATCGGCCTGCATTCTGGCCGTCTTGTCCAGCAGGTACAGCCCAAGGGCCAGCCATAGAAAGGCCCAGGACACCGTCCTGATCCAGCCGGCGCGGCGTTGCTTCCACGGTTGCGGCATAATGCTCCCCTTGGCCTGCGGTCCGACTTGCCGCCGCGTGCGTCAAGCCTTCCGAGACTGTTGCGGCAATGGGCTGGCGGCAGGGCCACGCGGCCAGGACCGCCATGGCCCGTGGGTAGCCTGTTTGCGGCCCGGGACACAAGGGCGCCGGGCGCGGCACGACATTTCCAACCGACCGCCAGCACGGGGAAATCCCCGCAAACCATTGCCCGTCGCACCGGTTTGCGGCATATTGCCCATAACGATAAAACAAACGAGGTCGCCTTGCCCCCATCCGCCCGCGAACTTCTGGCCCGAATGGCCCCTGATTTTCCCGCGCGACACGTCGGGGAAATCTATACCGACACCACCGAATTCATGCGCATCGGCCATGGTGACGTCATTGTCCTGGGACAGCGCCATTTCCTGGTGCTGCGCGACGAGGCGGAACGCCGCTTCGGCCTGGAAGACCCCAAATTCTGGGTCAAACGCTGCCGCGATCTCGAAACCGGCGAGCGCAAACTCATCAAGCTGGTCTTCCACGAATCCTTTCCCATGAATATCGGCTCCCTGGTCGTGACCTGCACCCGGAGCCCGCGCAAGGAGTCGCGCATCCTCGATCTGGTGCGCGGCGACGACCGGTTCATGCAGGGCGTCACGATCCCGGACGCCGTGGGCAACCCGGCGCGCATCCTCGACGTGGTGCCGGGCAAGCGGCTCGATGAACGCATCGAGAACCTGGAAATGCCGCATCGGGACTATTTTTACGACATGTTCCCCGATGTGCTCGCCAACTTCATCGAGGCCTGCCGGGCCATCGCCTGGCTTCACGCACACCAGGAAAAGCACGGCGACATCCGCCGCGACCATCTGTACGTGCGCTATGACGACGGCAAGTACACCTGGATCGACTTCGACTACACCTTCGACATTCAGGAAAGTCCCTTCGGCCTGGACCTCTTCGGCCTCGGCAACATCATCCAGTTTCTTGTCGGCATGGGCCAACATACCACCCAGTCCCTCTCCGAGGCACAACGCGCCCTGATCGTTCCCGAGGACTGTTCGATCATGTTCCCCAACCGCATCGTCAACCTGCAAAAGCTCTTTCCATACATTCCCGACGCGCTCAACAAGGTCCTGTTGCGTTTTTCCCTGGCCGCCAATATCTTTTATGACGCGACTCCGGATCTCATTCGCGATCTCGAGGCGGCCCACGAGGCGCTCATGCGGCAGCGCCGTACCAACCCCTGACCGGAGCAGCCATGAACATCCAAAAAATCCTGATCGCCTTCGACGGTTCGGAAAACTCCCACCGGGCGGTCGCCTACACGGCCGCCATGATCGGGTCCGGCCCGGAACGCCGGGTCACCATCGCCGCCATCGAGCGGCCGCCCGATCGCGACCTGTTCCCCGACGACGCCTCCTGGAAGGACGAATGCGCCCGACGGGTGCGGGTGATCCTCGAAGCCCTGGAAGACGCGCGCAAGATCCTGCTCGACGCCGGCCTGCCCGGCGATTGGGTGGAAACGCGGTTCGTGGAAAGCTGCCGCTCGCCCCTGCGCGAGTCCAGGGAATGCAGCATCGGCACGAGCATCGCCCTGGAAATCCTGCGGCTGGCCGAGGAAGGGGAATTCGGCACCGTGGTCATCGGCCGGCGCGGCATGTCCAAGCAGGAGGAATTCCTGTTCGGCAGCGTCTCGACCAAGATCATCCAGGCGGCCAAGGGCCTGGCCGTGTGGGTGGTGGCCTAGCCCCGCATACGGACAGCGCCGCCCGGGACGTCGCGGACAGCCGGGAGAACGCCCCGCCGGCAAGGCCGGGCGTTCTTTCCCGATGTCCTTTCGCGGCCTAGGCCCGCGCCCGCGCGCCCGGACCGGTCGTCAGCCGCTGGGCCAGCTCGATGGCCGCCCGCAGGCTGGCCGTGTCGGCCCTGTCCGTTCCCACCAGCTCGAAGGCCGTGCCATGACCCACGGATGTTCGCACAAAGGGCAGTCCCAAGGTCACGTTGACCGTCTCGCGAAAGTGCAACAGCTTGAGCGGCGGTAGCCCCTGGTCATGATACATGGCCAAAATGGCGGAAAATTCCCCGGCCGCCGCCCGGTGAAAGACCGTATCCGCCGGCAGCGGCCCCACGGCCCGGATGCCCTTGGCCACGGCCGCGTTCACGGCCGGACGCACCACATCCTCGTCCTCCCGGCCAAGCAGCCCCCCTTCCCCGGCATGGGGATTGAGCCCGCACACCGCGATGGGTCGGTCCGACACGCCCAGACGCTGCACATAGTCCCAGGTCAGAGCCAGACACCGGGCCACCCGGTCATAGGTGACAAGGGACGGCACCCTGGCCAGGGGCGGATGGGTGGTGACCAGGCTGACCCGCAGCACCGGACCGCACAGGTGCATGCACACCCCGTCCCGGCCCACGCCCGAACGCTCGGCCAGAAATTCCGTATGCCCCGGGAAACTGAATCCGGCCTCGTTGAGCGCGGCCTTGGACAGCGGCCCCGTGACCAGCCCCCATTCGTGGTGCCGGTTCAGGATGGCCACGGCGTATTCCAGGGATTCGCCGGCCGCGAGCCCGCCGGCCGGCGTTTCCCTGCCCGGCGTCACCGGCAGGCCCTCCAGGCGCGGCGGCGTCAGCAGATACACGCCCGGTGCCTGTTCGGCCAGGGCATCGGGTTCGGCCGCATCGAGGTTCGTCCAAAACGGCTCCAGGGCCAGCCGCCGGCAATGGGCGGTCAGGGCGGCCTCCGGGCCGATCAGGCCCAGGCGCAGGCCAAGGGTTGCCGGTGAAAGTTCCGGAAGCAGCCGGCAGACCAACTCCGGACCGATGCCGTTGGCATCGCCCAGGGTGAGCAGCAAAGGAGGGGTGGTGGGTTCGGACATGCTGGCGTCGCTCATGATCCTAACAGGGTAAAAGGTGTGGCAACTCCCACCGCCAACCGATCGGCCAGGGGGGACACTCCCGAGACAACGCAACAAGCTTCGCCCGCCCAGGGCGAAAAGGCAAGGACGGTGAAGGAACGCCGATTCCAGGGGGGATTGTGAAGATGCCTCCGGCGGCCGAGAGGGGCACGGCCCCTCTCGGACTCTCCCGAAAGGGGGGGACGGGGGCATCATGCCCCCCGGCCGCCGGAGGCATCTTCTCCTCTCCTGGCCGCCGGAGACTGTCCCGTCTGCAGTATCGCGGACTTGTCATGGGGAAAATCGGCCTTATGATTGTGCCCGGCCATGATTGGCAGGCGATCCGTCGACAAAATGAGACACGCTCGTTGTTGCCACGTCAGACCGTTTGTGCAAATTTTTCCTGCAACAGTGCAGTGAATGTCCCCATTGTGTTGTCGTGGGCAAGGAACAACCAGCATGAAGAAATTTTCCGATCTCAAAGAGCATGAAGTCCTGGCCCTGGCCATCTCCCTGGAAGAGGAGGACGAGCGGGTCTATGCGGATTTCGCCGAGGCCCTGCGGACCGATTATCCGGCCACGGCCGCGGTCTTCGACGGAATGCGGGCCGAGGAGTCGTCCCACCGGCGGCGGCTGACCGATCTGTTCAAGGCCAAGTTCGGCGAACATATTCCGCTGATCCGCCGGCAGGACGTCAAGGGCTTCATCCAGCGCAAGCCCCTGTGGCTGGTCCGGCCGCTGGGCCTCGAAGCGGTGCGGCGGTTTTCCGCCACCATGGAGATGGAGACCCGGCAGTTTTACGAAAAAGCCGCGGCCCGGTCCCAGGATGTCGATGTCCGGCGTCTGCTCGACGATCTGGCCCAGGCCGAACGCAAGCACGAAGACCGGGCCGAACACCTCGCCGAGGCGCACCTCGACCAGAACGCCCGGGACTCCGAGGAAAAAACGCAAAAGCGCCTTTACGTGCTCCAGGTCGTCCAGCCGGGACTGGCCGGGCTCATGGACGGCAGCGTGTCCACCCTGGCCCCGGTGTTCGCGGCGGCCACGGCCACCCATGACAGCTGGCAGGCATTCCTGGTCGGGCTGGCCGCCTCGCTCGGCGCCGGCATCAGCATGGGCTTTGCCGAGGCCCTGTCCGACGACGGCAGCATGACGGGCCGGGGACACCCCTGGGTGCGGGGATTCGTGTGCGGCCTCATGACCACCCTGGGCGGCATCGGCCACACCCTGCCCTTTCTCATCACCGACTACCACATGGCCATCATGGTGGCCTTCGCGGTGGTCGCCCTCGAACTCGCGGCCATCACCTGGGTCCGCGCCCACTACATGGAAACGCCCGTCATCTCGGCGGCCCTGCAGGTCGGCCTTGGCGGCGTGCTCGTGTTTCTGACCGGCATCATCATCGGCAGCGCCTAGAAAGA
>JAFABC010000047.1 GCA_023426275.1 Pseudomonadota bacterium | reverse complement strand
AAAATGCGCCGACAAACGTTCGAGCACCCGGCCACCCCAACGTCCGCCCACCCCTTTCGGGAGAGTCCGAGAGGGGCAGTGCCCCTCTCGGCCGCCGGAGGCATCTTCCTCCCTGTCCCTGCCATCCCGCACGCTCACGCGGGGCCCCGGTAGCGAAAGACCAGCCGCAGCAGGCGGCGCACCATAGGTGAAAAGAGCTTTGGTTCCAGCTGCCGGCCGGCGGCCCGTTTGTTGATTTCGGCCAGGGTCGGATAGGGATGCACGGCCCCGGCGATGGTGCCGAGCCCGACCTTCCCGGCCAGAGCCACGGCCCAGGCGGCGGCGAGTTCTCCGGCCGCCGGTCCGACGATGCCCACCCCGAGCAGGCGGCCGCGCCGGCCGAGCACCAGCTTGACCACGCCGGCAGTCTCCCCTTCGGCCCTGGCCCGGTCGTTGCCGGAAAAGGGTTCGGTGATGGTTTCCCGCCACAACCCGGCCTCCCGGGCCGCCTGCTCGGTCAGACCGGCCACGGCCAGTTGCGGCTCGGTGTAGACGCAGCGCGGCAGATGCCGGTAGTCGGCCGTACGCGGCAGGCGGAAGACGGCTCCGGCCACGACCACGCCGCCCTCGTAGCCGGCGGCGTGGGTGAAAAGATGCTCGCCCGTGACGTCGCCGGCCCCGAACACGTGGGGCTGGCTGGCGCGAAGCCGCGCGTCCAGGGCGAGTCCGCGCGGGGTCCGGGCGATGCCGGCCGCGTCGAGGTCCAATTTGTCGAGGTTGGGCCGGCGGCCCATGGCCACCAGGATGTCGGCGGCGGCAAGGGTCTCGCGCCGGCCGTCGCGTTCGATGACCACGGCCTTGCCGCCCTCCGGCCGGGCCGCCACGGAAACCAGGGTCGCTCCCAGACGCAGGTCCACGCCTTCGGCGACCAGACGCGCGGCGACCACGGCGGCCAGATCCGCGTCCTCGCGGCGCAGCAGCCGGGGGCTGCGCTGCACCACGGTCACCCGGCTGCCCAGGCGGGTGAAGGCCTGGGCCATTTCCACGGCCATGGCCCCGCCGCCGAGGATGAGCAGCGACGGCGGCAGCGCCTCCAGGGAAAAAATCTCGCGGTTGGTCAGATAGCCCGTTTCGGCCAGTCCGGGCACGTCCGGCACGGCCGCCCGGGAGCCCGTGGCGATGACGATGCGGTCGGCGCTCACGCGCCGGCCGTCGAGATCCAGGGCGTGGTCGTCGAGAAACCGGGCCTGCCCGAAATGCACGTCCGCCCCGAGGGAGCGGAACCGCTCGGGTGAGTCATGCTGCTGGATGCCGGCGATCACCGTTTCGATACGCCGGCGCACGGCCGTGAAATCGACCGGCGGCGCGACACATTCGGGCAGGCCGAACTGCCCGGCCCGGGCCAGCATGTGCCGGGCGTGGGCCGTGGCCAAAAGCGTCTTGCTCGGCACGCAGCCGAAATGCAGGCAGTCGCCGCCAAGGCGGTCCTCGCGCTCGACAAGAAGCGTGCGCACGCCCAGTCGGGCCGCCCCGGCCGTGACCGTGAGCCCGGCCGCCCCGCCGCCAAGCACCAGCAAATCGTAGTCATGGCGTCCGGCCATATCCGCCTCCGTGTCTGCGGGGGGTGTCCCCGCCATTGAAATCGTGGTAGCTTTTTCCCAAAAGCCAGGGACCGGGAGCAGTCCCGGCAAAGGATAGCCTACATGACACGTAAAAACTACGATATCGTGGTGCTTGGCGGTGGCCCCGCCTGCGGGCCGGCGGCCAGACGCTGCCGGGAAGCCGGCTGGTCCGTGGCCGTGGTCGAAGCCGGCCTTTTGGGCGGCGTCTGTCCGCACACGGGCTGCAACCCGAAAAAGGTGCTCATGGCCGCGCCCGAGGCCAGGACCGCGGCGCGGCATCTGGCCGGCAAGGGGCTTATCGGCAGCCCCAAGGCCGACTGGCCGGCGCTGATGCGCTTCAAACGGGGTTTTACCACGCCCGTCGACGCCCGGGTGGCCGCCTCGTACAAGGCGGCCGGCATCGATGTCGTGCACGGCCGGGGCGTGTTCACCGACCCCCACACGGTGCGTGTGTACGACACCGAGCTGGAAGCCAAAAAAATTCTTATCGCCGTGGGCAAGACGCACCGGCGGTTCGATTTTCCGGGCGCGGAACTGCTGTTCACCAGCGACGACTTTCTGGACCTGGACGAGCTGCCCGGCCGGGTGGTCTTCGTGGGCGGCGGCTTCGTGGCCTTCGAACTGGCCCACATCGCCGCCGCCTGCGGGGCCGAGGCCTTCATCCTGACCCACGGCGACGCCTTCCTGCGCCGCTTCGACCAGGACGCGGTGACCCGGGTGGCCGGCGCCGCCAAGGAGGCCGGCATCGAAGCGCGCCTCAACGCCCCGGTCACGGCCATCCGCGAAAACGAGGAAGGACTGCTCGTGGAAACGCCCCGGGGATCGTTTTCCACGGACATGGTGGTCAACGCCGCCGGCCGGCCGCCGCACATCGAAGGCCTGGGACTCGATGTGGCAGGCGTGGCAACCAACCGGGCCGGCATCGTGGTCAACGAATTCCTGCAATGCCCGGGCAACCCGGACGTGTACGCCGCCGGTGACTGCCTGGACGCGCCCTACGCCCTGACGCCCACGGCCGACCTGGAAAGCGCGGTTGCGGCCGAAAACATGCTCTCGGGCAATACCCGGCCCATCGACCGTACCGGCACGCCGAGCGTGCTGTTCTCCCTGCCGCCCCTGGCCATGGCCGGCCTGACCGAGGACGCCTGCCGCGCCCAGGGCCTCGCCTACGAAAAAAAGGAAACCGATCTGGCCGAAGCCTTTCCCTGGAAACGGCTGGGGGAAACCACGGGCTACGCCAAGACGCTGGTTTCACCGGACGATGACCGTATCCTCGGCGCGCACATCCTGGGCCACGACGCCGAGGAAATCATCAACGTGGTCGCCCTGGCCATGCGCCAGCACATCCCGGCCAGCGCCCTGCGCCAGGGCATCTGGGCCTACCCCACGTCCGGCTATTACCTGCGCTACATGTTTTAGGAGGAGAAGACGCCTCCGGCGGCCGGGGGGCATGATGCCGGTATGAACCGGGTAGATAGTTGACAGATCAGACCGGGTACATGGTTGACACTTATGGGCACAGGAGGAAGCGCCGATGCCCTGAAAAAAGGTCAACCCCATGGAAGAGCGCGCCCGGTTTGTCGAGGAAGTGTTGCTGCGGCGGGAGTCGTTTGCGTCCCTGTGCCGCAAATATGGAATCAGCCGCGAAACCGGCTACAAATGGCTACGGCGTTATCAGAAAACGGGCAGTGTCGCAGAGCACAGTCGGGTCCCGCGACACTGCCCGCATCGGACGCCTGCTGTTGTGGAATCGCTTTTGGTGTCTTTGCGCCAGGAATTTCCATATTGGGGGCCCAAAAAACTCGTTCAACTTCTTCGGAACGAGCATGGGATACAAAAACCTCCCGCTCCAAGTACAGCCGGCGATATTTTAAAAAGGCACGGACTGATTGCCGCTCCCCGGACAAGGCGGCGCCAATCGGCCGGGCGCCTGCGACGGCATGAACTCCTGTGTCCCCGGCAAACAAATGACGTCTGGAGCGTTGACTATAAGGGCTGGTTTCGTCTGGGCGACCGGAGCATCTGTCACCCATTGACGGTAAGCGACATCTACAGCCGGTATGTGCTGGCCTGCCGTGGTTATCCACGGCAGTGCCTTGAAAATGCAAAAGAAGCCATGAACAGTATCTTTGCTGTTTATGGATTGCCGCGAGCCATACGCGTCGACAATGGCACGCCATTTGGATCGACAGGCCTGGCCGGTCTGACACAACTAAGCGTTTGGTGGATCCGGCTGGGCATCCTGGTTGATTTTATAGAACCGGGGAAACCGGAGCAAAATGGCTGCCACGAAAGAATGCATCGCACGCTCAAACTGGAGGCGACGCAGCCTCCGGAGCGCAATCTTTCAGCGCAACAAAAAAAGTTGGATTCCTGGC
>JAFABC010000053.1 GCA_023426275.1 Pseudomonadota bacterium | reverse complement strand
CTGCGTATCCTTGCGTGGGAAAGTAGGTCGCCGCCAGGGCGCTTTTTAAAAGCCCCGTTGCCGCTCACTGAGCACGCAACGGGGCTTTTTTTATGCCCAAGGCCAAAAGACCCGAAAGACGCCTCCGGCCGCCGGAGGCATTCTTCTCTCCGTTTGGTATCGTATTGCCTTTGTTGACATTCGATCTTCTGGTGATATGGTCTGCCCCTATAGAGGAACAGGGTATGGCTTCTCCGTCCGACTGATGGGCGGCGGGGCGTTTTTTGGTGCTAGGGTTCTCGTCGGGAGAATCGGGAGCTGGTTTGGGGCTGTGCCCGGGCCGGTTCCCACGGTTTCGGATGTTCGTCCCGAGACGGGCGTCCGATCTGGCGCGATGGTTGTCTGCAAGAGCTGTACGGAGCCTTCATGAAAAATCGTAGTCTCTACTTGGCGCTGGTCCTGACCGCGTTGCTGCTCGTTTTCGGGGTCTGGCTTTTCGTCTTCTTCCAGTCCAGCCTGACGACAAGGCAGGTGGCCGCAAAGCCGGAAAAAGGAAAGGCCGCCGTATTCTCACCGGCTGATCAGCCATTTTATAATCCGCCACGCCCCGAAGACGCTCCCAAAAGCATCCGGGCGGAGGTCATGCTTGGCTACAAGATCATGACCGAGACGCAAAAATATGCCGGCCAGTACATCAACAGCAAGCTGTCCTGCACCAGCTGCCACTTCGATGGCGGTCGAAGCCTCAAAAGCATTTCGCTGGTCGGCGTCGGGGCCAAATATCCGCTTTTCCGCAAACGCCGGGAATATACGGCCGACCTGACCCTGCGCACCCAGGGCTGTTTCGAGCGGAGCATGAACGGCACCGCTCCGGCCTGGAATTCACAGGTCATGCAGTCGATTTTGGTCTACCTGCAATGGATTTCCAAGGACATCCCGATTTATTCGGATATCCCCTGGGGTCTGCCGTATGATCTGGGCAATGCCCACAAGCCGGTCGTGGCCGATGGCGAGAAGGTCTATAAGGATGTCTGCGCCCGCTGCCACGGCGAAAACGGCGAGGGCACGCCCATCGCGCCACCGCTTTGGGGCGATGGGTCCTACAACGACGGCGCAGGGATGCACCGCATCCGCACGCTTTCCGTTTTCGCCTGGCGCTACATGCCCAAGGACGCGCCTTCGTTGACCCAGGAACAGGCCCTCGACGTGGCCGCCTTTGTCCACGAAAAGCCCCGGCCGAAGTTTGTCGCCACGCACCCCAACGCGGTTGTGCGCGAAATCCCCCTGCCGGAAGTGAAGTGAGCCATGACGTTTCCTCTTGTGCATATCCCCGGCCTCGGCGACGGCATGACCATCGCCCTGGACGCTGTGTTGCATGTGCTGATCAGCCATGGCGTGGCCATCGGCGTGGTCACTCTGGTCGTGTTGTTTCAAACGCTCAACTACCTGGGCAAGGGCGCGTTTTGGGGGCGGGTGAGCCGCACGCTGCTTGGTCCCTGTGTGGTGATCACCACCTCGGTCGGGGCCGTCACGGGCGTTGGCATCTGGTTTATCACCGGCACCCTGGCCCCGGAGGGCATCGGCTCCCTGATCCATCTTTTTTTCTGGCCCTGGTTCATCGAGTGGGGCGCCTTCACCTCGGAAGTCGTTTTGCTGCTCATCTACTACTTCCTGTGGGACCGGCTGGCGGAAAAACGGCCGGGCCTGCTGGTGGCCCTGGGCTGGGGCTATGTCGGCATGGCGGTGTTTTCCGCCATTTTGATTTCCGGCATCCTCGGCTTCATGCTGACTCCCGACGGCTGGCCCTGGGGGTTGGGATTCGGACAGGCCTATTTCAATCCGACCTTTATTCCGCAGTGCTTTTTGCGCGTGTCGGGCGGACTGGCCCTGGGGGCGCTTTTTGTCATCGCCTGGACGGCCTGGCGCTTTTCGGGCGAGGCCGCGGAACGCGGCCGGGTGCTGCGCCTTGGCGGCGGCGTGATGCTCGGGGCGGCGCTGGTCACGGCGGGCAGCGCCTGGATCTATTTCAACAACGTGCCGCAGACCTACCTCACCCATTGGAAATTCGCCGTGGCCACCTCGGCCCTGTCCCAGCAGGCCATGCTGTTGCCCCTGGCCAACGGGCTGGCCGTGCTATTTTTGCTGGCCACGGCCCTGGCCGCGCTTTTTGGCCGGCGCGGGCTGAGCCGGGCGCTTTGCATCCCGACCATCATCCTGAGCGTGGGGCTGGTGATGGAATTCGAGCGGGTTCGCGAATTCGTGCGCGGTCCGTACCTGCTGCCGGGCTACATGTACGCCAACCAGATTCCGCTGGCCGAACATGCGGCCGTGGGCCAGACGCAGGCGGCCATGCTTCCCCGGATGCGCTGGATCGAGACGCAGGGCGGACAGTCCGCGGAGGCCGTGGCCGGACAGGCGCTTTTCGCGGCCAACTGCGGCGTGTGCCATACCCTTGGCGGCATCAACGACATCCGCCAGCGTCTGGCCGGCCGCACCCTGGAAGGCGTCAACACCGTTATCGGCATCACCCAGGAGCTGGCGCCCTTCATGACGCCTTTTACGGGCTCCGAAAAAGAGCGCCTGCTGTTGGCCAACTATCTTTATTCGTTGGCTAATACACATTCGCGTCTTGGCCAGTCGCGTTCCGGGGGGAAGTAGCCATGGGACACTGGAAGGATTTGTTTCTCTCGATGCCGCTTCCGGAAGGCTGGCTGCACGGACTGCTGTTTGTCGCTTTCGGGCTGCACCTGCTCTTTGTGCTGCTGATGCTCGGCACGGCCATACTGGGACTCGTGTTTTTCCTGCAAAAATGGCTCACCGGCGATACGGGCGGCCAGCTGTGGAACAAGCGGGTGGTGACCTCGCATCTGGGGCTCAAGAGTCTGGCCGTGGTGCTCGGCGTCGCTCCGTTGCTGCTCATCCAGGTCCGCTATTCCCATGCCTTTTTCACCATCACGGGCCTTTTTTCCTATGCCTGGCTGGCCGTGATCCCGCTTCTGATCGTGGCCTTTTTGAGCATCGACGCCTTCGGGCACAAGATCACCGGCCGGCCCTGGCTACCCTTTGTCTGCGGCGTGGTGGGCGTTGGCGCGCTGTTGACCGTGCCGGCCATTTTTACCGGGGCGCTGTCCCTGATGGAGCGGCAGGATTTCTGGGACGAGTTCGCGGCCAAGGGCTTTCATCTGGACGCCGCCTTCGCGCCGCACTGGTTGTTTCGCTATCTGCACATCCTGGGCGCGGCGCTGGTTTTCGGCGCGGTCTTCCACCTCTTTTTTTCCGCCAGGGAAGATCCCGACAAGGCCATGCGCCTGCGCGGCTGGGTGTTCGGGGCCATCCTGGCCCAGGTCGTCATCGGCATACCGCTGGTCTTTTCCGTGGCTCCCGGCCTTGACTGGCCGGTGCTGCTGGCCGTGACCGTGGGGGTGGCCGGCGCCATGCTGGCCTTGTGGGCGTTGCGCCCCGGGCAGGCGGCACAGGCCGGCGTCGGACCGGGCAGCCTGCTGGTGCTGCTGCCCGTGATCTTCGTGGCCATGCTCGTTTCCCGGCAATTCCTGCAGGATGCCGCCCTGGCTCCGGGCCATGCCCTGGCCCAGGCGGCCCGGCAGGAACGCAGCGAGGCCCTGTCCTCGTACCGGCAGGCCGCCCTGGCCGGGTTCGCGACCAAGCTGGACACGGTCTACGACAACGGCGCGACCATCTACGCCGGCGCCTGCCAACCCTGCCACGGCAAGGCCGGGCACGGCGGCGGACCGGCCGCCGGCCGGCTGCTGATCCCGGCCGAGGATTTGGCCGCCATCCGGGCGGACCGGAACTATCTCTACGGCATCCTGCAAAACGGGACGCCCGGCTCGGCCATGCCGTATTTTCGGCTCTATGATCGGGACAAGCTGGAACGGCTGCTGGATACGCTGGGCAGCCAGTTCGCCATGTTCGACAGCACGCCGCAGCCGGCGCACGAAGTGAGCGCCGAGGCCATGGATGTCTGGGGCAAGACCTGCTCCGTGTGCCATGGCGTGAACGGCGGCGGCAGCGCCTTCGGTCGCACCCTGCTTCCGGCCCCGCCGGATTTGCGGCATTTCTCCCTGATGCCCGAGCGGGCCCTGACCGTCATTACGAACGGCTATCCGGGCACGGTCATGCAGCCGTACCGGGACTTGCCCGAAGCGGTGCGTCGCGATCTCGTCAGTATCAGCAACGAGTTTCGCCCGGCGAAATAAGGCATGCCGGGGCGTCGTCCCCGGCACGCTCCGCAACGCGCAAAGCGCCTGCCCGGACGGATTGTCGTCCGGGCAGGCGCTTTCATTTGGTGGCAAAGGGTGGCCGTTGCCGGTGGTCCGCTGTCGGCCACTGACCGCATTGTCGCATGATTCGTGAGAGCAGATAGTCCCGCTGTATCCTGTATCCTGCCGGGTTTGTTTGTGAATTTTAACAACTGTCACATTGCCCGCTTTTTGTCGCCGGGACTATACTGGGGTGTTGGCGGGAGTCCGGATGCGGCTTTGGGGTTGTGTTCGCCGGATTTCCCGGGTGGTTGCCTCTGCGTGCGACGCGGCTGGCGAAGTCTTGCCAGACCCGCGTTCCCATCCTGTCCTTCGGCCGTGCCGGATGCCGCCATGGTTCCCGGGGGAGGGCCCGCTCCCGCCGTGCTGCGGATCGTCAATGCGCGACGCGCGCCGTCGCGGCCCAAGGAGTCACTATGCGCTGTCCCATCTGTGAACGCGGCTGCCAGCTTTCGCCCGGCAAGGTCGGGGCCTGCGGGCGATACGTCTGTGACGGCAACGCGGTGGTGGAGCGTTTCCCGGACCGGTATCTGATCACCAGCCCCATTTCCGTGGAAACCATTCCGCTGCTGCATTTCCACCCTGCCGCGCCCTTTTTCCAGGTCAGCACGGTGGGCTGCAATTTTCAGTGCCCCGGCTGCATCGCCACGGTCACGGCCCGGGAGATGCGCCCGGACAGCCCGGCCCTGCGCCAGCTTGCCCCCGAGAAGGTCGTGTCCATGGCCATGCAGCAGGGGTGCGAGGGCATTGCCTTTTTGATGAACGATCCGCTTGCCTCCTACCAGACGTTTCTCCGGCTGGCCCGGGCGGCCAAGGACAAGGGGTTGCTCGTCGCCTGCGCTTCCAATGCCTATTTCACCGGGGAGGCCCTGGAGCCGCTGCTCGAACTGCTCGACGGCATCAATATCGGCGTCAAGGGCGTGTCCGAGAAGGGCATCCAGGCCTGCGGCGGGACGGACCCCGCCGTGGTCCTGCGCAACATCCGGGCCCTGCACGCCGCCGGCGTCCACGTGGAAGTGGCCTGCATGGAGCGCGCGGACAACCGGGACGATACGCGCCAACTGGCCCGGACCCTGGCGGAGATCTCGCCGACCATGGTGCTCCAGCTCATGCGCTTCGTGCCCCTCGAATCGGCCGACCCGGCCTTTGAGCCGCCCATGGCCGAAACCGAGGCCTTTGCCCGGGAGCTGCGCCGGACGCTGCCCTTCACCTACGTGTTCAATACGCCGGGCACGCGCGGGCTGGACACGGTCTGTCCCTCCTGTGGGGAAACGGTCGTGAAGCGGGATTTCTACGGTCCCATGGGAGCGCGGGTGCGCGCACTCGGTTCCGGCGTGCCGGAAGCCGCAGTGCGTTGCGGGCGTTGCGGCGGCGACGTGGCCATCACCGGCCCGGTGTCGCCCCCGGCCCTGCGCGAGGCCGCGTTTCAGGGCGGCTACCCCTTCACCCGGGGGCTCGAAATCGTGGAGTCCATGTGTCTGGCCATGGGCGTGGACACCCAGGCCGACGTGGTCGCGGCCTGGGAACATCTGCTGGCCGAAAAAATGCTGTCGCGCCTGCACCACGATATCCAGACGATAGAAGGCTATTTCGGACTCGTCCGGCATTTCGGGCGCGTGCTCGATCGCGATGCCCAGGCCCGGGCGCTGGTGGACTATCTGATGGACATGATCGAGCCGGTCATCGACGGCGTCGCCGGGGTGACGCAGCGGCCGCGCACATACTACGCCATGGGCAAGCCGCTTTTCGGCATCAAGGGCGACCGGTTCGAAAACCATCTCGTGGGCGTTGCCGGCGGGGAAAGCCTCAACACGACCCTGGAGCTGGAAGGGCGGCCGGGACTGACCATCGATGCGAACACCTTCCGTCGGCTCGACCCGGAGGTCATCTTCATTTCCGCCTTCATTTCCAATTCCCCGGAAGCCTTTTGCCAGGAATGCCGGGATACCGGCCTCGACGTTTCGGCCGTACGCACGGGACGGGTCTACACCGCGCCGGTGCCGTCGAGCGATTTCGGCGCGCCCAAGTGGGTGCTGGGGCTGCGGCACATGGCCAACCGGCTGCATCCCGATCGGTTCCATTTCGATCTCGCCGCCGATGCCCGGGCCTACCACCTCCGGGTGTTCGGCCAGGATTTCCCGCTGGAGAGCATCAACAGATCCTTTGCCAAGCCCAGCCGGCTGTGGCGCTTCGCCGAACCCGCGACAGCCTGAAGAGGGGAGAGGCGGGAAGATGCCTCCGGCGGCCGGGGGGCATGATGCCCCCCGGTCCCCCTCGAAGTGTCTTTGGCGGCGCGAGGCGGCGCTGGCGCTCTTGGTCGCGCAATTGTTCCCTGGCAAATCCAGGGAACAAT